>JALHRW010000021.1 GCA_022841245.1 Planctomycetota bacterium
ACCGTGGTCACCTGCCCGATGGCGTTCTGCACGTCCTGGATGCGCTGTTCGTTGTCCTTGGCGGCCGTTCCGCTCTGCTGGGCGAGCCCCTTGACCTCGCTGGCGACCACGGCGAAGCCGCGCCCGGCATCGCCGGCCCGGGCGGCTTCGATGGTGGCGTTCAGTGCCAGCAAGTTGGTCTGCTCAGCGATGCCGGTGATGACCAGCAGGATATTGCCGATGCTGGCGCTATTGCTGGTTAGCGTGCCCACCGTCTGGTTCAGCTCGCCCATCAGGCGCGCCCCTTGCCGCATGCGCTCGGAGGTCTGCGTGGTCGAGTTGGCGATCTCACGCGTGGTCGCCGCGAGCTGCTGCGAGGCGGAGGCGACGGATTGCAGGTATTCCGCGATCTGGTGGGCGGCCGTGCCGGCCACCGCCGCCGCGTTGTCGGAGGTCGACATCGCAGATTCGACCGAGGTGGCCGCCTGCGCCAGATGGTCGGAGGTGCTCTGCACCTGCACCGCGCCCTTCTGCACCTGCTGGAATGATCCGGACACCTCGGCGATCAGGCCGGTGAAGGCCTGGGCGATGCGATCCGTCTCGTGAACGCCACGTCCGTCGACCTCCTTGGTCAGGTCACGTTCAGCGCGTACCGTCTCGACGGCTGCGGTAATCCGGGCTACCGTCACCTGCAGCCGGCGAATCGTCCATACTGCGATCACGCAGGCGATAATGATGCCGAGAGCTGCCAAGATCGACTCCCGCAGCAATGCGGTCAGGGCGTCTGCACGAGCGGAATCGCCCATGGCGGCCAGCTCACGGGTCTGTCCATCTTCGACCGTCTTGAGGGCATCGATCCATGCCGTGACCATCGTGTACCAGGCGGCGGCGTCCTGATCCAACCCGTTCGCATTCCCGTCCGCCAGGCTGGCCTGGATGGCGGAGCGGAAAGGTTCGACGCCGCGTTCCGCAGAGCGCGCTTGGCTGAGCAGCTCGCGTATCGCCTGAGTCGAGAAACCCTCGACGGCGTCGAAGCGGGTCAGCTGCATGCCGCGCAGTTGCGACCAGCGCATGATCTGCTCGGGCGTGATGCGCTTGCTTGAAAAGACCTGCACCAGGAGGGCACGTTCCTGGCCGGTGCGCTCCTTGGCGACCAGCAGGGCGGTATAGGCGGCACCGGCCCGGGCCGACTGCGAGTCCGCCGTATCGTCGATCAGGGTGGGGATGAAGCTGAGCACGGCAGCGATGGAATCGGTGTACCACTTGGCCACCTCGCCGGCCTTGTGGCTACGCCCATCGACCGCCCGACGCTCGGAAGCCAGGTTCTCCATCCGGCTCTGGATGCGTTCGATCCCTGTCGCCGTATCGCCGGACATGCCGTAGGCGATGGCGGATGCGGTGAAATCCGCGAGGGTGGCGTCGGTCGCACTGCGGCGTTGGGGAAGGACGACTGCGAAGTGCTGGTCGGTCGAGTTCACGAAACCGACCGAGGCGGCCCGTTCGGTCTGCAGATTGTGGATCAGGTTGCCGCCAGCCTGGGCCAGTGCGATAGCCCGGACGCCGGCGTTCGCCTGTTGGAGGGCCGCAGCATGCCGCCAGGTATTGATGCCGACCAGGATCGCGAGCGCTGCGATGGGACATGCCAGGCCCGCGATGAGGTAGGTCGTGATCGATCTGGATTGCCGTATTGCCATGCCTCAGCGTAGCAGCAGCTTCGCAGCAGCGCCAGATCGGAAATGGCGGCATTGGACCGGTGTTTGGGTGTTATCGGGGAATCACCTATGGGCGTTGCGCGGCAATGGGAAATGGCTCAAGCAGGTGGCGGAGATACTGGCGGAGGCGGCTGGTATTCCTGAGTCTCCCAGCGCAACCCACCGGGTAGGCTGTCGCAGGCGAATTCGAGGTGCAGAACGCGTCTTCGTCCGGGCACCCGTGCCGGACCTGATGCGTGCAGCAGCAGCGGGTGCATGACGAGCACGTCTCCAGCCTGTGCTTCGACAACCAGCGCAGGAGAGGCGGTTGCCATTGTGCTGGCATCAACATGGCTGCCGGGGATGACGAGAAGTGCGCCGTTGGCGGATGGGCAATCATCGAGGTGGAGGCGAATGGCCAGACGACGATGCAGCCACGGAGCAGGGGGATCGACGTGGTGGACGCCCTCTTTCAGCGTCCACGGTCCCCATCCGGGCAGGTCGATGCGCGCCTGCACTGCGATCAGTCGATCCCGATGCCAGGGCACCTGCCAATTGGCGCCCAGGATCTTGTCAAAAAGGATGCCCCGGATGGCGAAGGCCTGATTACCCAGGACATCGCGAATCGCAGGATGTTGGGCCCACGTTTCGGCACATGCAGCGATGGGTGGTGACCGACGCAGGACGTTGCGTGCGGCGTGGCTGTCGGCGAGTACGTCGTCGGCTGCCCGCCTGAGCTGGTCCAGGTCGCCTAGGCAGGCGCCAGCCAGGAGGTGGAAGCCCTGTGCTGTCAGCATGGAATCGCCTCGCGGTCTATGCTCGGCAGATCGCTCGTTCTCGGTTGTGTTTGAACGCCAGGAACGGTTGGCCTGCACATGGCATGAGTCTAGGTAGGAGAGCCGGTCGGAAATGCATACTCCTTCGCTGTGTCCGGAGGCGCTTCGGGCTACCATCGCTGCCGGCGTATGTTGACTAACTGGATAGTATTGCATAACGGGCGGCCAACACACCTGAAAGGAGGTCCGACATGAACATCGTCCGTATCTCGAATGCCGGAACCTCCTCATGCTCATCGACCGCGACCTCGCGGCCCTCGTCGACGGATTTCGCGACCAGGGCCTGATTACCTCCTACCTCGGGCAACTACGCCCAGGCAAGGAAGCCCATATCCACTGCTGCCGCCGCCCCGATGGCGGCTATGCGATCCTCAAGTACTACACTCCGCTATCACTGCGCGGTTTTCGTGATGACGTTGTCTACGGCGTTGGCACTGGCTTTGTGCAAACACGACAACTGCGCGCCATTCGCAACACCAGTGCCTTCGGGTTACGTGTTAAGCTGGAGTTGTGGACCGCGAATGAATTGCGAAATGTGGCGCGGCTGCGCCAGATCGGGCTCCGCCTTCCTGAACCACTTGGACGTATCGGGTCGGCGGTATTGATGCGTATGATTGGAGGTCCCGACAGGCCGGCTCCGCAGTTGCGGGAGGCGTGCATCGACATGAACACTGCTAACGCGTTGCTGCCGTTGCTCCAGGCGGACATACTGCGTATGCTCGCTCACAATCTGGTGCATGGTGATCTGTCGGCCTATAACATCCTGCTGCATCGCGGAACTCACTGGCTGATCGATGTCCCCCAGATGGTTGATGCGGCCGTTTGCCCAGATGCGCGCGACTTGTTCATACGAGACTGCCAGAGCCTTCTGGGCTTTCTCCGCCGCTGCGGCGCATCTGTCGACCCCGACATGTGGGCCAGAGAGGCATGGGCGCGATGGGAAAACGGACAACTGGATGTCTGAATGCAAAGCTGCCGCTCCTGGTAACGCTTGATCCAGGGACGAAGGCGCTCTGCGATAGTCATCCGGAGGCGCTTGCCCTTGAGTTGCCGCTTGGCCTTGGCCATCTCGAGCGAGAACATCTCGAAGAGCGCATCGACCGGCAGGCCGAGCGCCGCCCCAAGAGCATCCAGAGCGAGAACCGAACGCGCATAGGCAGCGCGACGAGATCGACGTCTGGCACCTTGGTGTTCGGCTTCGGTATGGATTTCTGCTTGGGTTTGGACTTCGGCTTGGGTGGTAGTCGAGGCTCTGCCACGCATCGTCTCCTGGGATGGACATGGTTTATACCTGGATCTGGCCGAACTGGTGCGCAGTGCAGGCCATCCGATCATGGTGGTTGCGCCTCAATCTGGGTTACCCGACCCACGTGGCCGTCGCGTTGAAATCCGACCAGAAGGATGGCCTAGCCAGTGGTAGTATGGGCACGAGGGCGACCGCTGATCTCGTAGTATTCTTGACGGGGGCGGGCTCAGCGGGTGGCAAGAGTCGTCGTTGGCCTGCACGCTGGCTAGGACGCCGGTAGCGCGGGATATCCACCGGGCATCGCCACCAGTGAAATACAGTCCCTCAGATGGTCTAGGACGTCATCTGGTTCGCGCCCTGGGCCTTGAGGTGCCGGTCGGGCAGCCGATCCAGGCAAGGTGGCCAAAGCCGGTGGAGATTGTGGCGGCAGCGTACAGGCTTAGGAGGGGCGCGACATAGAAGTGGTTGCGACCTGCGATCGCATTTTTGCAAGCTTCGTAGCTGAACCTTTGAATTGTGACTTTCTCATCATACGATTTCAAAGTCGTACTCCTTTCTCTGCACACAGAAGGCTCGCCCATGATGTTCGCCAACTTGCGACTCGCCCATCGTTTCTTCCTGTTCGCGGGCATTGCCATCGCCGGTCTCGCCGTGCTCGGAGGTGTAAGTCTCTACGTATTTTCCATGGCCAAGGTCAATGGGCCGATCTATCGCGACATTAAAACCTCGTCGGATCTCGTAGCCGACATCCTGCCGCCGCCGAAGTTCATCGTTGAGGCGCACCTGACGGCCTACCAAATGGCATCAACCACCGATCCCACCGTGCGTGATCAACTGATCCACCGCTTCGCGCAACTGGCCAAGGACTATGGGGAACGGCATGACGTCTGGATGCATGCGTTGCCGCCGGGAACGATCAGATCCGGCATGGTTGAGGACAGCTTTCATCCGGTGATGAGCTACTTCGAGGTCGTGAACAAGGAGCTCATTCCCGCAATAAAGGCGAGTGATCGCAGCGCCGCTGAGCATCTGGTTCGGGTCAAGCTCGAAGGGCTTTTCCAGCAGCACCGTAAGGCCATTGATGGCGTGGTCACGGCCGCCTACGTGGAAATCAAAGCCCACGAGTCCTTGGCGAAAGCCTGGGAGCAGTGGGGTCTGATCGCAATCGTCGTGTGCTTCGCGGTAACCGTGGTGGCTGGAGCAATCCTGGCCCGTGTGCTCACGCGCGGCATCGTCGCGCCAGTAACCGAGGTCAAGGGGGTTCTCGGCGCATTGGCTGAGGGTGATCTGCGCAAGCGTGCCGTGGCCACGGGCAGCGATGAGGTCGCTGATATGGCAGCCTTCTTGAACAGGACCTTGGATGGCATGCGTGTCACCGTTGAAGGGATTACCACAGGTGCACATGGCGTTGCCAGTGCAGCAGAGGAGTTGTCTGCTGTCAGTAAGCAGTTGACGAGCAACGTCGAAACCGTGTCTATGCAATCCGGGTCGTCTGCGTCAGCCGCCACTCAGATCGGCCAGAGCATTCACACGGTTGCAGCAGGCATGGAGGAGATGGGAGCGAGCATAAACGAAATCGCCAAAAGCGCTGAGCAGGCGGTTGGCGTTGCCAAAGAAGGCGTGGCTGCAGCGGAAGAAGCGAATACCGCCATGGCTCGCTTGAAGAGTTCGTCGTCGGAAATAGGGGAGATCGTCAAGCTCATCACCAACATCGCCGAGCAGACCAACCTTCTGGCGCTCAATGCGACCATTGAAGCCGCGCGGGCAGGCGATGCTGGTCGAGGGTTTGCCGTAGTCGCGGCCGAGGTCAAAGACCTGGCACGGAAAACCGGCGAAGCCACCAGCGATATATCCGCGAAAGTGGGAGGGATCCAGGCCGATTCGCATGCGACCCAGACTGCGCTGCTGCGTATCAGCGAGATCATCGGCAAGATTAGCGACTTCCAGCAGGCCATTGCCGGTGCGGTCGAGGAGCAGTCGGCAACGACGAAGGAATTCACCAGCAATATCAATCAGGTCGCGCAAGCTGGCAGCAGTATTGCCAGCGGAGCGACTGCTGTCGCTGGTGCGGCCAGGGAGGCTGCGTCAGGAGCCGGTGATACACGGAATGCAGCCCAAGAGCTGGCGCGACTCGCAGAGGGTCTGCGCCAGGCAGTGGCACGATTCCGTGTTTGAGCCGCGGACCGCAAGGCTGCCCGCACGAGTAACCGCTGAGATATCGGCGGCCGTGTACCAGCCCAGGAAGGGGCGGCGCAGGTCTTCTGTACGCGGTGGCAAGGACGGATGAAGAGCACCTCAGGCAGCTGGGGATTCTGATGGGAAGGATCAGCAGAGTCAGACAGACTGTTTCGAGCGCCTTGTGTTTCTGTAAGCATATGTCATGCAATGCCTTATGGATCCACCATGATCAGCCCTTATGGCTTTGGGTTGAGAAGCATGGAAATTCGGAGAGTATTCAAGGGTACGTTATTGAGGTGATAGATGTCAGTCGACGAAGTCAGCTCTACCCCAACGGCGCTGATCCCCTCGGGATGGCGGCATTACGGGCACTGGCTCTACCGGAGGTGGTTGGCCCTCGTGACGGTACTCCTGCTCGCCTGTTTGCAGTTGCCGGCGAACGATGCTGTCCCAAGCGTCCTCATCCTGAACTCCTACCACCCTGGCTACCAGTGGAGCGATGACATCCGGCGTGGGATCGAAGAGGTCCTCCATGAACATGGAAGCCCTATTCACATCGAGATCGAATACCTGGACAGCAAACGGCATCCGGAGGTCATCGGGGATCCGGTGCTGACGGCATACCTCCGTACCAAGTACCAGCGCAGCCGATTCCAAGTGGTCATCTCCTGCGACGACAACGCAACCTGGTTCACCCTAGGTGTTCGCGACGCGCTGTTCCCGGGAACCCCGCAGGTCTTCTGCGGCGTGAATGACCTCCAGCGCGAGCGGCTAGCGGAAACCGCGAATATCACAGGCATCAACGAGTCGGCGGATATCGGCGAGACGATTGACTGCATGCTGCGCCTGCACCCCGAGACGAGCCGGCTGATTGTCGTCACGGATACCACCGAAACCGGAAAAGGCGTGGTCCGAGAGGTGGGGCGTTGGCGAGACCTCAATCGAGGACGAGTAAGCCTGGATGTGGTTGACGATGTCTCCCAATCCAGACTCGGCGAGATCCTTGATCAGGCCAAGCCGGGCGCACTCGTGCTCTACTCCTTCTTCTTCCGCGACCAGGATGGCCGGTCGTTCGACATCGCCGAGAGCGCCAGGTTCGTCGTCCAGCACGCGAAGGTGCCGATCTACTCGACATGGGATTTCAACCGGGGTTTCGGGATGGTCGGTGGCAAGCAGGCCAGCGGTGTAAGCCAGGGGCGCGCCGCTGGCGGCATGGCGAGGCGGATACTCGATGGAACTGCAGCAGCCGATATTGGCATCGAAATGCGCAGCCCGAACTTGTGGGTCTTCGAATATCCGTCCCTCCGGCGCCTGGGCATCCCCGTCTCTGCTCTTCCGCCCGGCAGTCTGATCGTCGGCGAGCCGGACAACGTGTTCTACCGGTATCGTCACCTCATCTGGTCGGTTTCCGCGCTTCTCTGCCTGCTCGTCGCCATCATCGTTACGCTGGCCTGGAACATCAGCCGACGTCGTCGGGCCGAGGCCGCATTGCGTGAGAGCGAAGAGAGCCTGGCCACCACGCTTGATTCCATCGGCGATGGAGTGATTGCGACCGACGCGGCAGGCCTGGTTTCCAGGATGAATCCGGTGGCCGAGGCGCTCACCGGATGGCCGCTGCGCGAAGCCGTCGGCAGGCCGATTGCCGATATATTCAAAGTGCTGCATGAATCGGACCGCAGCCCCATCGATTCTCCGGTGATCCGCATCCTGCGGGGTGAATCCGTGGCCAGCCGGGGTGGGCACTGCCTCCTGCTTTCCCGTGACGGCAAGGAGCTGTCGGTCGGTGACAGCGCCGCTCCGATCCGAAGCCGCCACGGCGAGATGGTCGGCGTTGTCCTCGTCTTCAACGACCAGACAGCGGCCAAGGTGGCAGCTCAGAAGCTCCACGACAGCGAGCAGCGTTTGCGTCAGCACGAGAAGTTGGGGGCTATCGGCCAGCTTGCCGGTGGCGTGGCCCACGACTTCAACAATCAGCTGACCGGGATCCTGGGTTTTGCCGAACTCCTGTCGAAGCGGCTGTCGGACCCCAGCCATCTCCGTTCGACCAGCTACATCATCAAGTCGGCCCTGCGCGCCGCCGACTTGACGAAACAGCTTCTCTCCTTCGCTCGCAAAGCCAAGTACTCGACCGCCAAGGTGCAGATACATGACGTCGTCCATGAGGTTTCGGCGCTGCTCGCCCACAGCATCGATAAGCGCATTGAGATCCGCTTGCAGCTGCACGCCTCGCCTGACAGCGTTCTGGGCGATTTCAGCCAGCTTCAGAACGCGCTGCTGAATCTGGCGATTAACGCTCGTGATGCGATGCCGCGTGGAGGCATCCTTACGTTCACAACGGCTATCGAAACGCGGACTGGCGGCACCGTCGATCCCGATGCTCCCCCGGAGAGCCATGTGGTGATCGGCGTATCGGACACCGGCATCGGGATGGACAGTGCCACGCAACGCCATCTCTTCGAGCCGTTCTATACGACCAAGGCTCCGGGGAAGGGAACCGGCCTGGGACTCGCGGCCGTCTATGACGTGGTGCAGAGCCACGCCGGGCGGATCGACGTGCACAGCGAGCCAGGGCATGGTTCAACATTCACCATCCGTCTTCCCCTGCACCGCTCGGGATCATCCGCTGCCGCCCCGGCTTGTTCGCCAACTCCGACAGGGACGGCCCATATCCTTGTCGTCGACGATGAGGAGATGGTCCGTACTCTCCTTGCAGATACGCTCGAGGATCATGGATATCGCGCGTCGATGTGCAGTGATGGAGAGGCGGCTATGGCATTCCTCCGCAAATCGGAGTCATCCGTCGATCTCGTGATACTCGATATGGTCATGCCTGGATGCAGCGGGGCGGAGACCTTCTCGAGGTTGCAGGCTTCCTACCCGCGGATTCGCGTGCTCATCTCATCGGGCTACAACTTGAACGGAGAGGCGCAGTCGCTGCTCGACCAGGGCGCACGCGGCTTCATCCAGAAACCATTCCGCGCAACCGATCTTGTCGCGCTGGTGGCGACGACGCTGAAGCAATGACGTTGCAGCTGCCATAGGTCGGGCAACCATCGCCCCATCCGCGACTTGCTAGCAGAGAGGTTTTGTGCCGATTCGAGGGCCCAGGGGGTCACTCTGCGATAAGTCGCACGGCGTGGATCGGTGGGAGGTGAGCGCTGAGTTCGTGCCAGGTGCTTCCACCGTCGCGGCTGAGCCAGAGGGAACCGGTAGTCGAGCCGAACGCGAGGTGACGCCCGTCCGGACTCACGTCCAGCGAATGGCGCCAGACCAGGTCGTAGGCGTCCTCCTGCGGCAGGCCTTCGCGCAGCACCTCCCAGGACGACCCGCCATCGACGGTGCGGGTGACCACCACCCGGCCATCGACGGGGATGCGGCTTTCGTCCTTCACCGCCGGAATCAACCAGGCGGTATCGCCATGTTCCGGATGCACCGCCACGGTGAAACCAAAGCCGATGCCCGAGGGCGGCACCTCGGGGCAGTGCAGCCAGGTTTCGCCGCCGTCGAGCGAGCGGAACACGCCGTTGTGGTGCTGGATCCACAGCCGGTCGGGCTGGTCCCGGCATTGCACCAGGCGGTGCACGTCCTGGATGTTCGGATCTTCGCGGCGCTCCGGCGGCATGAACACCGCGAACAGACCCTTCGACGTGTTGCGCCAGCTGGCCCCGGAGTCGTCGCTGCGCCAGACTCCGCCACAGCTCACCGCGATCCTGATCCGCCGAGCATCGCGTGGATCGACGCAGATCGAATGAATGCCCGGGTAGTCGGCGCCGCCGCCGAACCATTCCCGGCGACTGGGATGGTTCCACAGCGATCCGACCAGCGACCAGCTCGCACCGTGGTCATCGCTGCGGAACAGGCCGCCGGGGATGGTGCCGCACCACAGTCGTCCGACCTCGTCGGGTCCGCCAGCCTCGAGCGACCAGATCTTCTTCAGGTCCCATGGCAGCGGCCGACCATCGGCGCCATTTTCCGGGGCATCCGCGGGGCGCTGGGGATAGACCGGGGCGGCGACTTCTTGCCAGCTGGCGCCTCGGTCGGCGGAGCGGTGCAGTTTGACGCCGAAGTGGCCGTGCTCGAGGGCGGCATACCAGTTGCCCGAGCGGGGGTCCGCCAGCGTGAGCGTCACGTCCAAGCCGAGGAAGTGCCGTCCGACGATGCTCGGCGCGCCGGCGAGGTCGTAGACGAAGAGGCCCTTGCGGGTGGCGATGTGGAGCAGCATGTCAGCCTCCGGATAGGGCCTGGATAAGATCGATGGTCGAGGTCGCACGCACGCTGTCCGAGAGCAGGCGCCGGTCGGCGATCTGCTCTCCGTCGACGAATGCAGCCATGTGCTTGCGCAGCCCGCCCTGGTCGTCGAGGACGTAGGAGCGCACGCTGGGCAGGGCGAGGAAGGCGGCGTCGAGGACCTCACGGACGGTCGTGCCGGCCACCTCCAGGTCGTGGACGGGGCAGTGCCGCGCGAGGTTCTCGGTGAAACGGACGAGGGCCACGCGGCAAATATGCCGCGCAACCCCCGCTGGCAACTGTCCTGGCCGCGAGCTTGGGCGTGCATCGATGCGTCCTGGTATGCAGGGAGAAGCTTGAGCCGCGGCCCTTAATCAGAATTCGTGCAGTGATACGGAGAACGCCCCATGCGGTGGCGCACTCGAATGGCATAGGATCCGAGCATTACGTCGGGGACGGGCGGTGCGTAGCCGACCGCTTCCCGGCTTCCATGGAGTCCACATGTACATCCGATTCATCTTACCTGCCCTGGCCCTGGCCGCCCTCGCACCCGGAGTGACCTTTGCGGTCGAAGGAGAAGCGCCCCAGCCGTTGCCGAAAAGCGAGGATCCCGCTCAGAAAGCTGATGGTTCCACCACGACCACGAAGGGCGAGTCCTCGGAGCCGCTCAACAGCGTTTGCCCGATGGATGGCAGGAAGGTCGACCGCAAGGCCGGCACCGTACCGGTTGCTGTCGGTACGGGAGCCGAGACCAAGCACTTCAGCATGGGCTTTTGCAGCATGACCTGCTGTGCGGCATTCACCAAGGATCCGGCGCCAGCGCTCACGAGTAAGCTCGCACCGGGGCCCAAGACCAACTTCAAGTAGGATTGGCGGAGCCGCGTTGCTCGGCTGACGGCCAGAAGCACCAGACAGGGCCATCTATTGGCGACTGTGGTCACGTCTCTCGGATTCATGGCATCGAGGTAGGGAAGTGTTCGGTGTGGCTGTCGCCGGTCCGTCCATAATAGACGGCCCGGCGGCCGGGGATCGACACCAGGTAGCCTATGCACCCAGCAGCTGCGATACGGTCGCAGAAGGCGTGGTAGGCGATCTGCTTGGTTTGAGCGGCAACGATGGCAGCGGCAACGCCATCGGGATTGAACGCGAGGGCCGGTGCGGTGGAACAATAGGATATCGGAACCCGCAAGGACTCTCCGCACGGCAGATAGTAGGTGGTTTCGTTCCTGCAGATATCGGCGAAATAACGCTCGACACCGGCCTGCTTCAAGTTGGCGATGATCTGCGGGAAAACCAGACGTTCCTCGTCAGCACCGCGCGTGCATTCGTGGAGGACGTCGGCAATGTGGGCTTCCATGGTTGCTCCTGGCAAAGGATGGCTGGTTGATGCGCTATGACAGCGGCACAGAGCGGAGATGATGGTGCTCGACGAGGTCGCGCAGGAAACGGGTCACGGCTTGCATGGTTTCGGGTGGCACGTGACCGAAGAACTCGCGTTCGTTGAGGTCAGCGAGTTCAGTGAGCGTCGGTACGAGTCGGCGCCCGGCCGGAGTGAGGCGCACGAACTGTCCGCGGCTATCGCTGGCGTTGGCCGAGCGGGACACCAGCTGGCGGGTGACGAGCTTGTCGATGAGCTTGGTGATCCCGCCGCGCGTCATGCCCAGGAGGGTTGCGAGTGCGCTGGGAGCCATGCTGTCGCGCTCGTACAGTTCGCGCAGGCAGGCCCATTCGGCTATCGAGACGCCTCGCTGCTCAAGCTTCTGCCGGAATGCACCCGAGACGTGGTTCGAGACGAAGCGTAGCCAGAAGCCGAGGTGGGCAGTCAGCGGGCCGTCTGGGGGCGGAGGACGTTTAGGCATGGTTGACTAGGAAACTACCTCCATGTGGTTTCCTTGTCAACCAAGTCTGACGGTTTCGCTCACGGCCTACTCAAGGACGTTCTCGGGCCTTATCAGCCGTAGACGTTGCCACCGCCTGCGGCGAAGATGCGCGCCTGTTCGCTCAGGCCCTGCTTGATCCGGTCGGCTTCTTCCCGAACCAGATTGGTTATCTCCATCGAGCAGAACTTCGGCCCGCACATCGAGCAGAAGTGCGCATCCTTGGCGCCCTCGGCAGGCAGGGTCTCATCATGGAAGGCTAGGGCCCGCTCGGGATCCATGGCGAGGTGGAACTGGTCCTGCCAGCGGAACTGGAAGCGGGCTCGTGACAAGGCGTCGTCCCACAACCTGGCGTGCGGATGCCCCTTGGCGATATCAGCGGCATGGGCGGCGATCTTGTAGGTGATCACTCCCTCCTTCACGTCGTCCCGGTTCGGTAGCCCGAGATGCTCCTTGGGCGTAACGTAGCACAGCATGGCGGTGCCGAACCAGCCGATCATGGCTGCACCGATGCCGCTGGTGAAGTGGTCGTAGCCCGGGGCGACGTCAGTAGTCAGGGGGCCGAGCGTGTAGAATGGCGCCTCGCCGCAGACCCGCAGCTGTCGATCCATGTTCTCCTGGATGAGATGCATGGGCACGTGGCCGGGGCCTTCAACCATGACCTGGACATCGTGCTTCCATGCGATCCGGGTCAGTTCGCCCAATGTGTCGAGTTCGGCGAACTGAGCGGCATCATTGGCGTCGGCCCCGCTGCCCGGCCGCAGGCCGTCGCCGAGGGAGAAGGCGACATCGTAACGCTTGAGCAATTCGCAGATGTCATCGAAATGCTCGTAGAGGAAGTTTTCGCGGTGATGCGTCAGGCACCATTGGGCCATGATCGATCCGCCGCGGCTGACGATGCCGGTCACGCGCTCGGCGGTGAGCGGGATATGACGGAGGCGCACGCCGGCATGGATGGTGAAGTAGTCAACGCCCTGCTCGCACTGCTCGATGAGGGTGTCGCGGAAGATGTCCCAGGTCAGGTCAGCCGCCTTGCCGCCGACCTTCTCCAGCGCCTGGTAGATGGGCACCGTCCCGATCGGGACGGGGCTATTGCGCAGGATCCATTCGCGGGTGGCGTGGATGTTGCGCCCGGTCGACAAGTCCATCACGGTATCGGCGCCCCAGCGTGTCGACCACACCAGCTTCTCGACCTCCTCGTGGATTGAAGATGTCACCGCGCTGTTGCCGATATTGGCGTTGATCTTGACCAGGAAGTTGCGCCCGATGATCATCGGCTCGCTTTCCGGATGGTTGACGTTGGCAGGGAGGATGGCACGTCCTGCGGCGATCTCATCACGTACGAATTCGGGGGTCACTTCCTCGGGCAGTCGAGCCCCGCGCGGATCGCCGGCCAACCGACGGGCTCGCTCGGCGGGCACGGGGCCGAAGCGGTGGAGATTCTCACGATAGATGTTTTCACGGATGGCGACGTAGGCCATCTCCGGTGTGACAATGCCTTTCCTGGCATAGTGCAGCTGGGTTACGTTGACGCCGGGATGCGCGATGCGTACCTGCCGACGCTTTGCCGGGAAGACTTCGCGTGCCTCGACGTCGTTGAATGAGCGCAATCCATCGTCTTCGGGACGACTGGCCCGGGGTTCAACCAACTGGGTGTCCTGGCGGGCCGCGATCCAATCCTCGCGCAGGCGCGACAGGCCGCTGCGGATGTCGATCACCGCCTCGGGATCCGTATATGCCCCGGAAGTGTCATAGACCACGAAGTTGGGCTCTGCCGGGATCTGCTGCCGGCCAGGCAGGACCCGAGCGGTCGAGAGGGGGATCTCTCGCGCCGGCACCCGCGACCCTAACGGTCCGGGCAGCCAGATGCGCCGCGAGCCGGGAATCGACCCAATGGAAATGATGGGGGTGGACGAAGAATCCGGCATGACCAATCCCTTCGCGGCTGTGATGCCGGCAGGTTCGACGGGTTCCGGCGCTATGCCGGTCTCGACGGCCATGTGGCCGCTCCCCGTGGTGTTTGAGATGTCGCGCTCAAAGCGCAGGTAGGCGTATAGTGCTTGGGATGAGTGGGGAAAGGTCCGAGGAAGGCAAGCCAGACCAGTTGGTCATGGAACGAACGCGTTCTGTACGACCGCCGCCAGCCGTCAGCGGTTGAGCATAGCGAAGGCGAGCAGCGGCCGGGCCTGTTCGACGTTGGCCGCCATCAGCCGGTCGAGCTCGGGCATCCATCCCTTCATGGTCGCGGCGATGAACGGCTTGGCCGGCGGCTGCCGGTCGATCTCGGAGGTGAGGTAGGGATAGAGCATGCGGAAGGTCTCGCGATGGTGCTCGTTGATGAAGAAGCGCGGCTTGGCCATCGACAGCGAGCCGACGACGCTTTTGCCCGAGTCCATCACCACGCGCTTGAGCGATTCGATGTTGACCAGGTTCTTGCCCTTCAGCTTGCTGTAGTAGGGGAAGTCCTCCTGGATCAGTCCGTAGCGGCGCAGGATGTCGTTGGTCGAATAGAGCGATTCGTCGGTGAACTGCGTGCCATGGCTCTTGAGGAATCGCTTGGCCATGTCCGTGGTCAACTCGGCGGTCTCCTGCTTGCCACCCTTGAATACCAGGATGCTCGAATGCGAGCCCGGCATGATGTCGACGTCCACCTTGGTCGTGCCGGAGTGCGAGGGGTAGGTCGGCTGGAAGAAGTCGTCGACTCCGCGCATGTCGTGCTGCGAGAGCAGGGCATGGTAGTAGACGATGTTCTGGGTCAGGGTGATGTGCTGCCACATGCTCCCGCTGCCGGCGTTGGAGCCAGGCACCGGGTCGATGGCGAAGATGTTGACCTTGATCAGGGACAGCGGCGGTCCCATGCGGTGCATCATGTTGGCGATCTTCGCGCACGTCACCGCGCCGCGACTCCAGCCGCACAGGTTGACGATGCGGGGCAGTGGCTTGATGCCGGCGAGGATCTTGATGGCGCCCTCGACGTTCTTGTCGGCCCCGGTGCCGAAGAGCAGGCCACCGAGCTTGCTCGCGCCGCCCGGGTTTGCCCGTCCGCCGAAGCAGGTCGGCTTCCATGTGCCGGACCCGGGTCCGTCAGTGATCATGCACTCATGCTGCAGGGTCTGGCGCCATAACCGCGCGACCGCATCATTCGAGTCGCGGTGGAAGTTGGTGCCGCAATTGTAGATGGTGAAGGCCTGGCCCATGTTGGATTCCCGTTGGAGGCGAGGGGAAGCTAGGTGCCGACCGGCTCGGTCAAGATGCGCCGGAGGGGTAAGGGTATGGCCGGTGGAAGGTTGAGTCCCGTATGGTCGGCCCGGTGCCGTGAGGAGGCTGGCCCGGTGCCGCATGCGCCGAGCGACTGCTTCAGCACCGACCACGGGGCCGGTTGATGGCTCGTCCGACGTCGTCCTCATCGAGGCGGAAGGAACGAACATCGTTTTCCCAGGTGCCCGATATCCATGCGAAGGTCGGCGACGGGGGCCCGCTGCCGTATTTGCATCTCCGCAAGTATTCCGGTAGACTGGACGGCTTGCCTGCGATCGACGGCCGGCTGCTACATTCAGGGACCAGCAACGCATGTCGGATTATGGACCACCCGCCGCGGCCGAGGAGGCCGCGGTCGTGCGACAGCATTGGCGGTATGATGCTGCCGCGTCTCGTGCGCCATGACTGGCCAGCCGATGGCCCATGTCGTCGGCCGATCCGAGCCGTGGCAGCGGACGCTGGCGCTCATCCGCCGCCTGGCCGATAGCGACCGGCCGGTGCTGATCACCGGCCAGACCGGCACTGGCAAGGAGGTGGCGGTCCAGCAGCTGCATGGCAGCGGTCGGCGTCGCGACCAGCCGCTGCTGGCGATCAACTGCGCCGCCCTGCCCGAAGCGCTGATCGAGGCGCAGCTCTTCGGCCATGAGCGCGGCGCGTTCACCGGTGCCGACGGCATGCGCGAGGGCTTCTTCGCCGCGGTCGGCGAAGGGACGCTGTTCCTCGACGAGATCGGCGAATTGCCGCTGCCGCTGCAGCCCAAGCTGCTGCGGGTGCTTGAGACGCGGATGTTCCGTCCGCTCGGTGCGGTCACCGAGCGGCCCTTCCGCGGCCGGATCGCCGCCGCCACCCATCGCGACCTGGCGGCGATGGCCGGAAACGGCCAGTTTCGCGAGGACCTCTTCTATCGCCTGCATGTCTTCGAGATCGCCGTCCCGACCCTCGAGCAGCGGCGTGAGGACATCCCCTGCCTGGTGCGGCATTTCGCCGCCCAGCAGGCGCGGACGTTGCGCTTCACTCCCGAGGCGCTGGCGGCGATCACCGCTGCCTCCTGGCCCGGCAACATCCGCCAGCTCCGCGCCGTGATCGACCGCATCGCCGTGCTCTGCGACGATGATCCGCTGACCTCGACCAGCGTGCTCCCGTTCCTGCCGGTGCGGCAGACGACGCCAGGTACCGACCGCATCGAGGCGGTGGCGGCGGCGGTCCTCCGCCTGGAGATGGCCGACAAGCTGGGCGGCATCACCAAGGCGATGATCGATCTGGCGATGCGGGAGTCGGCAGGGAACAAGAGCGCCGCGGCGCGCCTACTCGGAGTCCACCGCAAGGTGGTCGAGCGTCAGCTGCAGGTGCCTGGCGATCCGCTGCGTCAGCTGCGTGGGAAGGCCGACGGCCGGGTTGGCTGAGGATGCGCCACGGACGCCGGGGTGGACGGAATCGTCCATCGCCATCCGGAGCCATGGACGGTTCCGTCCAGCGAGGTCGGCCGGCCTCGGATGGGATGTGCGGATATGCGCTGAAAATCGCGTTTTCCGAGCGGATGGCCGGCTTGGCACAGGCTGTGCTCCAGTGCGGTCACCATCCCGTACCACGGAGGATATCATGGCCGATCCCACCACCACCACCCCCAACACTGTGAATGGCCAGATCACCGACGCCATCACCCAGACCAACGTCAAGGTCCTGGGCGAAGCGCCGGCGATGGCCATGGGCAGCCTGTACCAGACCATCGGCAACTCGGTGGCGATGGCCGCGGCCAACGCGGTCTACGCCCAGCAGCAGGCCAACGTCACCTACCAGGCGGCGACCACGATCGCGGTCAGCCACCTCATCAAGGGCAAGTGATCAGCGGGTCGCCGACCCGCCGAGCTTGAACCATATCTTCCAAGGAATCCCACATGCCCGACTCTTCCGCTACCACCGTCAATGGCCAGATCACCGACGCCATCACCCAGACCAACGTCAAGGTCCTGGGCGAGGCGCCGGCCATGGCCGTCGGCAGCCTCTACCAGACGATCAGCAACTCGGTGGCGATGGCCGCGGCCAACGCGGTCTATGCCCAGCAGCAGGCCAACGTCACCTACCAGGCGGCGACCACGATGGCCGTCAGCAGCCTGATCAACGGCACTGCCGCCTGATCCGGACTGAGAGCATACCATGCCGACCTCTAGCGACGCGCCGTTGACCACGGTCAACGGCCAGATCACCGACGCCATCACCCAGACCAACGTCAGCGTCCTGGGCGCGGCGCCGGCCGTGGCGATGGGCAACCTGTACCAGACGATCAGCAACTCGGTGGCGATGGCTGCGGCCAACGCGGTCTACGCTCAGCAACAGGCCAACGTCACCTACCAGACCGCCAGCACGGTCGGGGTGCAGGCGCTGCTCAGCGGCGAGTAGCCGGACGCCCTCCCGTAACCATCGGCCGCCGCCGGGATGACCGGCGGCGGCCGATGGGGACCGGATCCACCACGGCGCGGACACCCCCATGGACCAACCCAGCACCACTGTCAACGGACGTGTCGTCGATGCCGTGAGCCAGGTCGACGTCGCGGTCGTGGGGCAGTCGCCGGCGATGGCGATGGCCAGCCTCTACCAGAATCTCGCCCAGGCCTCGGCGCTGGCGGCGCTGAACGCGGTCTACGCCCAGCAGCAGACCAACATCGCCTTCCAGGCCGCCACCGTGCGCGCCGTCCAGACCCTGCTCGGCCGCGGCTGAGCTGCCCGGCCAGCGCGCCTCCACACCTCCTCCCAGCGGATGACCAGCCATGACCGATGCGACTCCACCCCCGCCACGTCCGCAGGTAAATCCGCGGATCGTCGATGCGGTCACCAAGACCGCCCTGTCAGTGATGGGGCAGGCGCGGGCGGAATCGCAGGCGGTGGCCTACGAGTCGCTCGCCCACTCCATCGCCTTGGTGATGCACAACGCCGGCGCGACGCAGTTCGCCGCCAAGCAGGTCGAGACGGTCGTCGTCGCCATGGCCTGTCAGAGCATCATGGCGGCGGCCTCCAAGTCGTGACCCGCGCTGAGCCGGCCCATCCCATTTCCCACCTCCCGGAGCACCGATGAGCGATCCCGTCCCCGATCCGATCAGCAGCATGGTGGCCGAGGTCAATGCCGCCGTCACTGGCGTCGTGATCCCGGATCCGGCGTCGGCCCCGGTTGCGATGGCGGCATCCCTCGCCTCGGCCGGGCGCGCTGGCGGCGGTTCCGGCGGCGATCCCACCCTGCCGGCGCAGCAGGCAGGTGGCCTGGCGGTGCAGTCGGTGGGGCAGTCGATGGCGATCGCGGTCCAGGACGCGGTCGACCTGATGCGCAACATCGGCACCATCGAAACCACCGCGATCGGCACCGCCACCGCGAAGTGGATCCAGGAACCCGAGAACGTCTTCTACCCGACCATCATCGCCAGCAGCACCGCCACCCTGGCGGCGGTCGCCGAGCTGCTCAAGACGATCGGCCAGAACACGGCCACGGTGCTGGCGCAGTACGAAGGCAAGGCATGAGCGGGCCCGAGCAGCCATCGGCCATGCCGCCCGAGGACGCGGTCGCCGCCCAGACCCTGCGCCTGCAGGCCGAGAGCCAGGCCCAGCTCGCCGCCGCCCAGGCGCTGCTCGAACGCGAGCGCCTGCGCCTGCAGCAGCTCCTCGCCGCCCCGCCGGCGGTGCCGCCGCCGCTGGCCACCGGCCTGGCCGGCGGTCTCGACGCCATCGAGCGCACGATGCGCACGACCATGGCCTATCTCGATGGTCACCATCGCGGGTCGGCACCGGCGGCGCCGGTGTCGGGTGCGCCATGAGCCAGCACCACGCCGTGGGCGATGCCGGGGGCGGCCACGAGAAGGGTGTCGAGCAGGATCTGTCGATCCTGCGTTTCGCCTACAAGGAGGGCCGGGTCAACTGGGAGCTGCGCAGCGACACCATCCAGCACGGGTCGCCCAAGGTGACCCTGGTCGTCAACCTGGCGGTCAACGGCATCGGCGAGATCCAGCAGACATTCCCGCTCAGCCATGACAACCAGTTCCAGGTGGTGATGTGGCTGGCACGCCAGCTCGGGGTCGAGCTGCCCAGCATCCCGCCCGTCGGCCGCCGCAGCCACTGATCGGACACCCGCCATGACCGCCCCCGCCGAGCACGAGCAGCCGTTGCGCCATCCCCTGATGCAGGGCATCGGCTACGAGCTGAGCCTCCCCGATCCCAATCCCGAGGTCGCCGGCGCCGCCATCGCCAAGGCGCGCTGGGGGTTCTGCTACGATGTCGCCAATCCCCGTCTGCGGGTGGTGGTCACCGCCATCCTCGCGCCGGTGCCGCCGCCGCCCCCGCCGCCCGGGGCGCCCGCTCCGCCGCCACCCGCCTCCGCCGCCATGGTCGACCTCGAGGCGATCGCCTCGGACGAGGATCTCGACGCGATCATCGCCTGGCTGGGCTCATTCAAGGCGGCGATGATGACCGCGCGCACGCGGCAGCAGAAGAAGGAGCAGCAGAAGGACGTCGAGAAGCGGTTGCTCCGGACCTGATCACAACGTCCGGGCTGCCGCGACGGCCGTCCGGTGACCACCCAGGAACACACGGCATGTACCAGAAGATCCAATGCGTCGGCTACGAGCTCTATACCGGACCGCGGTTCATCAACCGGAGCCGGAAGGACTACCCGGGCATCCTCAGCGAATTCGATGACATCGCCCAGCGCCTGGCCTGGATCGGCCAGGTCGTCGATGTGGCGCAGAAGGCGGTGCCCGGGAAGAACAAGACCTCGGACGGGACCATCCTGCGCATCTGCATGATGCCGGAGTTCCTCATGCGCGGGGCGATGGGCGCCTACGACATGCGCACCATCGACGCCGGGATCAGGCAGCTCCAGACTCTGGTCGGCGATGCCCGCTATGCCGACTGGCTGTTCGTCTTCGGCACCCTGGTCGGGCGCTCGCACCCCACCGAGGACGGCCTCGACGGCGGCCGCATCATCGACCGCGAAGGGCCGGTCGAGACCTACAACATCTGCCCGGTGGTGCGCGGCGGCTGGAACGCCGATGGCACCGACGATCCGCGGGCGCGGGTCGCGGCCACCAGCGTGGTGATGAAGGAGCACCTCTCGGGGATCGATTTCATCCGCACCACCGAGAACGACGGGGCGTGGGCGCGGGTCGACTACCTGCCACCGGTCCGCGGCGGCGGCGCCGGGCGCGAACGCCAGCGCTGGGGCGACGACGGTGCCGCCAATTTCACCATCCAGTCGGTGACCTTCGGCCTCGAGATCTGCCTCGACCATGCCCAGGGCCGGCTCAAGGACTCGCCCCCGCGGACCGGCGAGCCGTTGGTGCAGGTCCAGCTCATCCCCTCGTGCGGCATGTCGATCCAGACCGACGCGGTGGTGGCGATGGCCGGCGGTTGGGTGTTCAACGTCGATGGCTTCCTCTCCCGCCACACCGTCCTCCGCGAGATCGCGGTGGCGCCGACCCTGGCCGCCCCGGATGCGGTGCTGAAGCCGCCGTTGGCCGGGCGCGCCATCGACCTGCCCGATCCGCCGCCCGGTTTCGACCAGCTCTACGCCGACGGACCGGGGCGGCTGACCGTCTACGATCCTGTCGATCTCCCCCTCGCCGCCAACGCCTGAGGCCGAACATGCCCACCTACAGCAAGATCCAGTTCATCGCCTACGAGATCTACACCGCGCCATACTTCGCGCCGGATGGCGGCAAGGTTTACCTCGGACTCGACAACGACTACGACGACATCTCCGCCCGGCTGCGCTGGACCTACGAGGTCCTCACCCAGGCGGCGGCGAAGGCCGACCGCTCGTCCGATACCCTCAAGCTGTTCATGATGCCGGAGTTCTTCTTCCGGGGGGCCAATGGCGCCTATGACATGGACATCGTCGACCGCCTGATCGGCGGGCTGCAGCACCTGGTGCGCGGCGCTGATTGGCGCGACTGGCTGTGCGTCTTCGGCACCTGCATCGGCCGCTCGTCGCCGACCGACGATGCCGCGACCATCGCCCGCGGCGACGACCCGGCCGATGTCGATCCGGCGATCGGGACCGCCCTCGACCCCGACGGCGCCGACGAGGCCTACAACATCGCCCTGGTCCAGAAGGGGGGCTGGGCTCCGGATAGCAACATGCTCAGCCCGGCGCAGATGAACGCGGCACTCGAAGGCACCTGCTTCATCACCATGAAGGAGTTCATGTCCGACAAGGATTTCATCATGGTGGCCGATCTCGCCGGCGATACCGGCATCGTCTGGGAGCGCATCGTCCATCTCGACCGTGCCGGCGCCCCGTCCGACGAGGAGGTGATCCCGGGGCGCGAGGAGCGCGTCGTCGGGTACGATGGCGCCGGGCTCTTCGCCATCGACGGCATCGAATTTGGCCTCGAGATCTGCCTTGACCACGCCCTCTCGCGGCTGAAGAACTCGCCGCGGCCCGCCGGCGCGCCGCCGATCCAGGTGCAGCTGGTGCCGTCGTGCGGCATGTCGCTCAAGCGCAAGGCGATGGTGACGATGGTCGATGGCCTGGGCTTCAACGTCGATGGGGTATGGAACGAAGCGGCCGGCGATTACGGCGCCGACAGCCAGCTCGCCCGGGTGGTGCAGGCCTCGTCGATCGTACAACCGAACGCCGTGCTCGGCCCACTCATCCCGCCGACGTCGCGGGTGCCGCTGGCCAACGCGCCGGCCGACTTCGCCAGGCTGTTCGCCCGTGGTCCCGGCGTGCTGGGGATCTACGCCCCGCAGCCGATCCCCGGGGTCGAGGTCGGCTGCTGCAAGCCGGCGGGCCGGGGGCGCTAGGCGTCAGATACGGTCGCGAAACCTACCGATCAAGACATCGGGCGGTGATGACCGGGCTTCCGAGGATGAGAGATGCCAAGGCGAATAACCGAATACTGTCCGTCGGCCGGTTTCGATCGATGGTGTCCGCTGGATGGAAGCACAAAACCCTCGGCTTTCACCGAGGGTTTCTCATTGGCGCACTCGCTGGGATTCGAACCTAGGACCTCTGCCTTCGGAGGGCAGCGCTCTATCCAGCTGAGCTACGAGTGCAGCGTTGGGCGGATCATGGGTCGCCTTCGGGATTGGCAAGTTGGCAAGTCACCCCCGGCGGAAGCGCTCTGGGGTCAGGCCGGTACGCTCGCGGAAGGCGCGGGCGAAGTAGCCCGGGTCGGCGAAGCCGCAGTCGCGGGCGATGGCCGAGACCGGCGCCTCGGTGGTGTGCAGCAGCGACATGGCGCGGCCGAGGCGGATCGACTGCAGGAACGGTTTCGGCGCCACGCCGACCAGGCGGGTGAAGCGGCGGGTCAGCACGCTGCGGTCCTCGCCGATCTCGTCGGCAAGCCGCGAGACCGAGAGCTCGGGATCGGCGGAGCGCTCGATCAGCTGCCGACGCAGGCGCTCGACCACGAGGTCCTCGCCGCTGGCGCCGTGGCCGCCGGCGGCAGCGGTGGATAGCAACTCCCAGGCGAGAGCAGCGGCGGCGCGCTCGGCGGTCTGCCCGGGGTCTGCAATCAGGTTGGCGAGGCGCTCGAACAGGCGCTCGGGTGGCGGGCCGGCCTGCTTCGGCCAGGGCGGATGCAGGCCGAACGCCGCTACCGACTCGTCGGCGAGGGGGCCGTCGACGGTGAACCACCAGTACGCAGTGCCGGGGGCGAGCGCGTGCAGCCGGTGCCAGGCGTTGGCCGGATAGACGAATATCTCGCCTGCCGTGATGGCCACTTCGCCGTCATCGGTGGTGAAGCCGGTGCGGCCGCTGAGCCCCCAATAGAGCTGCACGAAGCCGCGTGGCCGGATCTCCTCGATGCGGCCCGCATCAGCATAGCGGTAGCGGCCGAGCGAACGCAGGCTGAACGGCAGCGCCAGCGTGGGTTTGGGCGATGGGCGGAACCGGCTCCAGCGATCCATCACGGAAGTCGCATCCATGGAACGGAATTATGTTAACCCGCTGGGGATGGGAAGGTTATAGTTCCGGCAGATCCGTCACGGAGATCGACATCATGCATCTGGGCCTCTGCACCTCCGCCAGCGCCAATGCCGGGCTCATCGCCGGCTCGACCCTCGACTACGTCGAGGAGAACGTGCAGGGCTTCCTGCTGCCGCGCGATTCCGATGCCGCCGCCTGGGCGCGCCGCCTGGCCGAGGCCAAGGCTTGCGGCAAGCCGATCCGCGCCGCCAACTGCTTCCTGCCCGGCGACCTGCCCTGCGTCGGCCCGGCCGTCGACCGCGCGGCGATCCGCGCTTGGGCGACCATCGCCTTCGCACGCGCGAAGCAGGCCGGCATCACCACCATCGTCTTCGGCAGCGGCGGCTCGCGCCGGATCCCCGACGGCTTCGACCGCGCCCGGGCCCGCGCACAGTTCGTCGACCTGCTGAAGGAACTCGGTCCGCTGGCCGCAGCGCAGAGCGTCACCTTGGTGGTCGAGCCGCTCAACACCGGCGAATGCAACTTCATCACCTCGGTCGACGAGGGGGCCGCCATCGTGCGCGACGCCGCCACGCCAGGAGTCCGCCTGCTCGCCGACATCTACCACATGCTGCGCGATGGCGAGGGGCCGGCCTCGATCACCCGGGCTGGCGGCCTGCTGGCGCATGTCCACATCGCCGAGCGCGAGAAGCGCACCGCGCCAGGCGTCGCCGGCGACGATTTCGCGCCCTACCTCCGGGCGCTCGCCGGCATCGGCTACGACGGCAACCTGTCGATCGAGAGCGGTTGGCAGGACCTGGCCGTGCAGCTGCCGGCGGCCCTCGCCGAACTGCGCCGCCAGCTCGGCCTCGCCCGCCAGGCGGCAGTGGCCGGTTGATCCGCCCGGGCCGGCGGCAGTCTCGCCGCCATGCCCGACCCGTACGCCAGACCCGAGCAGGACAGCAGCGTGCTGACCGAGCACGGCTGGAAGGTCATGCTGCTCAATGACGATGTGACTCCGTTCGACATCGTCATCCTCGGCCTGCAGAAGGTCTGCGGCCTGTCCGAGGAGGTGGCCGAGATGATCGCCATCGAGGCGCACAACGAGGGCAGCGCGGCGGCGCGCCGGGGCCTGTCCCAGGAGGATGCCGAACTCCTCTGCGTGAAGCTCAAGGCCTGCACGCGCATCCCGCGCATCTGCCCTGGGGTCGGCTGCACCGCCGAGCGCGACGACTGAACGCGGTCAGGAGTCGGACTGGACGTCCTTGGGCCGCAGAGCCATCTGCACGCTGCTCTCGCGTTGCATGGCGGCGAAGGTGGAGCTGGAGCCGCTTTCCGCATCGGAATCCGAACGCAGCAGCACCAGCAGCGTGCGCTCGAACATCGCTTTGGAGAACGGCTTGGCGAGGAATCGCGTCTTGCGGTCGAGGATGCCGGTGCCGATGCGCGCCGCTTCGACCATCCCGCTGACCAGGACCATCGGGCGGCGGTCGCCCGCGAGGCGCAGTTCGCGCACCACTTCGGTGCCATCGCGGTCGGGCATGACGCAGTCGATCACCGCCGCGGAATACGCGCGCGAGGAGTCGGCGAGCAGCTTCGCCGCTTCGACCCCGCCGGTGGCGACATCGACCGAGTAGCCGAGCTGACGGGCCATCTGCACCACCGTATCGCGCATCAGCTCGTCATCATCGGCGACCAGCAGGTGCTTGCCCGCGACCGGATGCGGCGTCCGCTGCAGGCGCTGCGCTCCGGAGTCGGCGGCGACCGGGACGAAGACCGAGAAGGTCGTGCCGCGAGCGGGGGCCGTGGTGAACTCCAGCCGGGCTCCGCCGGCCTTGCAGATACCCTGCACCGCCGCCAGGCCGAGGCCATGTCCGGTCTTCTTGGTGGTGAAGTAGGGCTCGAACATGCGGGTCTGCGTGGAGGCGTCCATGCCGCAGCCCTGATCGATGATGTCGACCCGAACCATGCTGTGGTTGTCGCGGTCGCGCGCCACCTGGACGCGCACCACGCCCGGCTCGCCGCGGTACGATTCCGCTGCGTTGACGATGAGGTTGACCAGCACCTGCTGCAGCTGGGCGGGATCGAACAACACCAGGGGCGGCTTGCCGTCGACCTCCAGGCGGATGGATACTTCGGCGGGAACGGCGTGCTTGAGCAGGTCGCCGAGCACGCGGCATTCGTCCGCCAGGTCGATCGGGCGGACCTCGATCGAGCCCTTGCCGGCGTAGGCGAGGATCTGCTTGACCAGGCCGGCGGCGCGGTCAGCGGCCTGCAGCACGCGTTCGAGGCGAGGACGCGCCTCGTTTTCGGCGGGCAGCTTGACCATGGCCAGCTCGGCGTTGCCGCGGATGGCCCCGAGCAGGTTGTTGAAGTCGTGGGCGACGCCGCCGGCGAGCAGGCCGAGGCTTTCATTGCGCTGCGCGGTCTGCAGGCGGCGCTGCACCTCCAGCAGGGCTTCGGTCGCGTCCGCCTCGGCGGTCAGGTCGAGGACCAGCCCGTCGAACTCGACCGGTGCGGTGTCTGGCCTGGGCACGGCGTGGATCAGCAGGTGGCGGGGCCGCTCGTGGTCGGGATGGGTGATGCGGAAGCGGTGGCGCAGCGGCTGGCGGGCCTGGATCGCCGTGGTCAAGGCGAGGACGAAGGTCGGCCGGTCGTCAGGCAGGACCTGGCGGAGGAGCGTGTCCGGATCGCTGCGATAGCCGTTGTGCGACGCCCCGAGAATGCTGCTGATCGATGGGCTGGCCTGGACCATGCGCAGGCGCGAGCCGTCCTCGGCCTGGGCGTGGAAGAGGAAGAACGCCTCGGCCAGGTCCATCAGCCGCTGGTTGCTCATCGTGGTGTGGATCAGCCGCCGTCTGGTGATCCAGGCGATGGCGAAGAGCACGGCGCAGGCGGCGGCGGCGAGGCCGAGTCCGAGGGTGAGGACGCGGATCCACGAACCGTCGGGATCGGGCTCCTGCCACACCAGATCGCGCCGCACCAGACCAGGCAGGGTGGCCGCACGCAGGGTCGAGGCGATGGTCTCCAGGCGGGTCTGGCTGACCGAGCCCAGCGGAATGACCTGGCGGTCGATCAGCGAGTCGACCGCCTCGGCCTCGTCGGCTAGCGCCGTAGCATCTGCCGCCTGGCGGGCGCTCGGCCAACGGGTCGGTATGAGCGCGATCATCTCGCTGCGATTGTCGAGTGCCCACTCCCAGCCGCGCAGCACGGCGCGGCGGAACCGGGTGACCAGGTCGTGCCGGTCGCGCAGCAGGTCGCCGCGGCAGACCAGGGTGTCGCCGAAGAAGGGCGAACGTCCTTCGCTGGTGTAGCGCAGGGCCCGGGTCTCGATGTTCTGGCGGCGCAGGCGATGCGGCTCGTTGGACAGGTAGCCCGGCAGCAGGTCGAGTTCGCGTCTGGCGAAGGCGACGAGGTCATCCGGTTGCTTCATCCGCGGGAACACGGTCGTGGAGTCGCGGCCCAGAGCGGTGAGGGCCAGGCGCAGTTCGGGGTCCATCACCCCGGCCGGGCCGACGATCCGCGCCGCGGGGTCGGCCAGCAGGTCGTTGAGCGTCAGGTAGGTGCTGTCGGCGTGGACCAGCAGGACGGACGGATTGCGCTGGAGGATGATGGCCACCAGGCCGATGTCCCGGCCCTGGGCCCATTCGCTGATGATCTTGCTGTCGTAGATGGCGAACTGGCAGCGCCCTGCGGAGAGTTCAGCCGGCGGGTCGATCCCGGGCCGCGTCTCGCTGATCTCGACATCCAAGGCCTCATCGGCGAAATACCCGCGCATCTCGGCGGCATAGATGCCGGCGAACTGGAACTGGTGGTACCAGTTCAGCTGGATGCGGACGTGTTCGGGTTCGCTGGCCGCTAGGGCAGCGGCGAACAGCAGGGGCAGCCACAGCCTGAACATGGCTTCAAGCATGCCGTCCCGGAGCGCTGCTGCCACGGTAGTCCTGGACTGGGCTCAGGGCATGGGTGAAGCGTATGGCAGGTTGCTCGGCTTTGCATTGCCGTGGCCTCGCCGTCGATAGATCCTTTCGCCCATGAGCACCAACGCCCTGCCCGAGATCGTCGAACGCGAACTGGTCAAGTACGCCTCGACCGTGGCCGCCCTCCATGCCGGCGCCATCGATCCGGACAAGGAGTTCAAGCCCTTCCGCCTGGTGCACGGCGTCTACGGCCAGCGCCAGGGCGGCGAAAACCAGATGGTGCGCATCAAGCTGAAGTACGGCAAGGTGACGCCGCGGCAGATGCGCGTCCTGGCCGACACCAGCGAGAAGTACAGCAATGGCATCTCGCACATCACCACCCGCCAGGCGATCCAGTACCACTACGTCAAGCTCGACGACACCCCGGCCCTGCTGCGCGAGCTGGAGGACTGCGGTCTGACCACCCGCGAAGCCTGCGGCAACGCGGTGCGCGCCGTCTGCGGCAGCCCCAACGCCGGCACCCGCTCCGACGAGCCGTTCGCCATCGAGCCCTATGCCGAGGCGCTCTTCCAGCACTTCCTCCGCGGACCGCTCAGCTCCAGCCTGCCGCGCAAGTTCAAGATCGCCCTGTCAGGCGCCGACGCCGACCCGCTGCAGCAGGTCAACATCCAGGACTTCGGCGCCACCGCCGTGGTCAAGGACGGCAAGCAGGGTTTCCGCGTCGTCGTCGGCGCCGGGCTCGGCAGCATGCCGGTCGCACCCTGCCTGATCGCCGAATTCGCCGCCAAGGAGGACCTCGTCCCGTTGTGCGAGGCCGCGGTGCGCGTGCACCACAAGTACGGCGACCGCGCCAACCGCGCCAAGGCGCGGCTCAAGTTCGTGCTCAAAGCCCGTGGCGAAGAAGGCTTCCGTGCCCTGATCGCTGAGGAGCTGGCCAACGCCCGTGCCGACGGCATCGCCGGTCGCGTGCTGCCCGACGCCCTGCCGCCCGCGAACCCGACCCTGGTGCCGGCGGTCAGCGGTGCCGAGGGCGCCTGGCGCAAGCTCAACGCCCGTCCGCATCGCGAGTCCGGCCTGGCCGTGGTCAGCGTGTGCGTGCCGCGCGGCGACATCCCGGCGCCGATGATGCGTGCCCTCGCCGGCCTGGCCGAGCGCTTCAGCGAAGGCGACGTGCGTTCGACCAACGACCAGAACCTGGTCTTCCGCCGCGTTGCGCACCAGCACCTCAGCGCGCTCTACAGCGGCCTCGACGAGCTCGGCCTGACCCGCTCGGCGCACGGCATGACCGACGTGGTCAGCTGCCCGGGTGCCAGCACCTGCCAGCTCGGCATCACCTTGTCGAAGAACCTGGCCAAGGATCTCGAGTCACGTCTCGCCGAGCGCGGCCTCGATCCCGCCACGGTCGGCGGACGCATCAACATCAGCGGCTGCCCCAACTCCTGCGGCCAGCACCACATCGGCACCATCGGCCTGCACGGCGCGGCGTCGAAGATCGGCGACAAGCTGGTGCCGCACTACGCCCTGCTGGTCGGCGGCGGCGATGAGGGGGCCAAGGTCCACTTCGCCTCGCTGATCTGCCGCATCCCCGCCCGCAAGGTCGCCGAGGTCGTCGCCGCCCTGGCCGGCTGGTACAAGGCCGAGCGCGCCTCGGCCGAGCAGACCTTCGCGCAGTGGCTGCGCGTGCAGGCCGGCGCCGGTCTGGACAAGGATGTCGCGCGCAAGGCGCGCGAAGCGCTGAAGGCGCGCATCGAGCCGCTGTGTGCGATCAAGGCCGACCAGCTGCAGGAATCCGATCTGCGCGACATCGGTGCTGACAAGCTGTTCACGCTCGACGAATTGGGCGCTGGCGAGTGCATGTCGTGAAGCTGGTGGCCTGAAGTCCACCAGCCGGGTCGGCTGAAGCCGGCGCTACGGTAGGTTCGCTACCCCGAACGGGACGTGCACGGCCGGCGCCACGCTGCTGGCGCGATCGGCGTTGCGGCGCTTGTCGTCGAAGAAGATGTGCGGGCGGAAGCGTGCCAGCACCGGCTCCTTCGGCGCCTCGCCGAGGAAGAAGGCCTCGTCGACGCGCACGCCCCAGGCGCGCAGTGTCGCCACCACGCGGATGTCGGCTGGATGGCTGCGGGCGGTGACGATGGCCATGCGCAGGCGGTCGCTGCCGGCCAGGCGGGTCTGGACCTGGGCCAGCGCCGCGAGCAGACGGGCGAGAGGTCCGGGAGCGGCGGGAATGGCGGCGTGGTCGCGCTCGTGGGCGTGGAAGGCGGCCAGACCCTGCTCGGCATAGATGCGCTCGGAGGCGTCGTCGGCCAGCACGCCGTCGAAGTCGAAGGCGATGCGCAACTGCTCGCCGCCATCGTCGTCCGCCGCTCCGGGCAGCACTTCGCCGGCGGCGAAGCCTGCCGCCACCGCGGCCTGCACGTCGGCAGCATTGCGGGTCAGGAAGAGGTGGGCGCCGAAGGCGTCGAGGTAGGGCCAGGGATCGGTGCCGCCGGTGAAGGCCATGCGGCCGGGCGGCAAACCGTGGTGGTCGAGGCTGAGACGGGCGCGCACGCCGGTGTCAGGGTCGTTGCGCGAGATCAGCGCCACCTCGACCGCCGGCCGTTCGAGTCCGCGGTTGAGCGCCAGCAGCCGGCGGACGAAGGGGAAGGCGATGCCCGGTGGCAGGGGGGCGGACTCGTGCTCGCGCTGGTAGGCGCGGTAGGCCTCGCGGCCCCGGGTGCGGAAGACCTCGTCGCCCTCGCCGAGGTCGAACAGCGCCGATGAGGCGATGGCGACGACCAGTTCCGGACCAGGCCTTGGCGCGTCGCTCATGCCCCTACCATCCGGCGCATGCGCATCACGGTCAACGGCGAGGCTCGCGAGGTGGCGGACGGCTGCACGGTCGCAAACCTGCTCGCGGAGTTGCAGTTGCCGTCCACGCGCGCCGCGGTCGAAGTCGACCGCGTGCTGGTACGCCGGGCGGAACACGCCGCCCACATACTGAAGGATGGCGCCGCGGTCGAGGTCGTGACCCTGGTCGGCGGCGGCTGATCAGTCTTCAGAGCCGCGCAGCTTGGCCAGCAGGCGCAGGATCTCGATATACAGCCACACCATGGTGACGAGCAGGGCGAAGGCGCCGACCCACTCGTAGTGCTTGGGCGCGCCCTTCTCGGCCGCCTCCTCGATGAAGGCGAAGTCGACCACCAGGTTGAGCGCGGCGAGGCCGATGCAGAAGACGCTGAAGGCGATGCCCATCCAGCCGTTGCCGTAGAGCATGCCGCTGATGCCCTGGCCGATGCCGAACATGCCCAGGACCCACAGGGCGAGGGTGCCGATGGCCAGGCCGGCGGTGGCGATCATCACGCCGCGCTTGAAGCCGGCGGTCGCCTTGATCACGCCCATCTTGTACATGAGCAGCATGCCGAAGAGGACGCCGATGGTGTAGACCGCGGCCGACTCGGCGATGCCGGGATACATCTTGCTGAAGACCATGGTCAGGCCGCCGAGGAAGATGCCTTCGGCGACGGCGTAGAGCGGGGCGACGACGACCGCGGTGCGGTGCGCGAACATGCCGATCAGGCCCAGCACCAGGCCGGCGATCGCGCCACCGATCAGCCATGGCATCATGCCCGTGATGTCGGGATCACCGCCGTGCCAGAACTGCGACCACATCACCCCGATGGTGGCCAGGAGTATGACGGTCAGGGCGAGGGTCTTCATCACCGCGCCTTCGACGGTCATGCGGTTGGCCACCGCCATGTCACCATCACGGGTGCCGGCGGCCCAGCGGTCGGCGTTGAGGGCGGGATTGCTCATCGGAGGCTCCTGTTGCGGGGGGACGCTATGCGCCCGGTGCGGCGATGCCATCGACAGACGTGTCCGGTCCACAGGACAGGTATGAAGCGGGCCGTCGTCTCTGCTGGCATGCACCGCCTCCTCGCTCTGCCCGTTGCCTGCCTCCTGCTCGTCGCCGCTGCCCGCGCCGGCGAACCAGCCACCCATGCCCCGATGATCGAGGCGGTCGCCCCGGCCGTGGTCACCGTCTATACCAGCAAGGCGATGCCGCAGCGCCGGATGATCGCGCCGTTCAACGAGGACGATCCGATGTGGCGTCATTTCTTCGGCGAGCCCGGCCAGCGCCGTGGCCAACCCGAGGGGCGCATACCGCGCATGGGCGGACAAGGCTCGGGCGTGGTGATGGCCGCCGACGGCGTGATCGTGACCAACAACCACGTCATCGAGGGGGCCGACCAGATCGAGGTGCAGCTGCACGGCGCCAAGGACCGGATCAAGGCCACTCTGGTGGGGGCCGATCCCAAGACCGACCTCGCCGTCCTGCGGATCGAGGCCAAGGGTCTGAGGCCGATCGTCTTCGCTGACAGCGACAAGGTCCGGGTCGGCGACCTCTCATTCGCCATCGGCAACCCCTTCGGCGTCGGTCAGACCGTCAGCATGGGCATCGTCAGCGCGATCGGTCGCGAGGCGCGCATTCTCGCTGATGTGGGGGGGTACGAGGACTTCATCCAGACCGACGCCTCGATCAATCCCGGCAACAGTGGCGGCGCCCTGGTCGACAGTCTCGGCCGCCTGATTGGCATCAACACGGCGATCTACTCGCGCAGCGGCGGCAATGTCGGCATCGGCTTCGCCGTGCCCGCCAACCTCGCCAAACGCATCACCGACCAGCTGCTTGGCGGCGGCAAGGTGGTGCGTGGCTACCTCGGGGTGCAGATCGGCGAGGTCACACCCGAATTGGCGCGCAAGTTCGGCGTCGAGTCGGGCACCGGGGCGCTGGTCGCCGAGGTGCTCGACGACGGGCCAGCCGCCAAGGCCGGGGTCAAGGCCGGCGACGTCATCCTGCGCGTCGGCGAGCACAAGATGTCCGACGCCCGCCACCTGCGCATGCACGTCGCGGCGCTCAAGCCGGGCAGCGAGGTCGAGCTGAGCGTGCATCGCGACGGCCGAGAGGAGCGGTTGCGTCTGACCATCGGCGAGTTGCCGGGCGAGGCGGTGGCGGCTGGTGCGAACAGCGAGGAGAATGGACGTATCGGCGTCGTCATGCAGGACCTCACGGTGCAGGTGCGCCAGCAGTCCGGCATCCCGGCCAAGGTCCAGGGCGCCCTGATCACCCAGGTCGAGGAGGGCTCGCGTGCCGAGCGCGCCGGCCTGCAGGCCGGCATGGTCGTCACCGAGGTCGAGCGCCGCCCGGTTGCGGACGCCAGCGCCGCGGTGCAGCAGCTGCGCCTGGCCAAGGGCGAGGTGCTGCTGCGGGTGTGGGCCGAGGGTGCGAACCGCTGGGTGGTGGTGCCGGAGTAGGCCTCAGCCCGGCGGCACCACCGCGAAGTCGACGTTGACGAAGCTGCGCTGCACCGCCCGGCCCGGGACCAGGGTTTCGGGATCGACCGAGTCGGCCGCGATCTGCTGCAGCTCCTGGACCAGGCGGTAGGGCAGCTCCTCGTCGGCGCGCACTTCCAGGATCACGTCGGCGACCTGGTGGCCGTTGCTGTCCCGCTTGCCGGCGGCGTTCCAGATCGCATCCAGGCGATCGCGGACCGGCGCCCAGCCGCCGGCAAGGTCGATCCAGCCGCTGCCGCCGACGAAGGAGAGGGACGGCCGCTCGCCTGCCTTCACGTTGACCACGATGCGCTCGGTGGTGACAGGACGCGCCTGCGCACTGCGCGCCGGCGGCACGGTCACCTGCTCGGTCTGGGCATCGGTGGTCAGCCGGCCGCAGAGGATGAAGAACAGCAGGATGAGGAAGACGCAGTCGACCAGCGGCACCAGGTCGATCTCGGTGGTCCAGTCGGTCGGCAGGCGACGGCGCATGGCGGGGGCCCTCCACGGGGTGGAACGTGCTGGCTGGAGCGCGGTTCAACTTGCGGCCCCGGCGACCCTCGCACACTCCCGCCCGCATGAGCACCAGCCCCGCCATCCTCGCCATGGACCTCGAAGGCGTTCTCGTCCCCGAGATCTGGATCGGCGTGGCCGAGAAAACCGGCATCGCCGAGCTGCGCCGGACCACCCGCGACGAACCCGACTACGACAAGCTGATGCGCGGCCGCCTCGCCATCCTCGATCGCGAAGGCATCCGTATCGACACGATCCACCAGGTCATCGGCTCGCTCGAACCGCTGCCGGGCGCGGCGGAGTTCCTCGCCTGGGCGCGCGAACGCACCCAGGTCATCATCCTCTCCGACACCTTCGCCCAGTTCGCCCACCCGCTGATGCGCAAGCTCGGCTGGCCGACGCTGTTCTGCCACACCCTCGACATCGAGACGTCGGGCCGCATCGCCGGCTACCGCCTGCGCATGCCGGACCAGAAGCGCCACAGCGTCAACGCCTTCAAGCAGATCGCCTTCCGCGTCTGCGCGGTGGGCGACTCGTATAACGACACCGCCATGCTCGGCGCCGCCGACCAGGGGATCCTGTTCAAGCCGAGCGCCACCGTGGTGCGCGACTTCCCGCAGTTCCCAGTGGTCGAAGACCACCAGGCCCTGCGCGCCCGGGTCGAGGCCTTCCTGACCGCCGGGTGACGCCGCGCCGGCTTTCCCTGTCGCCACCGCCGGCATGATCGCAACGTGCGCCGGCTGCTCCCCATCCTCATCCTATGCGGCCTGCTAACGGCAGTGCTATCGGCCGTTAGGTGGGGGTCCTCGGGGGAGGGGCGAACGTCGCAGCGACGGGAAACTGGCGTCGTACGCCCCGTCGCGGAGGCGCCGAGCCCCTCCCCCGGCAAAGAGCCGGCGGCCGAGGTCGAACTGCGTGCCCCGCTGACCACCGTGTTCGAGCAGCCGATGCCGGTCGGCACCGGCCGGGTGGCGCTGGATATCACCGTGCCGGAGTCGGCCCCGGATGATCTCGGGGTCGGCGTCTGCGCCATCGATCGCGACGGTGGCTGGTGGCAGCGACCGCTGGCCGCGCGCCTGGCGCCGGGCCGCCACCGCTTCAGCGTCGATCTCTCGGCCAGGGCCGCCCTCGCCGCCGAGCCGCCGCCGGCGGAGTGGGCGCCGTTGCGGCGCAGCGCGCGGCTCGGCGTCTACCTGTGGTCGGCGACGGCTAGCCGGGCACGGATCGGCATCGACGCTCAGCCCGGGCCTGCCGTCGAACCGGCGACTGCGCCGCGACTCATGGCGCTGCAGCCAGGCCCATCGCGCCTGGCCGTCGGCGAGCGCTACAGCGTGACGCTCGGCCTGGAGCCGGTCCCGGTGGACGCCTGGGGTGACGATCCGCTGGTGACCCTGCGCATCACCGAACCGGGCGGCACGGTCCGCGAAGTGGGCGCGTTCCTGCGCGAGCCGATGCGCTCGGTCGACCGCGGTGACCGCGAGGACATGCGGCCGAGCGGACCGCTGCACCTGGCCTGCCGCTTCCGGCCACGTCTGCCAGGGAGGCACACGCTCGAGTTGCGCGCACTGTGGTCCTCCGGCGGCAGCGCCCGCGTCGAGCTGCCGCCGGTCGAGGCGAGCGGTGCGCCTTCGACCGGGATCGTCCGGGTCGACGCCGTCGATCCGCGCTTCTTCAGCATCGATGGCGAACTGTGGTGGCCGATCGGTCTGAACATCAACAACACCTACGACCTGCGCAGCAAGGAAGTCAACGGCACCAAGCTGACCCCCGCGCGCGGCACGCTGACCTACGCTGCCATCCTCGACCGCCTGGCGCTCAGCGGCGGCGACGCCGCGGAAGTGTGGCTGAGCAGCTGGAACCTGGCGCCGGCCTGGCGCGAGGACTGGCCCGGCTACCACGGCCTGCATGCGCCCAGCCTGGCCAATGCCGAGCGCCTCGACGCCATCCTCGACCACGCCTGGAGCCGCGGCATCCGGCTGAAGCTGGTGATCAACAACCACGGCCAGGCCAGCCCCAGCGCCGACCGCGAGTGGAAGGACAATCCGCTCAACCGGCTCAACGGCGGTCCGTGCAGCGATGCGACCCAGGTGTTCGTCCATCCCGAGGCCTTGGCTTTCCAGGATCGCGTGCGCCGTTACCTCGTCGCCCGCTACGCCGACCATCCGGCGGTGTGGGGCTGGAAGCTGTGGAGCGAGATCGACCTCACGGCCGGTCGGGGCGAACCGCTGGTGCGCTGGCATGAGCAGGCCGCCGCGCGCTTCCATCTCCTCGATCCCAGCGGCCGGCCGGTCTGCACGCACTGGGCGGGCGACTACCGTCGCGTCAATCCGGACATCGCCGCCCTGCCGGGGATCGACTACCTGTGCCTGGACGCCTACCGCCGTGCGCGGGCCGACCGGGATCCGGCGCCGCTCGCCGACATCCTCGCCGGCAGCCTGCACGATCCGGTCCGCGGGCTGTCGCGCTTCGCCAAGCCGGTGCTGGTCACCGAATTCGGCGCCAGCAGCGGATCCAGCCCCGAGGATTTCCGCGCCGTCGATCACCTCATCGGCGGCTGGATCGGCCTGGTCTCCGGTCACGCCGCCGCCCCGATGCTGTGGTGGTGGGAGTGGGTCGACCAAGGGAACCGTTGGGCCCCGTTCGGCGCCGTGCGCCGCTTCGCCGACGGCGAGGACCTGCGCGGTCCCGAAGCGCGCAGCCTGGCTCTGGTTGCCGAAGCACCGTCCGAGAAGCTGTGGAGCCGGGCGTGGATCCGCCCGGGCCGGGCGATCGGCTACGTCCTGGCAGCGGGCTGGGGCGCGCGCGGCGGCGAGATGCCGCTGGTCGAGGGTGCCCGCATCCGCCTGAGCGACGAGGGGGCGGCCGGCTCCATCGCGGTCGAGTGGTGGGACGCGACCTCGGGCGGGCTGATCGGCGGACTTCGCGTAAACCATCCCGGCGGTGCCCTCGACCTGCGTCCGCCGCCGTTCCGTGGCCACCTCGGCTGGAAGGCCGTCCGCCGGCCGTAGTCTGTCGGCATGACCGACAATCCGCTGCGCCTGCTGCCTGCTGCCGGAGCCGTGCTCGAACTGCCCGTGGTGCGCGACCTGGTCGCTGCCCATGGCCACGGCCTGGTGCGCCACTGCCTGCGCAGCCTGCTCGCCGAGTTGCGCAGCGCAGCACTCGCGGGCACGGTGCCGCCATCGCTGCCGGAGATCACCACCGAGCTGTCTGGACGGGTGCGCCGCCTGGCTGTGCCAGCCCTGCGTCGCGCGGTCAATGCCAGCGGCATCCTGCTGCACACCGGCCTCGGCCGCAGTCCACTGCCGGCCAGCGCCATCGCCGCGATGGTCGAAGCGGCCGGCAGCACCCCGGTGCAGGCCAGCCTCTCGACCGGCGACCGCAGCCTGCGCGAGGAGCGCATCGAGCGCATGCTCTGCGAGCTGACCGGCTGCGAGGCTGCGACCGTGGTCAACAACAACGCTGCCGCCACCATGCTGATGCTCACCGCGCTGACTGCCGGCCGCGAGGTCATCGTCTCGCGCGGCCAGCTGGTCGAGATCGGCGGCGCCTTCCGCATGCCCGATGTCATGGCGATGTCCGGCTGCAAGCTGGTCGAGGTCGGCTGCACCAACCGCACCCACCTGCGCGACTACGAGCAGGCGATCACGCCGCAGACCGCCGCCCTGCTGCACGTCCACACCAGCAATTACCGTGTGCGCGGCTTCGCCGGCACGCCCGGGGCCGGCGAGCTTGCCGCCCTCGCCCGCACGCGCGGGCTGCTCGCCCTCGACGACCTCGGCAGCGGCGCGCTGGTGCCGCTGTCGGGCATCGGCCTGGCCGACGAGCCGATGGTGGCGGATTCGGTCAAGGCCGGCGTCTCGGCCTGCTGCTTCAGCGGCGACAAGCTGCTCGGCGGCCCGCAGGCCGGCATCATCGTCGGCACCGCCGAGGCGGTGAAGCGCATGCGCGCACATCCGTCGGCGCGCATGTTCCGGGTGTGCAAGCTGACTCTGGCCGCGCTCGAGGCGACCCTGGTCCACTTCATCAACGGCGACTGGCGCGAGCGCATCCCGTTCTGGGCGATGGCCTCGCGGCCGCTCGAGTCGGTGCGCGACGAGGCCACTCGCCTGGCCGAGGCCCTGCTGGCGGCCGGCGCGCGCGCGACCGTCGTCGACACGCTCGCCTACGTCGGCAGCGGCAGCGCCCCGGACGAGGGCTTGCCCAGCGTCGGCGTTCGCCTGGCCGTGCCCGGCATCGCCGCCGGTGAACTCGCCCGCCGGCTGCGCCTCGGCGAGCCGAGCGTATTCGTCCGTTTGGAGGGGGGAGCCGCCATCGCCGACTGCCGGACGTTGCGCGAAGGCGATGCGGAATCACTGGTAAAAGCAGTCTCGTCCGTCGTCTGCTGAAGTCACCCCGCACGCAGTGATTGCTGCCGCCGAGCGGCATAAAACGAATCACCCTCGCCGGATGGCGAGGGTGATCAGTTCAGGTCGCCGCAGTCGGCGGCCTTGCCGCCTGTGCGGTCCGCCTGGGCGGAAGTTACTTCGCCTTCTTGGCCGACTTCTTGGCGACCTTCTTGGCGGGCTTCTTGGCGACCTTCTTGGCGGGCTTCTTGGCGGGCATGTGACCTCCTTGGGTCAAGGGTTGGTTTCAACGGGGGCCGCTGGGATCAGCAACCTTGCGTCCGTATATAGTAGGTCATCGCGCTCTCCGCAAATATTTTCCTTGTCCGAGCACCATTCGCGTTCTCCGGCGCATGGCACGCTGTCGGACGCTGGCGGTTGCGGCTGACTCTGCTTATGGACATGATATCGGCGATGAGCAGCGAACTTACCTCCCACCGCATCGTGCGCGCCCCGAACCCGAAGCTGGCCATCGGCCAGATCGGAGGACACGTCAAGATGGGATTTCCCCATCCGAAAGGTAAACGCACTGGCGCGACGATGGCGTTGGTCAGCGCGCTGCCGCTAGCGCCCGGCAGCGACCGCCTGGTTCTCGCATTCATGGATCGCAGCGATCCATCCGAGACGTTCGACTACAAGCCGGGCAGCGGCGACAACGTGGTGGTCGTGGTTCCGGCGAAGGGCATCGGCCTGTCGATCATCAACGGCGTCTGCCCCGGCGACTGGAAGGGCGCGAAGGTGATGCTCGGCGATGCGATCGCAGAACCGGTCGATCTCGACGTCGATCCCACGGCCCTCGACGTGGCGGCGAGCGACGCTTGGGTCGACATGGTCGACGAGCTCGGCTGCGACTGCACCAAGGTCGGCGGCTATCCGCTGTGGGCCAACGAACCGCTCGACATCGACCGCGTGATGGGCGCTCCGCACCGCTTCCACCACCGCATCGCCGGCGACCTGATCGATCTCAAGCTCGGTGATGGCGGCGTGGTCTACGTCTTCGTCGATGAAGGCGAATCCGGCGCCCTCTGCTGGCAGCAGGCTTCTTAAGCCCGGGGGGCCCGCCCCCCGAACCCCTGGCCCGGGCCCTTCGCCCGGGACCCGCTCGACACGCTGCGCTGACGCTAGCGATTCGCCAAGCGGGATCGTTCGTTCCAGTCTCGCTGGGCTTACGCCTGCGCTCGCTCGGCGGACGAAGCTTCGACTTGGGGAGCGTCGACGTCCACGTCGACGGGGAGCAATGCTGCTTGAGAGGGGGCGCGCGCGGTGGTATCCCCACGCATGTCCCGCCGGTGGCTCCTCGACGCGCAACGCGGCATCGCCGTGGCCGAACCGGCCGGGGTGATGGGGATCCTCAACGTCACGCCGGATTCGTTCAGCGATGGCGGACGGAATCTCGATCCGCGCTCGGCGGTGACGGCTGGCGTCGCGATGGCCGCGGCCGGGGCCGATTGGCTCGACGTCGGCGGCGAGAGCACGCGGCCGGGTGCGGTAGCGGTGGCCGCGGCAGGCGAGACCGAACGCGTGGTGCCGGCGCTCGCCGGACTGCGCGCCGCCGGCGTGCGCGTGCCGATCAGCATCGACACCAGCAAGGGGGCGGTGGCGGCTGCGGCGCTCGCGGCCGGGGCCGATGCGATCAACGACGTCAGCGGGGGGCGCGATCCGCTGCTGCTGGAAGTCGCGGCCAGCGCGCGCTGCCCGCTGGTGCTCATGCATATGCAGGGCACGCCCGGGACGATGCAGGCTGCGCCGCGCTACGCCGATGTGGTCGGCGAGGTCGAAGCGGCACTGGCCGCCTGTCTGAGGGCAGCCGTGGCGCGTGGGGTACGGGAGGCGTCGGTGCTGCTCGATCCCGGCATCGGCTTCGGCAAGACCGCGACGCATAACATCGCGCTGCTCGCCGCCCTGCCGCGTCTGACCGCCGCGCTCGGCCGGCCGCTGCTGGTCGGGATCAGCCGCAAGTCGCTGCTCGCCGCCGTCGGCGGGCTGGGTGATCCGCCCGAGCTGCGCGACGGGCCCGGGCACGCCCTGC
>JALHRW010000022.1 GCA_022841245.1 Planctomycetota bacterium
CGCTGGCGCCGCTGCCGCAGCCAAGCCTGGCGATCCCAAGGCCGCCGCGGCCAAGCCGGGCGATGCCAAGGCTCCCGCCGCCGGCGCCAAGGCTCCGGCCAAGAAGTAAGCCCGGATCATCCGGTCTTCCTCGCACAACCCCCGGCTTCAGCCGGGGGTTGTGCTTTTTCAGGACCTGGACAAGCCTGCAGCCGTGTTCGACTCGCACTGCCATCTGACCCACGCCCGCTTCGCTGCCGACCGCGCCGCGGTCCTCACGCGCATGGTCGATGCCGGCGTCATCGGCTGCCTGACCATCGGCACCGGGCTGGCGGACTCCACGGTCGCGGTGGCGCTGGCGCGGGCCAATCCCGGCGTCGTCTGGGCCTCGGCCGGCCTGGATCCGTTCTCCGCCCACGAGGCCGGCGACGCCTTCGCTGCCCACCTCGCCGGGCTCCGCACCTTGCTGACGGACGGCGGCTTCAGCGCGCTCGGCGAATGCGGCATCGAATACCACCACGCTCTGGCTTCTGACTCCGTGCAGCGTGACCAGTTCTCCGCCCAGATCGCCCTCGCGCGCGAACTCGATCTGCCGCTCATCGTCCATGCGCGCAGCGGTCCACGCGGCGGCGACGCGCATGCCGTCGCGCTGGCCCTGGTGCGCGCTCACCCGGGTGTGCGTGGCATCATCCACAGCTTCGACGGCGATGCGGCGCAGACCCGCGGCTGGCTCGACGTCGGCTTCCACATCGCGCTCAACGGCATGGTGACATTCAAGGGCAACGACGCCCTACGCGCTGCCGTGCGGACCATACCGGCGGACCATCTGCTGATCGAGACCGACGCGCCCTACCTGGCGCCGGTGCCCTACCGCGGGAAGCGTTGCGAACCGGCGCATGTCGCCGCAACGGCGGCCGTCGTGGCGGAACTGCGCGGCGAACGTGCCGAGGACGTCATGGCCTGGGCCGGACGCAACGCGCAGGGTTTGCTCAGGACCACCCCGAACGCGGGCTGAAGCCCCGCTCCTTCGACTCGGCGGTCCCTCGACTCAGCCCATACCGAGCTTCTTCTTGATGTACTTGATCTCGAGAGTCGAGATCACCGCCTGAATGGTGAAGTAGAGCACCAGGCCGCTGGGCATGTTGTAGAAGATGACGCCGAACAGCACCGGCATCCAGCGCATCATCTTGTACATCATCTCCTGCTGCGGATCGGCATTGGCCGGTGGCGTCATGCTGAAGCTCATCCACGCCGACACACCGATGTAGATGATCGGCAAGGGATTGAGCGATAGCACCCAGCCGCCGAGGAACGACAGCGGTATGCCGATCAGCTGGTCGGGCAGGGTCAGGTCGCTGATCCACAGGAAGCTGGTGCCGCGCAGGTCGGCGTTGTGGCTGAAGGCCTGGAACAGGGCGATGAAGATGGGCAGCTGGATGAAGATCGGCAGGCAGCCGCCGAGCGGGTTGACGCCGTGCTTCTTGAACAGCTCCATCTGCTTCTGCGCCATCATCTGCTTGTTGTTCTTGTACTGCTCCTGCAGGTACTTCAGTTCGGGCGCGACCTTCTGCATCTTCAGCATGCTCTCCTGCTGCTTGAAGGTGGTGCGGTAGAGCGCCGCCTTGATCAGGATGGTGAGCAGGATGACGGCGACGCCGTAATGCTGCACCACCACCGCCAGCAGGTCGAGCACCCAGGTCAGCGCCTTGGCCAGGATCTTGAAGAAGCGGTAGAAGCCGTCGGTGAACTCGATGACCTTCTCCGACTCCGGCACCAGTTCGAGGTGCTGCTTGGTCATGCTCGCGGCGGAGATCGCCCAGCCGCGCTGCCACGATGCGCCAGGGGCCAGTTCTGCCTTGGCGTAAGCGATGCGCAGCAGGGACTGCGGCACCTGGTCGAGGCCCATGAAGCCACGACCGAAGGCCTGCCAATCGGCCGCCGGTGCCGCAGCGGCAACCGGCGCAGCCTGAGCCATGCCGTCGAGGCCCTGCGGCTGCTCAGTGGCGGGCTTGGGCGGCGCTGATGCCTCGAGCGGGGCGATCGGCTTCCACCAGGCAGCGAAGAAGCGGCTCTTCACCCCGATGAAATCGGTCGTGCCGCCCACGCCCAGCGGGATGTCGGCGACGGCGTTGCCGACCCCGGCGATGGCCGGCATGCCGTGGTTGGTGATCGAGCCGGTGGCGCCACCGGCATGGCTGAACACCGCCTGGTAGCCGACCTCGCTCAGGGCGTAATCGCCGTGCACACCGACCACCGGGAAGACATGCAGTTCCAGCGGCAGGGTGGCGGTTCCCTGGTTGCGCACCGCCAATTGGACCCCGATCTCCAGCGACTTGGGCGCCAGCTGGTAGGTCATGGTCCAGTCGAGGCCGTTCTCGCCGGTAAAGCCCAGCGAGACGCGGTCTGCGGCCTTGGACAGCACCTTCCACGGCGTCGCGGTCAAGCCGCCGTTGTCGCTCCAGATCCAGTTGTGGTTGCCGCTGGCCATGAACGCCCGCAGCACCGGCAGCGGACCATCTGGCAGCGCCCCATCACGGGCATGGCGCGGCAGCACGATCGGCTTGGTGTCGAGCAGTTCGACCCGGCGGATGCTGCCGCGCAGGGTCGACACGGCCACGCGGATCGTGCCGTTCTCGATCGCCACCTCCTCGTAGACAGGGGCAGGGGCGGAGACGGCCTCGCCGGCAGAGCAGAGGACGGCGAGGAGGAGCAGCAGCAGGGCGTGGCGCATGGGAGGGCGGGAGTGTCGGAAGCAGCCAGACAAGGCAACCCGCAGCCACCCGCTTGCCGGCCGCGGACTGCCCGTTAGCCTCCCGACCCTCCTGGCAGCGTAGCTCAGTGGTTAGAGCGGAGGCTTCATAAGCCTTAGGTCCTGAGTTCAACTCTCAGCGCTGCTACCAGACCCCGACCCCCGGTCCAAAGCCGGGGGTCGGGCGTTTCACGACAGTCGCGATTTGTAGTCCGAGTACGAAAAGCGGCGCACAATACGCAGCTCGCGGCCGTCCCAGGTCGCGATCGCAGGGTGCTTGACCCCGTTGAACATCGTCGTCTTGACCATCGTGTAGTGCGCCATGTCGGCGAAGACCAGGCGCTGGCCGGGGACGAGCGGCGCGCTGAACGACCAGTCGCCCATGACGTCGCCGGCCAGGCAGGTCGGGCCGCCGAGGCGGTAGGTGTGCGGGGTCGCCCCAGCATCGCCGGCACCGTGGATGGTCGGCCGGTAGGGCATCTCCAGCGTGTCGGGCATGTGCGCGGTCGCCGAGATGTCGAGGATCGCGATCGGCATGCCGTTGCGGACGATGTCCATCACCGTGCCGACCAGCACGCCGGTGCCGAGCGCGACCGCCTCGCCCGGCTCCATGTAGACCGTGAGGTGCGGGTGGCGGGCGCGGAAATCACGGACCAGCGCGATCAGGCCATCGATGTCGTAGCCTGGCTTGGTGATGTGGTGGCCACCGCCGAAATTGATCCACTTCAGCTTCGGGAACCAGTCGCCGAAGCGGTCCTCGACATGCGACAGCACGCGCTCCAGCACGTCCGCCCCCTGCTCGCACATGACGTGGAAGTGCAGGCCGTCGACGCCGGCCGGCAGGTCGGCGCCGATCTCGTCGCGCCGGCAGCCCAGGCGGCTGCCCAGGGCGCAGGGGTTGTACAGCTCGACCTCGACCTCGGAGTACTGCGGGTTGACCCGCAGGCCGACCTCGATGTGGCGCTTGGCGGCACGCACCGCCGGCAGGTGCCGGGCCAGCTGGCCAGGCGAATTGAACACGATGTGGTCGGAGAACTGCAGGCTCTCCTGCAGGTCGAGTTCGCTGAAGGCCGGCGCGTAGGTGTGCACCTCCTTGCCGAACTCCTCGCGTGCCAGCTGCGCCTCGATCGGACCGGAGGCGGCGCAGCCATCGAGATGCGGCTTCAGCGTGGCGAAGGCGCCCCACATCGAGAAGCCCTTGAGCGCCGCCAGGATGCGGCAGCCCGCCTCCTGCCGCACCCGCGCCATCAGGCGGGCGTTGCGCTCCAGCAGGCGCAGGTCGACGACGAAGCATGGACTCGGAACAGTGGCCCAGTCGAGGTCTGTGATGGGGGTTTCAGGAATTGGATCCATGGCGACCGTCCGCATTTCTATGGCAACTGGCTACCAACCCCGGACCCCGGACCCCGGACCCCGGACGGTGGCAATGGTCAGATCGGCAATGCCTGCGTCGGCGCGGTCTCGACCCACGGCAGGCCGTGGCCGCCGATGTCCTTCATGAACGGATCGGGATCGAACTGCTCGACGTTCCACACGCCGGGGCGCTTCCACTGGTTGGTCAGCAGCAGCTTGGCGCCGAGCATCGCCGGCACGCCAGTGGTGTAGGAGATCGCCTGGGCTCGGACCTCCTTGTAGCAGGCGGCGTGGTCGCAGACGTTGTAGATGTAGTAGCGCTTGAACTTGCCGTCCTTCTTGCCCTCGATCCAGCAGCCGATGTTGGTCTTGCCGCTGTAGTTCTCGCCCAGGGACTCGGGCTTGGGCAGCACCGCCTTGAGGAACTGCAGCGGCACGATCTCGCGGCCTTCGTACATGATCGGCTTGATCGAGGTCATGCCGACGTTCTGCAGCACCTCGAGGTGGGTCAGGTAGGGCTTGCCGAAGGTCATCCAGAAGCGGATGCGCTGCAGGCCCTTGAGGTTCTTGACCAGCGATTCCAGCTCTTCGTGGTACATCAGGTACATGTCCTTCACGCCGCACTCGGCGAAGTCGAAGGGCGTGTTGACGGTCAACGGATCGGTCTCGATCCACTTGCCGTTTTCCCAGTATTTGCCGCGCTGAGTGATCTCGCGGATATTGATCTCAGGGTTGAAGTTGGTCGCGAAGGCCTTGCCGTGGCTGCCGGCGTTGCAGTCCATGATGTCGACGGTGTGGATCTCGTCGAAATGGTGCTTGGCGGCGTAGGCGCAGTAGATGTTGCTCTGGCCCGGGTCGAAGCCGCAGCCGAGGATCGCGGTCAAGCCGGCCTTCTCGAACTTCTTCTTATACGCCCACTGCCACTTGTACTCGAACTTGGCCTTGTTGAGCGGCTCGTAGTTGGCGGTGTCGAGGTAGTGCGTGCCGGTGGCGAGGCAGGCCTCCATGATCGCCAGGTCCTGGTACGGCAGGGCGACGTTGATCACCAGCTCGGGCTTGAAGGCCTTGATCAGCTTGATCGTCTTCTTGGGATCGTCGGCATCGACCTCGGCGGTGGCGATGCGCCGTTTCGCCAGCTGCTTCACGTCCTTGGCGATCTTGTCGCACCTCGCCTTGGTGCGCGAGGCCAGCATGATGTCCGAGAAGACCTCGGGGACCTGGGCGCACTTGTGGGTGACGACGCTGCCGACACCGCCGGCACCGATGATGAGGACACGGGACATGGATGGCTCCTGACAGGATGATGCGGTCGTTCGCGCTCCGCGCTCACGACTCGAAGTAGGTATAGCCCTGGATGCCGGCGGCGTAGTTCTCGACGATCTCGCGCCGTTCCGTCGGCGAGAGCTTGCCCTCGCGCACGGCGCGCTCGGCGCGGTCGCGGAACATGGCGACGAGGTCCTTGGGGTCGTACTCGACGTAGCCGAGGACGTCGGCCACCGAGTCGCCCTTCACCTCGCTGGTGAAGTCGATGCGGCCGTCGGCGTCGAGCTTGACCGAGACGATGTTGGTGTCGCCGAACAGGTTGTGCAGGTCGCCCAGGGTCTCCTGGTAGGCGCCGACCAGGAACACGCCGCAGACGTAGTCTTCGCCGGCGCGCACCTCATGCAGCGGCAGCGTCTTCTTGACGTCGTGCAGGTCGATGAAGTTGTCGATCTTGCCGTCGCAGTCGCAGGTGATGTCGCTGAAGCTGCCCTGGCGGTTCGGCCGCTCGCCGAGGCGGTGGATCGGCATGATCGGGAAGAGCTGGCCGATCGCCCACGAGTCGGGCAGCGACTGGAACACCGAGAAGTTGCCGTAGTAGATGTCGCAGAGCGCCTCCTGCAGGTCCTTGAGGTCCTCGGGGACGATCTTCAGCCCATCGCACTCGCGCAGGATCTTGCCGACCACACGCCAGAACAGGTTCTCGCCCAGCGCGCGCTGGCGCAGGGTCACGCCGCTGTGCAGGAAGGCGGTGCGGATCTCGTCGCGGTGGTAGACCGCGTCGTTGAAGCACTCCTGCAGGTTCTTGGCCGAGACCGTGCGGTGGATGTCGAACAACTCGCGCAGCGAGGCGTGGGCCTCCTTGGCCGGCTCCTCGGCGCTCTCCTCACCGGGCTCGAAGCGCGAGGCCTCGAGCACGTTGAAGATCAGCACCGAGGAATAGCTGACCAGGAAGCGGCCCGACTCCGAGATGATGTTCGGATGCGGCAGGCTCTCCTTGTCGCAGGAGGCCATGATCGTCTCGATCACGTCGGAGCAGTACTCCTTGATGTCGTAGTTGCGACTGCCGGGGAAGTTGGTCTTCGAACCGTCGTAGTCGACCGCGAGGCCGCCACCGATATCGAAGATGCCCATCGCCGCGCCTTCCTTGACCAGATCGCAGTACACCCGCACCGCCTCCTGGGCCGCGGTGCGCACCGCCCCGATGTTGGGGATCTGGCTGCCGAGGTGGTAGTGGACCATCTGCAGGCAATCGAGCATCCCCTTGGCGCGCAGGATATCGACGACGCGGATGACGTCGGCCATGGTCAGGCCGAAGGTCGAGCGGTCGCCGCTGCTCTCGGTCCACTTGCCCGGCACCTTCGACGACAGCTTGAGCCGCAGGCCGAGGCGCGGCTTGACCCCGAGCTTGGCGGCGCGCTCGAGCACCAGCTCCAGCTCGGAGACCATCTCCAACACGATCAGGGTCTGCGCCCCCATCTTCAGGCTGGACAGGGCCAGGTCGATGAACTCGGCGTCCTTGTAGCCGTTGCAGACGATGTAGGCCTCGGGGTCCTGCATGTAGGCCAGGGCGATGAGCAGTTCAGCCTTGCTGCCGGCCTCGAGACCGTGGTGGTAGCGCTTGCCGAACTGGGCGATCTCCTCGACCACCTGCTGCTGCTGGTTGACCTTGATCGGGTAGACGCCGCGGTAGACGCCCTTGTAGCCGGCCTGCTGGATGGCCTCGCCAAAACCCTCGTTGATGCGCTGGATGGTGCGGTCGAGGATGTCGCGGAAGCGCAGCAGCACGGGCATGCCCATGCCGCGCTCCTTGATCCCGGCGACCACCTCCATCAGCGAGACATCGACGGTCTGGCCGCCGTTCTGCAGCTTGACCACCACCTCTCCGGCGGTGTTGACGTCGAAGAATCCGGCGCCCCAGGCGCGGACGTTGTAGAGTTCGGCCGACTGCTGGACGTTCCAGCGATCAAGGGTCTCAGGCTTCATCAGATCTTCTCCCGGACTGCCGCAGTCGAGTCTGCGTATGGATGGAGGTGCGCTGTGGCGCGCACCGTATAGCTTCCTTCGCCATGAGCGGAATACCCGACTTCGCGAACGGCGCACGACTCCCTGCCGAGTGGGAGCCGGTCGGCGCCGTGCTGCTCGCCTGGCCGCACGGTCGTGGCGACTGGGCCCCCTACCTGGCCGAGGCCCAGGCCTGCTACCGCGGCATGGCTGCGGCCATCGCCCGGCACACCCGGCTCATCGTCCTGGCCGACGACGCCGACGAGGTGCTCGGCCAACTGGTCGGCGCCGGCGTGCCGGCGGAACGCGTCGATGTGCGCGACGACGTCCCCTGCGACGACACCTGGATCCGCGATTTCGGCCCGCTCACCGTGCTGCGCGATGGCGTCGCGACCGCGCTCGACTTCGGCTTCAACGGCTGGGGCCTGAAGTTCGCCGCCGCCGATGACAACCGTGCCACCCGGCGCCTGCACGCCGCCGGAGGGCTCGGCCGGGCCGCCCTGGAGACGGTCGGTCTGATCCTGGAGGGCGGCTCGATCGAGAGTGACGGCGCCGGCACCATCCTCACCACCGAGGCCTGCCTGCTCTCGGCCAACCGCAATCCGCACCTCGACCGCGCCGGCGTCGAGGCGGCCCTCGCCCGCCACCTCGGCGCCAGCCGGGTGCTGTGGCTGGCCCACGGCCACCTCGCCGGCGACGACACCGACGCGCACATCGACACCGTCGCCCGGCTGTGCCCCGACGACACCATCCTGTACGTGCGCTGCGACGATCCCGCCGACCAGCACCACGCCGCCTTCGCCCGCATGGAGGGCGAGCTGCGCGCCCTGCGCACCGCCGCCGGCAAGCCTTTCCGCCTCGTCCCCCTGCCGTGGGCGGCGCCGCGCTTCTGTCCGCTCGACGGCCACCGCATCCCGGCGACCTACGCCAACATCCTGCTGGTGAACGGCGCGGTGCTGGTGCCGACCTACCGCGAACCCGCCCGCGACGCCGCCGCTCTGGCCGCGGTCGGTGCCGCCTGTCCGGGCATGCGCGTCGAGGGCGTCGATTGCTCGGCGCTGATCTGGCAGCACGGTTCGCTGCACTGCGCCACCATGCAGATCCCCGCGGAGGCCTTCCCGTGACCACCCTCACCATCGGACTCGTCCAGGCCGCCTGGCAGGGCTCGGCCGCCGCCATGCGCGACCACCTCGCCGCCGGTATCCGCCAGGCTGCCGCCAAGGGCGCGAAACTGGTCTGCCTGCAGGAACTGCACGCCAGCACCTACTTCTGCCAGACCCTCGACGTCGCCCTGTTCGATCTCGCCGAGCCGATCCCCGGCCCGTCGACCGCCTTCTTCGGCGCGCTGGCCAAGGAGCAGGGCATCGTCCTGGTGACCTCGCTGTTCGAGCGCCGCGCGCCGGGCCTGCACCACAACACCGCGGCGGTGTTCGAGCGCGACGGCAGCCTGGCCGGCATCTACCGCAAGATGCACATCCCGCACGATCCCGGCTTCGAGGAGAAGTTCTACTTCACGCCCGGCGACCTCGGCTTCACCCCGATCCAGACCTCGGTGGGCAGGCTCGGCGTGCTGGTGTGCTGGGACCAGTGGTACCCGGAAGGCGCCCGCCTGATGGCCCTGGCCGGAGCCGACATCCTGATCTACCCGACCGCGATCGGCGCCAACCCGGCCGATGATCCGGCCGAGCAGGAGCGCCAACGTCAGGCCTGGATCCTGATCCAGCGCAGCCACGCCATCGCCAACGGCCTGCCGGTGGTGGCGATCAACCGCGTCGGACACGAGGCCGACCCCTCTGGCCGCAGCCAGGGCATCCGCTTCTGGGGCAGCAGCTTCGTCTGCGGCCCGCAGGGCGAGTTCCTCGCCGAGGCCGGCGCTGATCCGGCCGTGGTCACCGTCGCGGTCGACCGCGCGCGCAGCGAAAATGTCCGTCGCTGGTGGCCGTTCCTGCGCGATCGCCGCATCGATGCCTATGGCGACCTCTCGCGCCGCTGGCGGGATTAAGCGCACACCGCCTATCGATTCCGGCAGCCAGGGCGGATTGCGCATACTTTCCCCGCGGGTACATTGAAAGCGCTTCCACAGGAGGTGGCTCGCAATGGCCAACGGCCCAGGAAACGGCTCCTACTACGACGATGCGCCGCCCAGCGCCACGCCACGGGTGCGCACGCCGGCGCCCGACCTCGACGCCCAGCCGCCAGCGCAGATCCGGCGCAAGGTGGTCGCCAACACGCCAGAGCCTCCGCCGCAGCCACCTTCAGCCTCCTCGCGGCTGCGCGCCCAGCCGCCGGCCCGCAGTCAGTTGCGCATCGGCATCATCGGCACTGGCGGAATGGCCGCCGCCCATGCCGAGAACTTCCTCAAGCAGGACGGCTGCAAGCTCGCCGCCTGCCTCGACATCGAGCCGGCCGCAGCCAAGACCTTCGCCGACCGTTTCCACATCCCCAAGGTGGCGAAGGACGCGCAAGACCTGATCGAGCAGTGCGACGCGATCGCGGTGGTCACGCCCGACACCTCGCATGCCGCCTACGTGCTGCGCGCCCTACGCTGCAACCGTCACGTGCTGTGCGAGAAGCCTTTGACCAGCACCCTGGCCGAGGCACGCGAAGTCGCCCGCGCGGCCAAGGACGCGCAGTCACGCGGCGTCGTCGGCATGGTCAACTTCAGCTACCGCTGCGCTTCCGCCATGCACCACGCCGCCTGGATGTTCGGTCAGGGCCGCATCGGCGAACTGCGCCATGTCAACGCGCAGTACGTCCAGGGCTGGCTGTGCGAATCGCACGAGCCCAGCCCTGGGGCCCTGTGGCGCATGCGCCGCGCCACCGGTGGCGGGGTGCTCGCCGACCTCGGCTGCCACCTCCTCGACATGGTCACTGCGATCACCGGTGACATCCGCCGCGTGCAGTGCGTCATGGGCAACTTCCCCAAGGTCTCGAAGAGCGGCGAGAACTTCACCCGCTGGCAGGGCAAGCAACTCGACGCCGACGACACCGCGGTGATCTCGGTCGAGTTCGCCGCCGGTGGCATGGGTGTGCTGCAAGTCAGCCGCTGGGCCTGCGGCCGTGACAACACCATCAAGGTCGACCTGCACGGCACCCGTGGCGCCCTGGTCTTCGACCTCGACCACAGCTACGATCAGGTCCACCACCACGAGCTCGCCGGCAAGCGCTGGAACACCGAACGCCCGGCGCCCGCCCCGAGCGGCTGGAAGCGCTTCATCGACGCGGTGCGCACCGGCCACCACGAGCAGCCCGACCTGGTGCGCGGGGCGCAGATCCAGGCCTATCTCGACGCCTGCCGCCGTTCGGCCGAGCACGGCTGCTGGATGGATATTGAACCCTGGATGTAAGGGACGCTCAGACCGGAATCGCTACCTGGTTCGTAGTTCGTGGTTCGTGGTTCCGCAGCGACGTACGACCGCCATCGCTCCGTTACCGAGGGCAACCGGAAGCTGAACGATCCGGATCCTGTAACTTCAGCGGATACAACCACGAACCACGAACTGCGGCAATGATGCTCACACCGCGTTGCCGGCGGCGAAGCCCGAGGCCCAGGCCCACTGGAAGTTGTAGCCGCCCAGCCAACCGGTGACGTCGACAACTTCGCCGATGAAATGCAGGCCGGGGATGCGCCGGCTCTCCATCGTCTGCGACGACAACTCGGCCGTGTCGACCCCACCGCGCATCACCTCTGCTTTCAGCCAGCCGCCGGTCGCATCTGGATGCAGTTCCCAGGCCTGCAGCGCAGCCGTGATCGATGCGATGTCGGCTTTCGACAGCTGGGCCACCGGCTTGTCCGCCAGCGCACCGGGCAGCCGGGCCTGGAGCAGCCGCTTGGGCAGCAGGCCCGACAGATGGTTGGCGAGCTGCGCCTTCACCCCGCGCGCTCCGGCCAGTTCGCCAGCGAGGTCGCGGCCGGGCAGCAGATCGATGTGCAGGGCCTGGCCCTGGCGCCAGTAGGACGAGGCCTGCAGCACGCTCGGCCCGCTGATGCCGCCGTGGGTGAACAGCAGGTTCTCGCGGAATGTCGGGCCGTCGGCGGTCACCTCGGCCTCGACCGCGATGCCGGGCAGGTCAAGCCGCTCGCGCGCGGGCAGCAGCAGCGGGGCCAACGCCGGCGCCGTCTCGATGATGCCGTGGCCGAACTGGCGGGCGAGACGCAGGCCGAAGTCGGTGGCTCCGATCGACGGCACCGGCAACCCGCCGGAGGCGATGACCAGGCGATCGGCGACGACCTCGCCGGTTGATGTCGCGATGGCGAAGCGGTCCTGGTGTGCCACCCCCTCGACCCGCGTCCCCCAGCGCAGTTCAGCGCCGCGGCAGCGCTCGAGCAGCAGTGCGACGATGTCCTTGGCCGAGTCGATGCAGAAGAGCTGGCCGTGACGGCGCTCCTCCCAGGCGATGCCGCGCGCTTCGACCAGGGCGAGGAAATCGTCGGGGGTGAAGCGGGCGAGGGCGCTGCGGCAGAAATGGCGGTTGGCGGAGAGGTAGTTCTCCGGCTCGGCGCTGCGGTTGGTGAAGTTGCAGCGGCCGCCGCCCGAGATCAGGATCTTGCGACCGGGTGTCGTGGCGTGGTCGAGGACGACCACGCTGCGGCCGCGCCGCACCGCCGTCGCCGCGCAGAACAGGCCCGCGGCTCCGCCGCCGATGATGCAGACGTCGTAGGCTATTCGGTCTTCTTGCGCACCGTGAAGGTGACGACATTGCCGCAGTCGTTGTACACCAGCGTCTCGGCCATCTTGGTGATCAGCTTGAAGCCGAGTCCGCCGAAGCCGCCGGCCAGGTAGCGTTCGCGCGCCGCGCTGGCGGCGTCCTTCTCGTTGACCCCGCCGAGCACGGTGCGGTGGTCGAAGCCGGGGCCCTGGTCCTCGATGGTCAGCTGGATCTTGTCGCCGAGGTCGCGCCAGCGCAGGGCGATGCGCTTGGTCTCATCGTATTTGTGGCCATGACGATGCGCGTTGAGGATCAGCTCCTTGGTGCAGGTCATGAACGAGTCGACTTGCGGCTCCTCGAGGTTCAGCCCCTTGACCAGCCGGGCGAGGAAGACCTGCGCCTGGTCGATGAAGCGGTCCTTGCTCGGGATGGTGAAGTTCAGGGCGCGCTTGAGGCCCGGATCCTTCTGCACCAGGTAGAAGAGATCCTCCTTGGCGAAGTCGAAGACCTCGCCGCCCTGGTCGTTCTCGGCTTCCTCCAGCAGCATGTCGAGCTTGAGCGCCGCGTGGCTGACCTGCGACTCGTCGATCACGCGCAGACGCAACGGCCCGATGATCAACTCGTCGCGATGACGCAACTGGTGTCGCATCACGTCTTTGCCGTTGACCGTCAGGTGGGCCTCCTTGGCCCCGACCTCGACCGACAAGCGGCCCTGCTCGTCGACGAAGCGGGCATGGACCGGCTGCAACGAGGCGTGTTGAGCTCGTACCGTGCATCCCTCGCCGCTGCCCACGGAGAATCCGTGCTTGAGGAGGAACTGCTTGCCCTTGGCGGCGGTGTTGAGGACCTCAAGCTTGATCATCGAGTGATAGCATGCGGAGCATGCATCCGGCGCAAGACCGTCGCCCCGGGTGGCGTCGGGGCTTGAGCGGACCTTCCCGGTATCCAACCTGCCCGCCCTTCAGGAACACCATGAGCCGCAATACCCTGTTCGACAAGGTCTGGGACCTCCACTCCGTCCGCGCGCTGCCCTCCGGGCAGACGCAGCTGTTCATCGGACTGCACCTCATCCATGAGGTGACCAGCCCGCAGGCCTTCGCCTGGCTGCGCGAACGCAAGCTGAGCGTCGCCTTCCCCGACCGCTCGGTCGCCACGGTCGACCACATCGTCCCCACCGGCAACCAGGCGCGGCCCTACGCCGACGGCCTGGCCGAGGAGATGATGGTCGCGATCGAGAGGAACACCCAGGAGTCCGGCGTCCGCCTGTTCCAGCCGGGCTCGGGCAAGCAGGGTGTGGTGCACATCATCGCCCCCGAGCAGGGCCTGACCCAGCCCGGCATGACCGTCGCCTGCGGCGACAGCCACACCGCCACCCACGGCGCCTTCGGCGCCATCGCCTTCGGCATCGGCACCAGCCAGGTCCGCGACGTGCTGGCCTCCCAGACCCTGTCGATGAGCCGCATGAAGGTGCGCCGCATCCAGGTCAACGGCAAGCTGCGGCCCGGCGTCACCGCCAAGGACCTCATCCTGCACATCCTGCGCGTCCTCTCCGCCAAGGGCGGGGTGGGCTTCGCCTACGAGTTCAACGGCCCGGCCATCCACGCCCTCTCGATGGAGGAGCGGATGACCATCTGCAACATGGCCATCGAAGGCGGCGCGCGCTGCGGCTACATCAACCCCGACCAGGTGACGATCGACTACCTGCGCGGCCGCGAGCACGCCCCCAGCGGCGCGGCGTTCGACCGCGCGGCGAAGTTCTGGCTGTCGATGGCCTCGGGCGCCGACGCCCAGTACGACGACACCAAGACCTTCGACGCCTCGACCATCGAGCCGACCGTGACCTGGGGCATCTCGCCCGACCAGGGCGTGGGCATCAATGAGTCGATTCCGGCCAAGGAGAGCTTCGCCGAGAGCGAACGCCCCGGCATCCAGGAGGCCTACGAGTACATGGGCTTCAAGCCCGGCCAGCCCATCGCCGGAACCAAGATCGACATCGCCTTCATCGGCAGCTGCACCAACGGCCGCATCAGCGACCTGCGCGAGGCGGCCAAGGTGATGCAGGCGCACGGCGGCAAGGTCGCGGCCACGGTCCGCGCCTTCATCGTGCCCGGCTCCGAAGCGGTGAAGAAGGCGGCCGAGGCCGAGGGCTTGCACACCATCTTCAAGGCGCACGGCTTCGAATGGCGCGAGGCGGGCTGCTCGATGTGCCTGGCGATGAACCCGGACAAGCTCAAGGGCCGGCAGATCTCGATGAGCACCAGCAACCGCAATTTCAAGGGCCGCCAGGGCTCGCCGGAAGGCCGCACGCTGCTCGCCAGCCCGGCCATGGTCGCCATCGCCGCCCTCACCGGACAGGTCACCGACGTCCGCACGGTTCTGAAGTAAAAGGACACCACATGCCTGCGATCATCTCTTCCGTCTCCGGCCGTGGCATCCCAGTCCGTGGCAACGACATCGACACCGACCGCATCATCCCGGCGCGCTTCCTGCGCTGCGTCACCTTCGACGGCCTCGGCGCCCACGCCTTCGAGGACGACCGCCTGCAGCTGAAGGCCCAGGGCAAGCTGCACAGCTTCGACGACGCGCGCTTCGCCGGCGCCAAGGTGCTGGTGGCCAACGCCAACTTCGGCTGCGGCTCGTCGCGCGAACACGCTCCCCAGGCCATCGCCAAGTGGGGCGTCCAGGCCATCGTCGCGGTCAGCTACTCCGAGATCTTCCACGGCAACTGCGTCGCCATGGGCCTGCCCGCGGTGCGCGTGAGCCAGGCCGACAGCGAAGCGCTCCAGAGCGAGATCGAAGCCGACCCCAAGGTGGAAGTCAGCGTCGACCTGAACGCGATGCAGGTGAAGGCCGGTACCAAGAGCTACCCCTGCCAGCTGGGCGACGGACCGCGCAAGCAGTTCCTCACCGGCCAGTGGGATGCCCTCGGCGAACTGGTCGATGGCCTGCCCCAGGTACGCGCCGCCGCCAAGAAGCTGCCGTACCTGAATGGATTCGCCTGATCGACAGGACCGCGGGCGTCAGCCCGCGCAGGCCAGCAGGATCTTGCCACCCCGCCCGGGCCGTTGCGCGTGCGCAACGGCCCGCTGCGTTTCCAGCAGCGGATAGGTCGCGGCCACCGGCAGGTGCAGCTTTCCGCTGCGCACCAGCCCGCCCAGTTCGACCATCATCCCCTCGACCACGGCCGGCTGGACGCGCTCATACCAGCGCGAAACCCAGAAGCCGCAGCAACGCAGTTCGTTGAAGATCACCGCCCCGTTGGGCAGCGACAGCGGCTGGCGCGCCAGGGCGCCGATGGTCACCAGGGCCCCCTGCGGAGCCAAGGCCTTGGCCAGGGTCACCGCGCTGTCGCCGCCGACCTGGTTGAGCGCCAGCTTCGCGCCGAGCGCCTTGAGCGCCTTCGCCGCCTCACGGCCCTCCGGCACCGCCATGGCCCCCTCCGGCGCCTCGCCGTCGCGGCGCACCAGGCAAGCCAAACGCAGGCCGCGCGCCGCGCACACGGCCGCCAGCGAGCGTCCGACGCCAGAAGCCGGCGCGTTGCACAGCACCCAGTCTCCGGCGGTCAGCGGGCCGAACTCGTGCAGCACGGCCCAGGCAGTCGCCGGATTCACACCCAGCTGAGCAGCCTGCTCGTCGGGCAGGCCATCCGGCAGGCGGGTGCAGCGCGCGGTGTCGGCGAACAGCTCCTGGCACCAGGTGCCGAGGCCGTCGCGTGGACGCACCAGCGTGCCGGCCGGCCAGGCCCCGGCGACGACCTCGCCGACGCCTTCGTTGCCCACTGTGGCGGGCAAGCTCGGCAGCCGGCCGTAGGTACCTTCGATGACGTTCAGATCGGCGGGATTGATCGGCGCCAGGCGCATGCGCACACGGATCTGGCCGGGGCCGGGATCGGGCAGCGACACGTCTTCGATCCGCAGCACGGCTGCCGGATCGCCATGGGCGTGGATGCGGACGGCGCGGGCCATCCCGCAGATCAGGTCGGCGGGGAGGTCTGGGCCGGGGCCGGCGTGGTGCCGGAGTCGTGCAGCGTGGCGATCGGGGCGCTCGACTCCTGCGGGAAGAGGCGCTGGAGGTAGCGCTGCAGCTTCTCGTTGGTCGGGCCGTAGCCGCCGTCGTACATGTAGTGCTCGAGATCCTGGCCGAACTCGCGCGCCGTCTGGTAGCGGTTCGCCGGGTTCACTTCCAGCGCCCGGATCATGATCTGCTCGAGCTTCTCGGGGATGTGCGGATTGAGGCGCCGCGGCGGCTTGATCGAGTAGTTGTCCATCTTGTCGACCAGGTCGTCGATGTCGTTGACGTTGTAGACCACCGTGTTGGTCAGCAGCTCGTACATCACCAGGCCGAGCGAGAACACGTCGCTCTGGCGGGTGGTGCCGACGAACTTGGCCTGCTCGGGGCTCATATACGGCAGCTTGCCCATGATCACCTCGGCTTCGTCCGGGGTGTTCATGATCACGGCCTTGGCGATGCCGAAGTCGGTGAGCTTGACCACGCCGCCGTAGGTGATGATGACGTTGCTGGGTGTCACGTCGCGATGGACGATGTTGAGCGGTTGGCCGCGCATGTCCTTCGCCTCATGGGCGTAGTTGAGGGCGCGGCACACGCGCGAGATGACGAACGCGCCGATGTCGACGTTCGAGACCTTGTGCATGTCCTTGTGGGCGCGGATGAAGTCGGCCAGATTCTTGCCGTGGGCGTACTCCATCACGATGTAGTACACGCCCTTGGTCTGGCCGAGCTGGTAGACCTGGAGCACGTTCTCGTGGATCAGGTCGGCCACCAGCTTGGCCTCGCCGACGAACAGGTCGACGTTCTCCTTGTTCTTCAGGTACTCCTTCTTGATCGTCTTGATCGCGACGATCTTCCGGAAACCGTCGGCGCCAAGCTGCTCGGCGAGATAGACCGAGCCCATGCCGCCCGAGGCGATCTTGCGCAGGATCTGGTACGAAGTGAGGTACTGGATTTCCTGCATGGCTCTTACCGGGTTGCTAACCGCAGGGCGGCCCGGTGTCAACGTGGACCGGGAAGTACCCGCTACCTGCGGGTCACGCCCAACGCAGCACGTCGGCGAGCGGTCGGCGAGCCGGCGGGGTCGGCGATTCGGCGGGAGTACCCAACCAAATGGTGCCGACATGGCCTTCGAGCACCGGGTCGGAGCCGAACCACCGCAGCACAGCGGGGTGGGCGAGCAGCGGACTGGTCGACCAGAAGGAACCGAACCCAGCTTCATGAGCCGCCAGCAGCAGGTTCTGCACCGCCGCCGCAGTGGCATCGCGGTCCTCGCGCCGCTGCTCCTCGGATTCGGCCAGCACGCAGGTCACCTGGATGATCGCACCGCAGGCAGCCAGGCGCTCGCAGATCGAGGGCAGCTTGCGCGGAAGCACGGCCTCGCACACCGGCGGCTGCTGCACGAAGCTGCACAACCGGGCGATCCCCTCGCGGTCGATCGCGGCGAAGCGCCACGGCTGGGTCAGGCGGTGGCAGGGCGCCCAGGTGGCCGCTTCGACCAGCGATTCGATGGTGGCGCGCGCAACGGCAGCGCCGGTGAAGACCTTGACCGTGCGACGGGCGGCGATCGCCGGGATGCTCATGGCCGCCCCCCGAGGGATTCTATCTCCCGACCCATCAGGCTGGCGAGGGCGGCGATCATCGCGCCAGCGGTCTTGGCCCCGTCCTGGCCGGTGGACGAACCGAGGCGGAGGTAGCGGCTGCGCGCTACGCCGGGATAGGCGGCATCGAGGTGGCGCCAACGGCCGTCGATCCAGGCGCTGACCCAGGCGTGCCCGACCCACGCGCCATGATCGACCGAGTGGACCACGCCGATGTCGACCCGCGCCGGGATGCCGGCGATGCGCAGGGCGGCGCACAGGAGATTCGCGTGCTCGGTGCAGTCGCCTTTGCGGTTGCGGAAGGTGTCGAGGGCGGTGCCGTCGGCGGTGGCGAGATCGCGCGTGGTGATGTGGCTGCGCACCGCCAGGCGCAGGTCCTCGGCCAGGTCGAGCTTATCGGTCTTGCCGGCAGCGAGGCCGTCGACCCAGGCGCGCAGGTCCGGGTCGTCGATCTCGAGCTGCGGCTCGCGGGCGAGGAACGGAGCCGGATCGGCCAGCGGGGTCGGCTGCGCCTCGCGCATCACCGAGACGATCTCGGCATTGCGGTTCTGGAACTCGTCATCGGTCACCGAGCCGTCGACCGGCAAGCGATAGAGCTCGATAGCCCCTCCCTTGGGCGCCGGTCCCTTCGAGCCGACCAGGCCGGTGGCATCGACCTGGGCGCCGAGCAGGGCGACCGGACCGGGCGCCGGCCGCACCTCGATTTTGAACAGGGTGAGATCGACCATCAGGCGCATCAGGTCGCCGCGTCGCGTCACCACCGCCGTGGTCGGCACCGGCAGGATGTCGCTCACCACGGAGAAGCGCAGGTTGCCGTCCTTCTCCGTGGTGACGTAGGTCGCCGTGCTGCGCACCAGGCAGACGCGGTGCGAGACGAGTTCAAGGCCGGCGAAGTGGATCGGCTGCGGCTTGCCGTCGGGAGCGGCAGCCACCGCCGCGGCCATCTTCTCCTGGCCGGCGATCTGCCCGAGGATCTCGACCCCCTCGGGCAGGACGATCTCCTGCTTCTCGATGCGGCCCAGGCGCGCCACCTCGGCGAAGGCCTTGCCGTCCTTGACCGTGCCGGTGGCGGCAGTGCGCATGCCGTTCTCGTCGTGGTCGATGCGGAAGCCGGTGATGCGGCCGCGGTCGTCCTCGGCCAGCTCCTGGCGCTGGCGGATCTCGACCCGGAACTCCTTGCCGGCGAACGGCCGGCGCAGCACCACCGCCATCTCGGCGACGGTCGACCTTCCGCCACCCTCCACCGGGGTGCTGACCAGGTGCAGGGACACCGCCGGCTGGCCGTTGAGATCGCCGACGAACCACTGGTCGACCACTTGGGGCGTTTGGGGCGTCTCGCCGGAGGTCAGGACGGCGGCGGCGAAGAGCAGAGCGAGGAGGCGGCGCATGGCATGGTCGTATCGGCTGGGGCGCGCGGCGGAATCCTCACCGCACCCAGGCCCGGGTGGTCGAGCCGAGGCCGCCAGCCCCCATCCCGGTGCCATCGCCATTGCCGTCGAAGATCGAGTCGGTCGCCGCATCCGTGTTGTTGGCGCTGAAGGCGACCGCGTTGCCGTCGGTCGCCACGGTGGCGGTGCCGACCGGAGCGGTGCGCACGATCGCCACCGTGCCGAGATGACCATCGGCGAACACGGCGTTGAGATTGCGGCCATGCGGCGAACCGCTGGCGGTCGGCCGGTCGCTGATCAGCACGCGCAGGCTCTTGGAGTTGCCCGGTGCCGACCAGTCGTAGGCGAAGGCCATCAGTTGCGGCGACAGCCAGCGCGCCGCCGTGCCGTCATACGATGCCAGACCGGGGTTGGCGTCCTGCGTCGGCAGCACCTGCGGCGTGGCCTTGCACATGAACACCTGACGGACCAAGTCGCCGTCGCTCCAGGCCGAGAGCAGCTCGAGGCTGGCCGTGGCGGTGGCCGTGGCATCGCTGCCGGCCGGCGCGGTCGGCGGGTTGCCGGCCACCGTGCGCCCGGCGTTGGTGCCATCGGCCTTGGCGTACCACACCGGCCAGGCGCCGTCGTGCTCGCTGCCGTAGGTCATGGCGGCAAGCACGACCGAGGTCTGGTTGCGGCCGCAGGCCATCTGCCTGGCCTTGTTCATGACCAGGCTGACCGCCGGGATGAGCATCCCGGCGAGGATGGCGATGATCGAGATCACCACCAGCAGTTCGATGAGAGTGAAGGCGCGGAAGGATCGTGTGGGGCGCATGGTAGGCCTCCTGTCGGGAGCGTGGTTGCGCCCGCCGCGTGCAGCATCATCAGATTGCGCCTCCACAGCCATCCCTGCCCATGTGCAGGGATGCGCAGGACTGCACGCCCATGCCCAGGCCTGCATGGACTGACGACACCGCCACTCCGCCGCCGGTTTCCCCATCCCTCGCGCGCATGGCCTCGACAGGCGTGGACTACCCCCTTCATTTCCTGCCGCTGTCCTCCATAACCCCGTCTCACCTCTACGGAGAACTGTCATGCCCCACGTCGTCGATGCCGCGAAATGCGAAGGCTGCGAGGCCTGTGTCCCGACCTGCCCGACCACCGCCATCTCGATGGTCGACGCCAAGGCGAAGATCAGCGAGGAATGCGTCGACTGCGGCAGCTGCGTCGAGGCCTGCCCGACGCAGGCGATCAGCGCCGGCTGATCACGTCATCGCCGCTCAAGGGCCACAGGCTGCCAACCCGCTGCGCGAACGCGTCGCGGGCTGGAGCCATTTCGGCCACCGCCGCGACGCACCGCTCGTGGTCGCCGTTCCTCGCCGCCTGTTCGATCCGACCGCATATGGCGGAGAGATGCTCGGCGCCAAGCGTTCCCGCGGAACCGCGCAGACGGTGCGCGATCTGCGATAGCTTGGCGTGCCCACGCTGCTCCAGCAGCATGGGCATCTCCTCCAGGCATCGGTCGAGGTCCCTGCCGAACGTCTTCAGGATCGACTGCGCGCTGCCTGGCTGGAGCGAGTCTATATGGCGGAGGATCGATGGATCGAGGATGTTGTCGACGGGCTGGCCGACGCGTTCGGGGCCGTTGCCGGCCGGGAAGCCGGTCAACCAGCGGAGGCAGATGCGTTCCATGTCATGCTGGGAGACCGGTTTGGCCAGGACCTCGTCCATGCCTGCCGCGATACAGGAGGCATGGCATTCCGCTTGGGTGTTGGCGGTGACCGCGACGATGGGCAGGCGGACCGGGTTGGCCGCTTCGCGTCGACGGATCTCGCGGGTGGCGCTGCAGCCATCGAAATCCGGCATCATCACGTCCATCAGCACCAGCCCGATCCCGCCTCGGGCGACGCGCTCCACCCCGGCATAGCCGTCGCCACAGCACTCGCAGGCCAAGCCAAGCGCTTCGACCAGGCGCTGCAGGACCATCCGATTGACCTGATCGTCATCGACGACCAGGACGACCCCACCGGCCGGTTGCCGCTCCGGGATCGCACAGAGTCCGCGTACGGCCTGCGCCACCGCCGAGCGCTCGGCCGGGACCGGCAGGCAGATCACACCAGCCACCGGATCCTGCCTTGGGCTGCCGAAGCGGATGACGGGCAGGGTCTCCCTGCCGGGCAGGTTGCGTACGGCTTCCACCAGCATCTCCGCCGTCACGCCGGGGAGATCGTCGACCACGATGGCCAGCTGCGGCTGGTCGGCGCCCGTACGGCGAAGCAGCGACAGGCCATGGGCGGCGCCCCGCACCGGACGAGGAGAGAAGCCCACATCGGCAAGACCGGACGAGATCGCGGCCAGGGCGGACGAGCCGTCCAACACGAAGACAACCGCCTCGCCTGACGCCGGCTGGGTCATGTCCGGTCCATGTCTTCCCCACCCGCGCGCGGCTGGCGCAGCTGCACGATCGAATCCATCTGTCGCATCCAGGCACCGACCAACGACATGGCTTGGTCGACGGCGCGATCGAGCTCGGTAAGATCGTTCAACGGCTTGGCCACGAGTGCGACCGCCCCTTCCCGCAGGCAGGCGGTCAGGTTCGCCAGGGAGGCGTAGCCCGTCACCACCACGCTCCGCGTGATGATACCCCGCTCGTGGATCTGGTGCAGCAGCTCTATACCGTCCATGCCGGGCATCTGCAGGTCGGTCACCAGGACATGGACCCGCTGCCGGGCGAGGAGCTCAAGCGCCTCGACACCGCTGCTGGCGGTGGAGCACCTGAAGCCGCGACCGCGGAAGTGGATGCTGAGGAGTTGGAGGATGATCTCGTCGTCGTCGACGAGGAGGATGTTGTTCCCGCTCATGGCTGCGCTTCCCGGGGTATTGAGTGGCGTCCCACCCAGCGATTGAGCACGGCCGCCAGCTTATGTTCCTGGATGGGCTTAGGTACATGATCATCCATGTCGGCGACCAGGCACTTCTCGCGATCGCCGGCGAGGGCGCTCGCGGTCATGGCTATGATGGGGATGCGAGCATCACCCTCCCGCGCCTCGCGTATCCGTATAGCAGCGGTCGCCTCGAAGCCATCCATCTCCGGCATTTGGCAATCCATGAAGACGATATCGAAGCGTTCGCGAGCGAGTTGCTCGATCGCCTCGCGACCGTTGGCGGCGACGACGACGCTGCAGCCCAGCCGCATGAGCATCAGCCGTCCGACCTTCTGGTTGATCTGGCTGTCCTCGGCCAGCAGCACCCGAGCATGCTCGGCCTTGATCACGGTGGGGGCGTCGTCACGCGCCGAAGCTACGCTGTAGCGCGTGACGATTCCACGCTCGTCGCGGCGCCTGCGCTCGACAGCCGTGGAAACGACGAGGCCGAGCACGTCGAGCGGCGTCGGCTTGACCATGTAGCCGGCGAAGCCGAGCTGCTCGAAGCGTTGCGCGTCGCCATACCTGCCCGAGGCGGTCAGCAGCACCAGCACGGTACCGCTGATGGCCGGATCCCGGCCGATCGCCATGGCCAGCGATTCGCCATCCATGCCCGGCATGTGCAGGTCTACGATCGCAGCGGTGAAGGGATCCCCTCCGGTCGCGGCGAGGTACAGGTCGGCGAGCGCCATTCCGCCGTTATGCACGGACTCGGCGCGCGCACCGAGCGTGCGCAGCTGGTCGACGATGATCCTGCCATTGAGCGGATTGTCGTCGACGACCAGGACGCGCATGCCCTGCAGGTCGTGGCGGCCAACCGGCTCGTGCTGCTGGTCGACCGGAAGCGGCAGGGTGGCGGTGAACGTCGCCCCCTTCCCCTCCTCGCTGTCGGCGACCAGTGTCCCGCCCATCAGCTCGGCAAGGCGGCGGCTGATGGTCAAACCGAGGCCGGTGCCGCCGTACTTGCGCGCGGTCGAGACATCGGCCTGGGTGAACGGGGCGAACAGCTGGCCGAGACGGCCGGGCGGGATGCCGATCCCGGTATCGGAGACGGCCAGACGGAATGCCCCATCCATCCAGCTGGCGTCGACCAGGACATGCCCTTTGGCGGTGAACTTGATCGCATTGCCAACCAGATTGGTCAGGATCTGGCGCAACCGGCCAGGATCGCAGCTCGCTCGGCGCGGGAGGCCCGGAGCGACGCGCACCAGCAGCTCGACCGAACTGCCTGAGACGCGTGGGCGGAACAACTCGACGACGTCGAACAGCAGCTGGTGGACATCGAAGCTGATCCACTCCAGCTCCATGCGACCGGCCTCGACCTTGGAGAAGTCGAGTACATCATTGATGATCGACAGCAGCGCCTCGGCCGAGTGGTAGACCGTACGGGCGCAGTCCTCCTGCTCGGCATCCAGGCCCGTCCCAAGCAGCAGTTCGATCATGCCCATGATGCCGTTCATCGGCGTGCGGATCTCGTGGCTCATGTTGGCCAGGAACGCGGCCTTGGCGTGGGCGGCGGCCTGGGCTTCGTCCCTGGCCGCCACCAGCTCGCGGGTGCGTTCGGCGATCTGCGTCTCCAACCGGCGGTTATGGTCGTCGAGGCGCTCGGTCAGCTGGCGGTTCTCGACCACGCTGGCGGCGGAGGCGAGCATCAGCGTCAGCGCCTCGGCCACCGGATCCTCGCCGGTCATGCGTCCGTCGATCGTGGCCATGACCATGCCGAGGGTGCGCCTGGGCGTGGCGAGCACATGCAGGACGAGGCTGTCAGCGCCCTCCTCGAACACCACGCAGCGGTTGCTGCGCAGCGTCCAGGCGAAAGTCCCATCGGAGATGGCGGCATCGAGACGATGCTGCATGCCCTCATGTTCGGATTCGGGCAGGCAGGAGGCGATGCGCGGCAGGTCGTCGGTCCCGTCGAGGGGGATGTAGCCCCAGCAGCGGATTGCGGCGATGGGGGCCAGGTGCGAGCGCACGGCGTCGACCACGTCGGCGGCGTTGCCGCGCACCAGAGCCAGGGTCTGGCCAAGCGACGCCAGGCTGTCGATCATCGCGCGCAGCTTCTGCGCGTGAAGCTCGGCGTTGCGCAGCCGGCGCGCCGTCTCGATCGATGGTTCAGCCGGGTCCATGCGCCCCCCCGAGCAGGATCCCGGATATCTCGTCGAGCTGCTCTTCAGCAGCCTCGATCAGCTCGCCCAGCACGGAGACATCCAGACGCAGCTCGCGCCAGGCGGCCGGCGCGTAGCTGGACACGGTCGCCTCCCCGCTGCTGCCAAGCCGGCAGGCGCAGACGACAGCATCGGCGATGTGCACCGCCGCCGAGATCAGCGGCTGGCGCAGCGGCGACCATCGGTGATGGCACGCCACCGGATCGACCAGGGTCGGAGGCAGGCGCCATCTCTCGAGGATGGCGGCGCCGGCCTGCGCGTGGTCGTAGCCGATGGTCTCCCCCTCGGACAGGAACAGGGGCATGCCGGTCGCCCGGTGCCGCTCCAGCGCGACACGCATGGCCCCCGGCATGTGCTGGAGCATGAGCAGCAAGCCGAGATCGTGCATGACGCCGGCGACGAAGAACACCTCGACGTTGGCCTCGCGCCGGCCAGCGGCCAATCCGCGTGCCATCAGGCCGCAAGCGATGCTGTGGCGCCAGAACGATCCCATGTCCACCACGTTGGACGAGATCCCCGAGAACAGGCTGATGACGCTCGACGCCAGGACCAGCTCGCGCAGCTGGCGTGTGCCGATGATCGAGACCGCCATGCCGACACGCTCGACGCGGCGTGGGCAGCAGTAGAGCGAACTGTTGGCAAGGCGCAGGACGCGAGCGCAGATGCCCGGATCGAGTTCGAGGATGCCGGCGATGGCATCGGTCGTGGTGAAGGGGCTGCGCACCGCCGCGTCGAGGTGCTGGTACGTCTCCGGAAGCGAAGCCGGCAAGGCGGACCCGGCGATCAGCTGATCGAGCGGGATGACTCCGTCAGCCGGCACAACCGGATCCATGCATCAGCTGCTTGAGCCGGCGTAGCGCGCAATGCCGCGCAAGCTCCTTGAGGAAGGGATCGCGGAGATCCAGATTGCGGAAGACCATCCGCACCTCGGCCTCAGCCTGGCGCACCAGGGCAGGATCCACACCGGTCATCTGCCGCGTCGGTTCGCCGACGTCGATCTCGGGTATGCCCCAGGCCCGCAGCAACATCAGATGGCGCTGATCGATGATGGTGCCGGCAGGCAGCAGCACCCGGCGGTCGAGTCCAAGGACATCGGCAGCGACACGCTGACCGCACTGCAGCCCGTCCGTAGGCTGGATCGCCATGCGTTCAGTCATCCAACAGGGGCCGTATGGACCCGTCGTTCGTGCGACTCGATGCAGGCGCCGGAGGCGGTTGGACGATCACGCCACAGGATACATCACACGACACACCGGGTCAAATCCGGCCGGGAGGTCCCCCCGTCACTGCTTCATGAACACATCGTCGACCCACTTCGTCGTCACCTCGTTGTTGACGAAGCGCGGGTCGCGGATCAGGCGCTGGTGGAAGCCGATGGTCGTCTTCACGCCGTCGAGGTAGTACTCGGCGAGCGCCTGTTCGAGCAGGCGCAGGGCGTCGGCGCGGTCGGTGCCGTGGACGATCAGCTTGGCGATCATCGAGTCGTAGTTCGGCGGGATGACGTAGCCGGCGTAGCAGTGGCTGTCGACGCGGATGCCCTTGCCGGAGGGCGGGACATACATCGTCAGGCGGCCGGGCGCCGGGCTGAAGTTGTTCTGCCAGTCCTCGGCGTTGATGCGCACCTCGATGGCGTGGCCCTTGGGCTTGATGTCCTCCTGCTTGAACGGCAGGGGCTCGCCGGCGGCGACCTTGATCATCAGCGCGATCAGGTCGATGTCGTTGACCATCTCGGTCACCGGATGCTCGACCTGGATGCGGGTGTTCATCTCGAGGAAGTAGTACGACTTGCGGTCGAGGTCGTAGATGAACTCGACCGTGCCGGCGTTGTAGTAGCCGGCAGCCTTGGCCAGCTTGACCGCGTCGAGGCCCATGGCCTTGCGGATCTCGGGCGTGATCACCGGGCTGGGCGATTCCTCGACCAGCTTCTGGTGGCGGCGCTGCGTGCTGCAGTCGCGCTCGCCGAGCGAGATCACGTTGCCGTGCTTGTCGCCGATGATCTGGATCTCGATGTGGCGGGCGCGCTGGATGAACGCCTCGATGATGCACTCGCCGTTGCCGAAGGCGGCCTCGGCCTCGCGCTGGGCCTGGATCAGGCCGGAGACCAGGCTGGCGTCGTTGTGGGCGATGCGCATGCCGCGCCCGCCGCCGCCGGCCACAGCCTTGATCAGCACCGGATAGCCGATCGAACGCGCCAGCGTGATCGCCTCGTCCTGGTCCTTCACCGGTCCGGTCGAGCCGGGAACGCAGGGCACACCGGCCTTGGTCGCCAGAGTCTTGGCCTTGGCCTTGTTGCCGAGCGCCTCCATCGACTCCGAGAGCGGGCCGATGAACTCGATCTGGCAGTCGCGCACCACCTGGGCGAAGTGGCTGTTCTCCGAGAGGAAGCCGAAGCCGGGGTGGATCGCGTCGACGTCGGCCAGCTCGGCCGCGGCGATGATGTTGTTGATGTTGAGATAGCTGCCCTTGGCCGGGCCCGGTCCAATGCAGATCGCCACGTCGGCCAGCTTCACCGCCAACGATTCGCGATCAGCTGTGGAGAAGACCTGACAGGTCTCGATGCCGAGCCGCTTGCAGCTCTTGATGATGCGGACGGCGATCTCGCCACGGTTGGCGATCAGGATGCGTTTGAACATGGGTTGGTCCGGGGTCCGGGGTCCGGGGTCCGGGGTCTGCCCAGGCCCCAATCAGTGCTGCACAGCTTCCGGTGTCCGTGACCGCGCCGGAGTCTCACGCGAGACCCCGGACTCCGGACCCGGACCCCGGACGGTCGGCCTAGCCGACCAGGAACAGGACGGTGCCGTACTCGACCGGCTGGCCGTCCTTGACGCAGATGCGCTTGATCTGGCCGGAAATGCCGGCGTCGGGCTTGATTTCGTTGAACACCTTCATCGCCTCGATCAGGCAGACCACCTTGGCCGCGTCAATGACGGTGCCCTCGGTGACGAAGTTGGCCGCATCCGGATTCGGCTTCAGATAGACGGTGCCAGGGATCGGCGAGGTGATCTGCTTCCAGCCAGCCTCTTCCGCGCTCTTGGTCGGCGCGGCGGCAACCGGGGCCGCGACAGGCGCAGCGACGGGTGCGGGGGCAGGCGCGGCGTGGACCACGGTCTGGGCCATGGCACCGGCTTTGCGCAGCTTGATCTTCAAACCCTTGGACTCGACTTCGACCTCGATGAGGTCGTTGTCGTTCATGAGCTTGGTGATTTCCTTGAGAACCTTGGTGTCCATCTGCGGACATCTCCCGTAGGGGCTTCGACGGTCAGGCGCTGAGGGTAGGCCGCAGCGGTGCGGAAAGCTAGGTCGCACGACGCATGAGTCAACCCTACCCGACCCCAGATGTATGACTGAAACGCATAAGACACTTTGGGACGCCTGACGCTGGCCTGGGCCCCACCATGGGGGTACACTCGGTCATGACGTTGCCGGCCCCGATCATCCCGCTCGACGAAGTCGAACTGATTGACGCGGCAGCGGTCGCTCTGGGCCAGGATCTCACGGAATTGATGGAGGCCGCCGGCGCGGCGCTGGCCCACGAGGCCGCCCGCATGGCTCCCGCTGGGCCGCTGCTGGTCGCCTGCGGACCCGGCAACAACGGCGGCGATGGCTACGTCGCAGCCCGTCTGCTGTCCAAGGCCGGGCGCGAGGTGTCCGTATGGCCCGTAGTCGCGCCCAGCAGCGACCTGTGCCAGCTCAACCGCGAGCGGCTGCCTCCTGGCGTCCGGCTGGTCGCCGCCCCGCCTGCCCGTCCCCCGGCTCTGGTGATCGACGCCGTGCTCGGAGCCGGCGTCCACGGCGATCCGCGACCACCGATCCCGGCCGCCCTCGATGCGCTGCGTCGGCTCGGCGCCCCGGTGCTTGCCGCCGACGTGCCCAGCGGCCTCGGCACTGCGCACGTCCTGCCCGCCCGCCTCACCGTCTGCTTCCAGGCCGCCAAGCACGAGCTGCTCGGCTCGGCCGCCACCACCGAGTTCGCCACCGTCGACATCGGCCTCGATCCGCGCGCCTGGCTGGAAGTGCAGCCGAGCGTGCTGCGCCGCTTCCCCGGCCTGCCGCGCGAAGCCCACAAAGGCATCAACGGCGAGCTGCTGGTGATCGGTGGCGGTCCCTTCCCAGGCGCTCTCGAACTCGCCTGCCGGGCCGCCGTCTGCACCGGCTGCGACCTGGTGCGGGCGTGGACCTGCGACGGTCCGCCGCTGCCGTCGTACATCATCCAGCACCGCCAGCCCGGCAGCATCCTCACCCCGGTGACTACCGGCGAACTGACCCCGCATGCGGTGCGCGCCGGGGCAGTCCTGATCGGCAACGGCCTGGGCCGCGAAGGCCGCGCCGTCGAGGCCGCCCGCCAGGCTGCTTCGCTGTGCCTGGAGATGGGGGTGCCGGTCATCCTCGACGCTGACGGCATCACCGCCTGCGGCGACCAGCTGATCGCTGGCGGCACGCCGGCCCTGATCACCCCGCACCGTGGCGAGGCGCGCAACCTGCTCGGCCTCTCGGCCCTGGCCGAGGAGGATCAGCTGCACGCCTTCGCTGCGCGCCACCGCACCCTGCTGGCCAAGGCGCCGGTCGACTTCATCAGCGACGGCTGGCGCTGGCAGCGCAACCGTCGCGGCAACCCGCGCATGGCGGTCGGCGGCACCGGCGACGTCCTGGCCGGGCTGGCCGCCGGGCTGATGGCGCGCGGCTGCAAACCGTTCGACGCGGCGCGCATCGCCATCCTCTGGGCCACCGAGGCCGGCGATGAGCTGTGGACCGAACAGGGTCCGTGCTGGCACGCCATCGACCTGATCGAGCGCCTGCCGAAGACGCTCAAGCGCCTGTTCGGCGTCGCCGGGTTGGAATGGCCACCCATGGTCGGGTGATGGCTGCTGGACGGCGCCATCCGTGCGCCAGCATCCGGGACATACATGCGCTCCGACACCATCAAGAAGGGCTTCGACAGGGCCCCGCACCGCTCCCTCCTGCGCGCCACCGGGCTGAAGGAGGAGGACTTCGCCAAGCCGTTCATCGCGGTGTGCTCATCGCACGTCGAGATCATCCCCGGCCACGTCCACCTGGACGAGGTCGCGGAAGTGGTCTCGGCCGAGATCCGCGCCGCCGGCGGCATCCCGTTCATCTTCAACACCATCGGCGTGGATGACGGCATCGCCATGGGCCACAAGGGCATGCTGTGGTCGCTGCCGTCGCGCGAGCTGATCGCCGACTGCGTCGAGACCATGGTCATGGCGCACTGCTTCGACGGCATGGTCTGCATCCCCAACTGCGACAAGATCGTCCCGGGCATGCTGATGGGTGCGATGCGCGTCGACATCCCCACCATCTTCGTCAGCGGCGGGCCGATGAAGGCAGGCAAGGACAAGGACGGCAAGGCGATCGACCTGGTCACCGCGTTCTCCGCCGTGGCCGGGCACAATGCCGGCACGGTCAGCGCCGCAGAGCTGGACGACATCGAGAAGAACGCCTGCCCGACCTGCGGCTCGTGCTCGGGCATGTTCACCGCCAACTCGATGAACTGCCTGTGCGAGGCCCTCGGCCTCGCCCTGCCCGGCAACGGCACCATCCTCGCGGGCGAAGGCCCGGGGAAGCTCAACCCCGAACGCGTCGATCTGTGGAAGCAGGCTGCGCGGCACGTCATCGAACTGGTCAAGCAGGACCTGACGCCGTCGAAGATCATCTCGCAGGCGGTCTTCGACAACGCCGTCGCCCTCGACGTCGCCATGGGCGGCAGCACCAACACCGTGCTGCACCTGCTGGCCATCGCCCGCGAGGCCGGCATCGACTACGACATCCGCCGCATCGACATGATCTCGCGGCGGGTGCCGTGCCTGGCCAAGATCGCGCCCAACGGCGACCACCACATCGAGGACGTCCACTTCGCCGGCGGCATCTACGCCATCCTCGGCGAACTGGGGGCCGTCGGCCTGCTTGAACTGTCGTGCAACACCATTCTCGGCCAGACCTGGGCCCAATTGCTGAAGAACGAGCGGACCAAGGACGCCAAGGTCATCCGCACGGTGGCCAACGCCTACACCAAGGACGGCGGCCTCGCCATCCTGATGGGCAACCTCGCGAGCAACGGCTGCGTGGTGAAGACTGCCGGTGTCCTCCCCGAGATGCTCGCCTTCACCGGCGAAGCCATCGTCTTCGACAGCCAGGAGGACGCCTGCGCCGGCATCCTCGGCGGCAAGGTCAAGCCCGGCCACGTCGTGGTCATCCGCTACGAGGGTCCCAAGGGCGGTCCGGGCATGCAGGAGATGCTCGCCCCGACCAGCTACATCAAGGGATCGAGCCTGGCCGGCAAGGTGGCGCTGGTCACCGACGGCCGCTTCAGCGGCGGCACCAGCGGCGCCTCGATCGGCCATGTCAGCCCCGAAGCGGCTGCCGGCGGCGTCATCGCGCTGGTCAAGGATGGCGACCGGATCAGCTACGACATCGCCAAGCGCAGCATCCAACTGCTGGTGCCCGAAGCCGAACTGGCCCAGCGCAGGGCGGCGTGGAAGCCGCTGGTCAAGGCGATCAAGGGCAGCTGGCTGAAGCGCTACCAGGCGATGGCGACCAGCGCCGACACCGGTGGCGTGCTGCGCGTCTGATCAGAACGTATTGACGTTGGTCCGCGCATGCAGGGCGCGGAAGGCGCCCGGCGCCGTTCCCGTGGTACGGCGGAAGATGCGGCGGAAATGAGCCAGATCGCCGAAGCCGCAATCGCGGGCGATGGCGGCGATGTCCTCGGAGGTCTCGATCAGCCGGCGACGGGCCTCGCTCAGGCGGTTGGCATGCAGGGCCTGCACCAGGGTGCGTCCGGTGACCATGCGGAAGGCCCGGCCGAGATGATCGGGATTGCAGTCCAGCACACGGGCGACGTCGCTGGTCGAGACCGCTTCATGGTAGTGGTGGCCGATCCACGCCTCGGCCCGGCCGACGAGGTGCGCCGTCGCCCCGCCCACCGCCCGCGCCGGCGGCGCCGCGGCCAGCTCCGCCAGCATGAGATGCACCAGCAACCCCGAGGTCGCCGGCGTCGCAGCCCCCGAGATGCGGTCGTCCTGGTAGCGCGCCATCAGCTCCATGAGCAGGTCCGGCCGGCGCGGCCGGCTGTGGCGGGGCAGCTCCAGTCCGTCGTGCGGAGTCGGGCAGCAGAAGTGCAACCAGTGGAAGGAGAGGTCGTGCCCGTAGTCGGCAGTGCCGCCATGGCGATGTCCGGCGGTCAGCACCAGGGCCTCGCCGGCGCTGACCTCGATGCGCTCGTCGTCCTCGTGCATCCCCAGCACACCGCTGCGCACCACGATCAACTCATGGCTGTCGATGGTGCGTTCGGCGTGGCGCTGGCCGCCATCCCGCCGTGAGACGAAGAGGCCCGCGTGATAACCGACGAACGGGGCTGGGGTGGGGATGAACATGTCGGAATAGTCTCTCTGAGCATCGCATATGCCATCTTTCACAGCAAGAGGAAGGTGATTAGCATGCCGGTATGAGCATCCTCAGCGCCATCCCCTTCACCGCCGTCCGCCTCACCGACCGGTTCTGGGCACCCAAGCAGCGGGTGAACCGCGAGCGGGCCATCCCGGCCAATGAGGAGCAGTGCCGCAAGACCGGCCGCATCGAAGCGTTCAAGCTGCAGTGGAAGCCGGGCCAGCCGAACCAGCCGCACATCTTCTGGGATTCCGACGTGGCCAAGTGGATCGAAGCCGCTTCGTACAGCCTGCATACCCACCCGGATCCGGCGCTGGCGGCTCGGCTCGAGACGGTCATCGCCGACATCGCCGCTTCGCAGCAGCCCGATGGCTACCTCAATTCGCATTTCACCGTGGTGCGCCCCCAGGAGCGCTGGAAGCACTTCCCCGACCACGAGCTGTACTGCATGGGCCACATGATCGAGGCCGGCGTCGCCCACCACGCCGCCACCGGCAGCCGCAGCCTGCTCGACGTGTGCATCCGCCTCGCCGACTGCATCGACCGCGACTTCGGACCCAAGCCCGGCCAGCGCCGCGGCTATTGCGGCCACGAGGAGGTCGAACTCGCCCTCGTCCGCCTCGGCCGCGCCACCGGCGAACAGCGCTACCTCGATCTCGCCCGCTTCATGGTCGATCAGCGCGGGGCCAAGCCGCACTACTTCGACAGTCTGAAACCGGAAGAGGAGCGGGGCAAAGAGGATTACTCCTACTCCCAGGCCCATCTCCCGGTCCGCCAGCAGGATCGCGTCGTCGGTCACGCCGTGCGTGCCATGTATCTCTACTGCGCCATGACCGACGTGGCCGACGAACGCCGCGACCGCGGACTCGAACGCGCCCTCGGCAAGCTGTGGGACCATACCACCGGCAGCCTCATGTACGTCACCGGCGGCATCGGCAGTTCGCGCCACAACGAGGGCTTCACCTTCGACCGCGACCTGCCCAACGAGACCGCCTATTGCGAGACCTGCGCCTCGGTCGGCCTGATCCTGTGGGCCCGGCGCATGCACCTGCGCACCGGCGAGGCGCATTACCTCGACGTGCTGGAGCGCAGCCTGTACAACGCCATGCTCGCCGGCATCAGCCTGGACGGACGGAAGTTCTTCTATGAGAACCCCCTCGCCAGCCTCGGCGGCCACCACCGCCAGGACTGGTTCGGCTGCAGCTGCTGTCCGCCCAACATCTCGCGCCTGCTCGCCTCGCTCGGCGGCTACGTCGCCTCGACCGGGAAGGGGCTGCTGTCCCTCGACCTCTACGCCGCCGGCAGCTTCACCGCCGCGGTCGATGGCCATGAGGTCGGCGTCGCCGTCACCACCGACTACCCCTGGGATGGACGCATCGCGCTGACGCTCTCGCCGGCTACGCCACAGATCTTCCGCCTGCGGCTGCGCATCCCGGCCTGGTGCGTTTCGTGGTCAGTGCACGTCGCGGGCAAGGTGGTGAAGGCCAAGCTGGTCGATGGCTTCGCCGAGATCGCCCGCACCTGGAGCACTGGCGATCGCGTCGAGCTGGTCCTGGCCATGCCGGCCGAGCGTATCCATGCCGACCCGCGCGTACGTCACGACGCCGGCCGGGTGGCCATCCAGCGCGGGCCGCTGCTCTACTGCCTCGAAGGCTGCGACAACGGCGCCGACCTCGACGCGGTAGTGCTGCCGGACAGCGCCCGTATCGCAATCAAGGCGCAGCCTCGCCTGCTCGGCAGCGTCATCACGCTGCATGCCCGCGGCCACCGCGAGCAGCCCTTCGCCGGCGGCCTGTACCGCACCGCCGCGCCTGCGGCGAAGACCGTCCCGCTGACCTTCGTCCCCTATTATGCCTGGGACAACCGCAAGGCGGGCGCCATGGCGGTCTGGGTGCGCTGCGCCAGATAGGTGCATGGCGGTTGCCGGGGCGCCGGGGACGCCATCCTGCCGGGATACCATGCTGACCCCCTCCCGCGCCTGGCAGCGGCGCGACGTCGTCCCCGACCTGGTCGCCGAGCTCGAACACGAACTCGGCGTCTCCCGGCTCGTCGCCACGCTGCTCGCCCTGCGCGGGGTCGAAGGTCCGGCCCAGGCCGAAGCCTTCCTGGCCAAGAAGTTGGCCGGCCTGCACAAGCCCGGCCTGATGGCGGGCATGGAGACCGCGGCCATGCGGCTGGCCGCCGCCATAAACGGACGCCAGCGCATCCTCATCCACGGCGACTACGACGTCGACGGCTCGACCTCGGCCTCGCTGCTGGCGCTGTTCTGCCGCGCCTGCTCGCACGAGGCGATCGTGTGGATCCCGCACCGCCGCATCGACGGCTACGGCCTGTCGGACAGCAGCCTGGAGGCGGTAAAGGCGCACGGCGCCCAGCTCATGGTGACGGTCGACTGCGGCATCGCCGACGGCGGCTGGGCCAGGCGCATCGAAGAGGCGACCGGCTGCCACGTCATCATCACCGACCACCACCTGCCGCAGGGCTACCTGCCGGAATGCACGGCGGTGATCAACCCCAACCGGCCGGACTGCACCTATCCCGACAAGCACCTCGCCGGGGTCGGCGTGGCGTGGAAACTGGCCTGGGCCACCGCCATCGTCCTCAGCGGCTCGGACAAGGTGACCGACCGCCTGCGCAGCTTCCTCACCGACGCCCTCGCCCTGGTCGCGGTCGGCACGGTCGCCGATTGCGCACCCCTCGACGGCGAGAACCGCATCCTGGTGCACCACGGACTCAAGGAGCTGGCACGCACCGGCAATGTCGGTCTGCGCGCGCTACTCGCCGAGGCCGGTCTGGGCGAGGGCCAGCCGACCGCCGCCGACGTCGGCTGGAAGCTGTCGCCGCTGCTGAACGCCAGCGGACGGATGGACAGCGCCATGGCCAACATCGAGCTGCTCACCGCCCGCGACGCCGCCAGCACGGGGCCGGTGCTCGAACGCATCGTCGCCGGCAACGACGAGCGCCGCCGCATCACCCAGGCGCTGACCGCCGACCTCATCGCCCAGGCCGAGGGCGATCCCGCCCTGTCCTCGCGCGCCACCCTGGTCTACGCCGGCGAGGGCTGGCACCAGGGCATCGTCGGCATCGTCGCCAGCCGGCTGGTCGACCGCTTCGGCAAGCCCGCAGCGGTCATCGCGATCAACGACGGCCAGGCCAAGGGCAGCCTGCGCTCGATCGCCTCGGTCCATCTCGGCGAAGCGATCGACGCCTGCCGCCACGTCCTGACCAAGGGCGGCGGCCACGCCATCGCCGCCGGCATCACCCTGGAGGCGGGACAGGTCGAGGCGTTCAAGGAGGCCTTCGAACGCCACGTCGCCAGCCGCATCGCCCCGGGCTCGCTGGTGCCACGCACCGACTACGACGCCGAGGTCGCGCTGAACGAGCTCGATGCCGACTTCTTCCGCCATTTCGAGGCGATGGGGCCGTTCGGCACCGGCAACCGCGAGCCGGTCCTGCGCCTGGCCGACGCCACCTTCGCCGGCCGGCCCAAGCTGTTCGGCAAGGAGGGCGAGCACCTCAAGGGGCCGCTGACCGACGCCGGCGGCGGGATGAAGGAGCTGCTGGCGTGGCGCGGCAAGGCGATCTTCGGCGACGTCGCCGCGCCGGGCCGCCGCCTCGACCTGCTGGTGCGGCCCGAGCTCCACCATTGGCAAGGCAGCAGCCAGCTGCGCCTGGTCTTCGTCGACGGGAAGCCGGCCTAGTGGCACGCGACCTGCTCGCCTTCCTGCCCGATCTGCGCCGACTGGCCATGCGCGGCGTGGCCGGCGCAGCCGACGCCATGCCACTGGGCCTCGCGCGGACCGTGGCCTACACCGTCGCCACGGCGGCCTGGCTGGTCGACGGCCACGGCCGGCGCACCGTGGCGCGCAACCTCTCGGCTGCGGTCCCCGCCGGTGATCCGCTGCGCCGGGCAGTCCGACGCAGCTACACCGAGTTCGCCCTGACCCTGGCCGAGGCGGCCCGCCTGCACCATGACAACTGGCTCGGGCCAGGCGTCATCACCGTCCATGACCCGTGGCGGGTGTTCGCCGCCCGACCGCTGCGTGGGCCGGCCATTCTCGCCACCGTGCACAGCCATTGGGACATGCTCGCTGCCGCCCTGCACCACCTCCGGCTGACCGATGGCCTGCTCGCCCCGGCGCTGGCCTATGGCGATCCGGCCCTCGACCGCTGGCTGGCCGAACGACGCGGCCGCTGGGGCTGCCGTACCGTCACCCTCGACCGCGCCCCGCTGGCCCTGCTGCGCGCCCTGCGCGACGGCAAGATACTCGGCGTGCTCGTCGACCGCGACTACAGCGGCCGCGGCATCGACGGCGTGTTCCTCGGCCGGCACACCCGCCTGCCCAGCGGCCCGGCGGCCCTGGCGGTGCAGAGCGCCGCCCCGATCATCCCCATGCTGCTGGCACGCAGCAGTCCTGGCGCCTTCGCCCTGCTGGTGGGCAAGCCGCTGCGGCCGGATCCGGCCATCCCGCGTGGCCGCCAGGTCGCCGAACTGACCGGCCGCATCGCCGCCGCGACCAGCCGGATGCTGGCGGCCGCCCCGGCGCAATGGGTCGCGTTCCACGACGTCGAGACTGCGCGATGATTCCGCTCGAAATCGAGTTGAAATGGCGGCTCGATGCCGACGGCCACGCCGAGCTGCAGCGCCGGATCAGCGAACTGCTCGGCCAGCCGCATGTCCTCGAGCAGACCAACCGCTTCTTCGACAGCAGCGACGGCCGGCTGCGCGCCGCCCGCCGCTCGGTGCGCCTGCGCCGCGAGAACGCGCGCGTCATCCTGACCTGCAAAGCCAGGGGCTCGGTCGACAGCCTCGGTACGCACCGCCACGACGAGTGGGAGCGCGAGCTGCCGGCTGCCGCCTGGGACGTGGTGCCCACCGAGCTGCCGGAGGAATGGTCAGCGGCCCTCGCCGGTGCCCCGCTGCGCGATTTCGGCGGCTTCGCCAACCACCGTCTCGAGTGGCACGACGGCCCGCATCTGCTGTGCCTCGACCGCAGCGACTTCGGCGGCCCGATCGACCACGAACTGGAGATCGAGACGCCGCAGCCGCAGGCCGCGCATGAGCGCTGGTCCGCCCAGCTGACCAGTTGGGGCATTGCCTGGACCCCACAGCCGGCGACCAAGCTGCAACGCTACCTGGCCATCGTGGAACTCAGAAATCGACAGTGAGTCCGACACCGAGGTTGATGGCGCGCGGATAGTCGGTGCCGTCGACCGTGGCGGTCTCGGTCGAAATTGCCCCGGCGAGATCGAAGCGCAGGGCCCACAAGTTCAGCCCGAGGCCGGCGTGCAGCATCGTGCCGGTCTCGGATTCGGCGAGATCCTTGGAAGCGCCGGCGCGCAGAGCGAGGAAGCGCAGCGCATTCCACTCCACACCCGCGCCCAGACGCTGGGTCGCGTAGGCAACCTCGAGCCGCGGGTCGATCCCTGCCGCCAGCGTCCTTCCGCTGGTGGTGGCGATGACGGTGCGGTTCTCGGTGATGTCTATGTCCGCGGTCAGGCACACCGTCTCCCACGGGTAGAGGGCCACGCCAAGAGCGACCTGCGGATCTAGGTCGACATCGTCGACGGTAAACGTCTCCCCATCGGCATCGCGGAACTCCCCGCCCTTGAGCACCGGGCGGTTGAGGTTGCGCACCGTCAGCCCGGCCTGGGCCCATGAACAGCGCGCAACCATGCCAAGGTCGAGGCCGGCGGTGACGGTCTGCTTGGATTCATTGAAGGCGTCCTGCAGCAGGCTGGTCAAGTCATCGGTTTCCGACTGCAGCCTGACCTTGGCCGCCGCGACCCGGCCGACCATGAGCTTCAGGTTGCCGCCGATGGAGATGTTGTCGTTCAGCGCCCAGCCGACCGTCAGCGGCACCTCGGTGACATTGAATCCGCCGGTGAACACCGCCGTCTGATTGTCCTCGATGTCGCCAGTGGCGTTCAACGCGAGATTGAGCACGCCACCGGCGGCGCCCATCGCCGCAACCTGCTCGGGCGTGAGACCGGCTTGGCCGGCTGCGTAATCCAGCTTGCTGATCGCCTCCTGCTGCGTCGCGTTGGCGGCAGCATAGCTGGCAGCCCCCAGGGCCTGCGCCACGGCGTCGGCGGTGGCGCCGGTGATCAGAGTCGGCGTATGCCCGGCGGTCCAGCCAGCCGGGGTCGCAGCGACATCGGTGATGCCGGCGAGGATCGCTGCCGTGTTCGCACCGAAGCCGAGATTGACGCGGTCGAGATCGGCAACCGAGACGACGCCCTCGGTGAACTGCCGCAGGCCGATGCCGACATGCATGATGCGCAGGTCGAGCACACCGGCATCGACCAGGACCACGGCGTTGTCGACCTTGGCGTTGAACGACTGGATCAGGCTGGCCGCAGTCATCGCGACCTTGAGGTCGTCCGCCGTGGCGTCCGCCCCGCCGAGGTCCGCCAGGCTGCCGAGGTCGACGCCCTCCAACTGCTGGATCCAGTCAGCGAGCTGGCCACGGACCTCGACCTGCACCCCGACATCGGCCAGTCCGACGCCCCAGTTCTTGCGACCGACGAAATTCGGATCCGCCGGCAGCTTGGCGTCCTCCTCGCCGGTGCGGCCAAAAAAACCGTACATGCCCGGGTTCCAGAACGCCGCGGTATGGTCGTCGGTGGCGGCGGTGCCGGTGCCGCCCATGCCCAGGGCACGCGGGCCGACGATGTGCGAATCCATCGCCACCAGCGGGGCGGTGGCGAGTGCGAGCAGGCTGGCAGCAAGTGCGGTTCGCATAGGGACCTCCGGATCCGTCCAGCATAACGCCTCCCACCCGGCGTTGTCAAACCTCCGCCCGCGCGGATAACAGGTCCATGCCGGACCGAGATATCCCCCAGGTGCTCATCGTCGACGACGACGCCGCGGTGTGCTGGGCCCTGGAGCGGGCCTTGGCAAAGGCCGGCTGGCGCGTGCTGGTCGCTGCCGATGCCGCCGCCGCCAGGCGCCGGGTCAAGGCCGGCGTCGATGTCGTGGTTACCGATATCCGCATGCCTGGCGAAAGCGGTCTCGATCTGCTCGCGACGCTGCGCGCCGACCGCCCCGACCTGCCGGTCGTGGTGATGACCGCGCACGGCACCATGGAGACCGCGGTCGAGGCGGTGGCCAAGGGCGCTTTCGACTACCTGCCCAAGCCGCTCGATCTCGACCGCACCATCGCCGTGGTCCGGCGGGCGCTCGGCGAGACGCCATTGGCCGCCTCGGCGCGGCCGGGGACGGCCTTCGACGAGGATGGCATCGTCGGTGGTTCGCCAGCCATGCAGGAGGTCTACCGCCGCCTCGCCGCTGCCGCCGCATCCGGCGTGGCGGTGCTGTTCAGCGGCCCGGCCGGAGTCGGCAAGGAGGTGCTGGCGCGCGCACTGCATCGCCACGGTGCGCGACGCGACGAACCGTTCGTCCATGTCGGCTGCACCGCGTTGGCCGTGGATGAAGTCGCGGGACGCATCACTGCCGCCGCCGGCACGTTGTTCCTCGACGAGGTCGATGCCCTCTCGCCCGAGGCGCAGACCGTACTGGCCACCGCCCTGCCAACCGCCACCGCCCGCATCGTCGCCGCCAGCCGGCGGGATCTCGCCCGGCTCGCCGCCAACGGCGCGTTCAGCGATGATCTTGCCTGCCGACTCGGCACCCTGCACATCGCCGTTCCGCCGCTGTCCGAACGCCCCGACGACCTGCCGCCGCTGGTGCGCGCCTTCCTCGCCCGCGCCGCCGCGCGCCTG
>JALHRW010000023.1 GCA_022841245.1 Planctomycetota bacterium
CCTGCTCTTCGCCGCCGCCACGCCGGCCGCCGGCCGGCCGCTCGCCGACCGCCCGCTGACCGCCTGGGCCGAGCAACATCACCAGCCGTGGCTTGAAGTCGTCGACAACGAAATCTGCCTGTGGGGCGGCCTGGCCGATCCGCAGCTCTCGCGGCTGCTCGCCTGGTACGTGTGCCAGCGCCCGCTCGAGGCGGACTGGAAGGGCGTGCGCATCGAGTCGCGCAGCTTCGCCCGCCTGCGTCAGGGCCTGTTCGAGCACGGCTGGACCCGGAATCTGGCCCTGGTGCGGGCCGACCGCAAGACCGTCGACCTGTGGGGTGGCGTGCACCGCACCTGCATGCTCGACCACACCGGCCTGCCGTTGCCCGGCCAGACCAATGCCGGTGTGCGTCTGCGCCTCGACCTCGGCGAGCTCAGCGCCTCCGAATTGACCGAGCGCTGCCCGGTCGCCGACGACACCGGCAAGCTGGCCCCCGGACGGCTCAGCGGCCTGTGGAACGCTTGAGGGCGGCGCAGTGCGTCGCGTCCTGATCGCGTTCGGGCTGATCACCGCGCTCATCGGCCTGCTGTTGTGCTGGCCGCTCAGCCGCGCCTTCATGACCTACGAGCGCGGGCACGCCCGGGTACTGGACATCTATCGTATTCCGCAGCCCGAAGGCGAGGTCAGTCTGCGCGCGGTGTGGGAGGTCGAGGTTTCGCCCGGCCGCTGGATCCTCGGGGACCTGCAGCGCAACCAGTTCTTCCGCCCGATGGACGACCCGGTGCTGCCTGACGCCGAGGTCGAGTCGGTCGCCGCCCGCGTGCTGCCCGACCACCAGGGCCGACAGACCCTGGTCCGGGCGTTCTGGAGTGCGAACGATCCGGATGGTACTGCGTTCATCATCGACGTGAGCGCATCCCATCCTTGGCGTCGTTACATCCTCGGCCTGGCCGCCTGCGGGGCCGGCCTGATCACCGCCCGGTTGGCCTGGGCCTCGCGGCGCTGGAGGTCTGCATGAGCATGAGAATCGTATGCATCCTGTTGGTGGCGTTCATGCTACCCGCCGCCGACCTGCTGCCGAACGCACCCGCCGGTGTGGTCGAGGTCCACGGCTCCTTCAACGGCGAGCGCTTCTGGGCCAGGCTGAACCTGCCTGAGGCGCGCTTCGGCAACCATCGCATGCTGGAACTGCTCTACACTCCGCCCAAGCCCGAGATGGTGGCCGGCGCGCACCTGGTCGACTGCCCCTTCCTGCTGCTCGACGAGCGCCTGCGCCTGATGGCCTGGAACGGACGCGACACCACCCAGCAGGCCCTGCCGACCAAGACAGGCTACCACGTCGTGCGCGAACTCGAACGCCCCATCGTGGTGGGCAAGGACAGCGCCCCCGACAGCGCCCCCGACAGCGACGAGCGCGACATCGCCATGCCGCGCGGCTGGGACGAACGCCTGGCGCCGGTCATGCTGGTCCTGGCCTGGCGGGCCGGCAGCAACGGCGAAGTACCGATCGCCGACCTCTTCGGTCCGCCGGCAGCGGCCTCCACCGCCTCGTGGCAGGATGGCGCCGTGGTCATCGGCGGCCGCCAATATCGCGCCACCGCCGACGCCGACGGACGCCTCGCCCGTCTCGACGACGCCGCCGGCACCGCCGTGCTCACCGTCACGGCCTGGAAATAGCCATGCGAATGCTCCTCCTCGCCCTCGTCGTGCTGGTCGCCGGCTGCTCGGGAAACCGTGAGCCGCTGGAGACGAGACTCGAGCCTATCCGCACCTACGGCTGGCAGGCCAGCGTGGTCAATCCGACCCCGGAATGGAACCCGGGGGCGAACATCATCCTGGCGCGATCGATGGGCGGCTTCTCGACCTTCGAGGAGGGTGGCCAGGGCGAGCAGCGTTTCGCCTCAGACGACCGGCGCGAATGCCACAACGCGCGCTGGCTCAACCGCGACCAGTTCGTCTTCGGCCCGGGCTGGAACGCCCGCCGCGCCCCCGATGGCACAGTCACCGTACCCACCGACGGCATCACCCTGGTGACCATGGCCGGCGGCAAGCCGATCGCGAAGGACCACCTCAGCGAACGCGGCGCCACGCCACGCCCGGCCGGCGGAAACCGCATCGTGGCCCAGGACGGCAACCGCCTCATCTACATCGACAGCCGAGGCCGCATCGAGGAGTTCGGCGAAGGCTTCGATGCCGTACCGCAGCCCGACGGCCCGGGCCTGTGCTGGCGCGACACCCCGGCCTTCGAACCTGACTGGTGGACCGGCCGCGAGACGCCGGGACTCATGCATGTGCGTTGGCGCGCTGGCAAGGTCGACGACATCGCCGATGGGATGCAGGCGGCCTGGACCCGCCACGGTGGGCTGCTGGCAACCGTGCTGCTGGCACCCGCCCCGCCCGGCCAGCCGTGGTGGGCTGGCGGCACCCGCATCGTCCACCTCGCCGGGCCCGCTGCCCCGGCCGTGACCGTCCGCAATGGCGCCCGCGATCCGGAGCCGCATCCGCTGGCCGATCTCCTGGCCTGGATCGGCGAAGACGGCGGAGTCTGGGTCGGGACGCTGCGCGCCGACGGCTGGACCGAGCGCGTCGCGGTGGCCGGATCTCGCCCGCGCTGGAGCCACGACGGCTTGCGCCTGTCCTGGCTCGAACCGGCGGCGGCCACGTCGCAGCTGCCGACCATCCGCGTCGCGGTGCTGGCGGTACGCTGATGCGCCTGGTCGTTCTGCTTGCTGCCGCCGCATTGCTGCGCGCCGCCAGCGCCAGCGACGTCCTTGCCGTCGCCGATGCCTCGCTGACCGAGGTGCAGCGCGAAGAGCCGGGTTCGACGGCGCGTGCCGAGGCCATTGCCGCTGCCCTGGAAGGGGCCGACCTGCCGCCGATCGAGCGTCTGACCGTACGCCTGGCCCTGGCCGAGTCCTGGCTCGACGGCCACCAGCCGCTGCGCTGTGCCGAAATCGCCGCCGCCGTGATGAAGGACGCCGCGCTGACCGACCCGCTGCGCGAGCGCGCCGCCCTGGCGCGTGCCGCCGCCGCCCGAGCTTTGCTCCGCGACGGTTCGCGCGAGGCCGCCATCGCCGAACTCGATGCCCTGGCCGCTGCCGGAGAAGCCGGCCCGCGTGCCGCGGCGCACCTGCACATCGCCCGGGCCGAACTGGGCATGGCGCTGAACGACGAGCGCAAGCCGAGCGACATCCCGGCCGCCCTCACCGCGCTCGATGCGGCGCTGGCGCTGCTCAAGGACGTGCCACCAGCCGAACGCATCCCGGTCTACCTCCTCCGCCTGACCACGATGGAGCGCGGCGGGGCCAAGCCGCCTGAGGTGCTGGCATGGATCCAAGCCCGAGTCGCCGACCCCGCCGCCGCCGAGGTCGCCGCCAGTGCGATCACCGCCGGCGATCGCATGGTCGGCCAGCCGGCACCGGCGCTGAAGGCGCCCCGCCTGGACAAGCCCGGCCAGCCGTTCGACCTCGCCGCCCTGCGCGGCAAACCGGTCCTGGTCGACTTCTTCGCCAGCTGGTGCGCGCCCTGCGCCGCCGTCGCCCCGGCTGTGGCGCGCTTCGCCGCCCAGCATCCCGACATCCACATCATCGGCGTCAGCCTGGACAATCCCCAGACCATGGGCGACCTGCCCGCCTTTCTCGCCAAGCACGCCATCACCTGGCCGGTGGTCGGCGAGAGCCTCGGCTGGGACGGCGAACTGGACGACGCCTGGCGCGTCGACGGCATCCCCAGTCTTATCCTGGTGAATGCTGACGGCACCGTGGCAGCGAACGAATTGGTCGGGGGCACGACCCAGGAGACGTTCGACAAGCTCGAGGAGGCGATGCGCGCCCTGCCCAAGCCGGCCAAGGACGCCAGAGCCCCGTTCCCCTGATCCGTCGAAGGCTGCCGCGCTCCGGCTTGGCCGGGTCAGGCAGCTGCGCTATCCCACGCCCAGGAGCCACGCCATGACCGCCATGCCTGCCTTCAGCCTGCCCGGATCCGACGGCGCGACGCACTCGTCCAAGAGTCTGGCCGGCAGCCCGTACGTCCTCTACTTCTACCCGCGCGACATGACCCCGGGCTGCACCACCGAGTCGTGCGACTTCCGCGACCGCCAGCCGGCGTTGAAGAAGCTCGGTGTGCCGGTGTTCGGCGTGTCGACTGATTCGCTCGAGCGTCACGCCAAGTTCATCGCCAAGGAGAAGCTGAATTTCGTCCTGCTGGCAGACGAGCAGCACGTCCTGGCCGAAGGACTGGGGGTGTGGAAGGAGAAGAACATGTACGGCAAGAAGAGTTGGGGCATCGAGCGCTCGACCTTCCTGGTCGACGCCAAGGGCCAGATCGTCCAGGAGTGGCGCAAGGTCAAGGTGGACGGCCACGCAGCCGAGGTCGCTGCAGCCGCTGCAACGCTAGTCAAGCAGCGCTGAGCTGAGCGGTTGCCCTGCACGCTGTCGGACTAGCGTGCAGGAATCACATGGGTGACCTCGCCGATCTCGCCGCCCGCACCGCCTTCCCCGGTCGAGTCAGGCAGTTCGCCGCCGGCGATCCCGGCCAAGCGCTGGCGCTGGCGGTCGGTGCGGCCTGGATCGAGCAACCCCGCGGCGGGCACGCCGCCGCCGTGGTGCCATCCGCGCGACGCGATGATCCGCTGGTCGTCGCAGCGCTGGCCTTGGCCAAACGGCTGGCGCTGCCGAACCTCACGCTGCTCCCCGCCGCCGATCCCGGACTGCCCTGCGAACCGCTGAACGCACGCGAACGCCAACCGGTGCGGCTCGCCAGCCTGGGACGCGAGCTGCGACCGACGTGGCCGGCTGGTACCTCGGCCCAGGCGCTGAGCGCCAGCGCTGCCCGCGAACCGCTGCTGCTGCTGCCGGCACGCGATCCGCGCTGGGGCTGCGACCGCGCCGCGCTCCTCGCCCTGGCCTGGATCGCCGGCGATGGCCGTCGCGTGGTCTGGGAATTGCCGGCCGGCACGCCGCTCGGCGCCTGGGCCGGCGAGCTCGCGCTGATCGGCCGCATGCAGCTGCCGCTCAAGCTGCTCGCCAACCCCGCCGACCTGCCGTGGCCGCCGGCTGAGCGCGGTCTGGGACGCTGGTGGCTGGCCATGCCGACGCCGATGGACGCCGCCGGCGCGCTGGTCTGGGCCCTGGCCGGCGAGGAATGCGTGCTGCTGGCCATGCCGGATCGCCTGGAGGGCGGCGACGCCTGGCTGCCCGGCTCGGCCCGCCGCCTCATCGACGGCGAGGCTGGCACCATGCTGTGCGCCGGCCGCGCCCCGGCCCGCGTGCCGCCCGGCGTCGGCCTGCTCCAGCTGGGCAGCCTGATCCCCCTGCCGCACGCCCAGCTGCAACGCACCGCCCGGCCGCTGCTGGCCGAGGACGAGGATCTCGCCCGCCACCTCGCCAGCCTCGACCCGCACCTGCGTTGCACCCTGGCGCCGCCATCCGCTCCGCCACACTCGCCGCGATGACCACCGCCGACACCTTCGCCGCGTCGAGCGACGGCGCGCGCAGTGCCCGGCCGCTCCGCCATGCGAAGCGCCTCGACCTGCCCGGTCCCTTCACCTTGGAGCGTGGCGGCGCGCTGCCTGCGCTGACCATCGCCTACGAGACCTACGGCACGCTGAACGCCGAGCGCGACAATGCCGTGCTGGTGTGCCACGCCCTCTCCGGCGACTCGCATGTCGCCCGCCATGACGAGAGCGACGATCCGGGCTGGTGGGACTGCCTGGTCGGCCCCGGCCAGCACCTCGACACCCGACGCTTCTTCATCATCTGCGCCAACGTCCTCGGCGGCTGCCGCGGCACCACCGGTCCGGACTCGATCGATCCGCGCAGCGGCGCTGCCTACGGCCCGGCCTTCCCCGAGATCACCATGGGCGACGTGGTGCGCTCGCAGGCCGCCCTGATCGACCACCTCGGCATCGAGCGGCTGCGCGCCGTGGTCGGCGGCTCGATGGGCGGCATGCAGGCGATGCTGTGGGCCACCCGCCACCCGCAGCGCGTCGCCGCCGTGGCCCTGCTCGCCACCGCGCACCGGCTCAACGCCCAGGCCCTGGCCTTCGACGTGGTGGCGAGGAACGCCATCATCCGCGATCCCGACTTCGCCGGCGGCGCCTACTACGGTCGCGAGCACGGCCCCGAGGTCGGCCTCGCCATTGCGCGCATGTTGGGCCACATCACCTACCTGTCGCGCGAGTCGATGCAGGACAAGTTCGAGGCCGACCGCCACCGGCCGCGGCCGCTCGACACCGCCTTCGAGGCGCAGTTCTCGGTCGGCAGCTACCTCGCCTACCAGGGCGAGCGCTTCGTCGAGCGCTTTGACGCCAACACCTACCTGCGCCTGTCGCTGGCGATCGACCGCTTCGACCTCGGCGCCGATCCCAGCGTGCTGCGCGACGCGGTGGCCGCCTCGACCTGCCGCTGGCTGGTCGTCTCCTACAGCAGCGACTGGCTGTTCCCGCCGGCTCAGAGCCGCGAGCTGGTGCGCGCCCTGCTGGCAGCCGGCCGCCAGGTCAGCTCGTGCGAGATCACCAGCCGCGCTGGCCATGACGCATTCCTGCTGACCAACGAACTCGACATCTACGGCCCGCTGGTGCAGGCGGTGGTCGACGGCGGTTCTGGCAGCGTGCCGCGCACGGTCGACGCGCTCGGCCACGACGCGGGAGCGATCTTCTACCACGACCGCCTCGACTACGAACGCATCTGCGGCCTGATCAAACCCGGCGCCAGCGTGCTCGACCTCGGCTGCGGCGCCGGCGGACTGCTCGCCCGGCTGCGCGACCGCGACCACGCCCGCCTGGTCGGCGTCGAGCTCGACCAGCGCCAGGTCGCCCTCGCGGTCGGCCGCGGCCTCGATGTGGTCAACGCCGACATCGAGGCCGGACTGGCGCAGTTCGCCACCCGCTCGTTCGATGTCGTGGTGCTGTCGCAGACCTTGCAGGCCGTGCGCGGAGTCGAGCACGTGCTGGAGGAGATGCTGCGGGTCGGCGCCACCGCCATCGTCAGCTTCCCCAACGCCGCCCACCGCCGCCACCGCGAGCGCCTGTCGCGTCTCGGCCGCGCGCCCGAGACCACCGGCCTGACCCGCTACCACTGGTACAACACCCCCGACATCCGCCTGGTCACCATCGCCGACTTCGAGGACCTGTGCGAACTGAAGGGCTGGCGCGTGCGCTCGCGCATCTGCCTGGATACCGCGACCGGCGCCGAGCCGGCGGGCGATCCGCTGGTCGATGCCGATGTGGCGGTGTATGCGCTGTCGCTCTGATCAGTACTTCAGGACAGCCTGCACCGGCACATCCAGCTTCTGCCGACCGTTGAGGAAACCCAATTCGACGAGGAAGCCGCAGCCGACCACGGTCGCGCCTTGGCGGCGGATCAGCGTGACGGCTGCGTTGGCGGTGCCGCCGGTGGCCAGCACGTCGTCGATCATCAGGATGCGGTCGCCGGGCCGTACGGCGTCGATGTGCATTTCGATCGCATCGGTGCCGTATTCCAGGCCATAGGCCTGGCGCACCGCGGTCCACGGCAGCTTGCCGGGCTTGCGCGCGGGAACGAAGCCGGCGCCGAGTTCGAGTGCTACCGCAGGCGCGAAGATGAAGCCGCGCGCCTCGATGCCGACCACGGCGGTGATGCCGCGGCCGCTCCACGGCGCGGACAGTTCGGCGATGGCTTGGGCCAGGGCGGACGGATCGCGTAGCGCCGGGGTGATGTCCTTGAACACGATGCCCGGCTTGGGGAAGTCCGGGACGTCGCGGATCAGCGTGGAGAGGTCCATGCGGCCGAGGCTGTGGGCAGGAGCCCCACCGCAAGCCCTACCAGCCGGGGATGGAAGCCAGCCAGCGCTCGACGTCGACGGCGGCCTCGGCGTCGTCGACCAGCCAGGACAGTTCGCGGTTTTTCACCAAGGCGCTACGCGACCAGTTGTGGCTGCCGGCCAAGACCAGGCGGCTGTCAGCGACCAGCACCTTGGCGTGCGAGGTGACCTCCTCATCGTCGAGCAGCACGCGCACGCCATGCGCCGCCAACCAGGCCGCCGGCGCCTCGTGCTTGAAGTCGGGCTGGCCGTCCCAGCCGGCGCCGCGGTCGAGGACGACGCGCACATCGACGCCGCGGGCGGCGGCGGCGACAAGTCCATCGAGCAGCCCGCCGATGATGCCGTCGTCCGGCCGCAGCACGTACATCGACATCCACAGCCGACGCTGCGCCCCATCGATCAGGCGGCGCGCCTCGCGGGCGTAGTCCAGTTCGCGGTCAGGCCCGCCGAGGATGAGTTGCGGTGGCCGCACCCGGGCAGGAGCGACCAGGCCGAGCAGCAGCACGGCGATGGCCAGCAGCAGCACCAGGGCGGCACGGCGCAGGCCGGGTGACCAGGGCTGGCCGCTCGGCTGCAGCGGCAGGCTCATCGCGCCACCGCGGTGGCTTCGGCCAGGACCATGTCGACGGTGATCGCCGACATGTCGACCTTGCTGGCATCGTGCCGCTCCCACGCCGCTCCAGGCGCTTGGAGATTGCGCCAGGCCGGCCCGCGCGGGCCGTTGCGCGCCATCGGTACCGGCCCGAACAGGCCGACCGCTGGCGTGCCAAGGGCGCGGGCGAGATGCAGCGGCCCGGTGTCACCGCTGATCAGTACTGCCGCGCGGTCGAGCAACCCGGCGAGTTGCGGGATGGTGGTGTCGGGCGCCATGGCGACGCTGGTCGCGGCGGCGATGCGCTCGGCGACGGCGCGCTCGCTCGGGCTGCCCCACAGCAGCAGGGCGGGGCGTTCGCGGCAGGCGGCGGCGCAGGCCTGCAGGCGCTCCTCCGGCCACACCTTGGTCGGCCAGCCGGCGCCGACGTTGATCATCCAGGCGCGGTCGAGGCCGTGCTCGTCCAGCCAACGCCGAGCCCAGGTCCGTTCGGCCTCCCAGGCTGGCAAGGGGAAGCGCCATGCCTCCGGCGGTGCTATCCCGAGGCCGGCAAGCAGGCCGAGCTGCTGGTCGATGACGTGTTCGGCCGTGGCCGGGACGGTCTTCGCGCCCAGCCAAGACAGCTCGCGAGCGCGTGGCGGGGCATGGGCGAGACGCCGCTTGGCCCCTGCCAGCGCCGCCAGGATGCCGCTCTTGGCCAGTCCCTGGGCGTCGATGACGAGGTCGTAGCGGCTATGACGGAGCTCCCGGACCAACCGCTGCAGGGTCGCCAGACGGTACGGTAACGGTGCAGTCCGCATCACTTTACGTGGCAGACGATGAATTCCCGCAACGGCCGGCGAGCCCTCCAGCAGGCAGGCCCAACGGTCCTCGCAGAGCCAGCCCAGATGATGCCCGGCAGCCGCCAGCTCGGCGGCGAGCGGCAGGGTGTGGACGATGTCGCCGAAGGCGCCGAGACGGACGAGCAGGATGCGCACCGCCGGAGGATCCTGGCCCGGCTGCGTGCCGCGCCAGCGCGGACCCTGTGCCCGCCTGCTTGCGGGCGCCGGAGCCGGGGGTACGGTCCCAGGGAACGACATGACGGATCCGGACCACCTCAGCCTCGGCAGCGTCGCCAAACGATGCAACGTCAGTCGCACCACGGTGTACCGCTGGATCATCTCGGGGCAGCTGAAAGCCTACAGCCTGCCTAGCGGCCATTTTCGGGTGATTCCGGCCGACCTTGAGGAATTCTGCGCCTCGTTCGGCATCACCCAGAACACCGCCGACGGTTCCGGCGGGCGTCGTGCCGTGCCCAACCGGGTCAACGTCCTCGTCGCCGACGACCACCCCGATGCGCTGCTGCTGTTCAAGCGCGTGGTCGAGCGCTATGTGCCCGAGGCCGCGATCCACGAGGCGGTCAACGGCGTCGACACCTGCATCGCGGTCGGCACCGTACGCCCGCAGGTCCTCATCCTCGACATCATGATGCCGGGCATGGATGGCTTCGCCGTCCTCCAGGAGCTGCTCCATCGCCCCGAACTGGCGCACAGCCGCGTGGTGGTGGTCAGCGCCTACGAACCCTTCGCCCGCATCGAAGAGCTCGCCCGGCTCAATCCCCAGATCGTCGCCTGCATGCGCAAGCCGATCCGGGTCGAGGAGCTGGGCAAGGTGCTCACCGAGCTCGCCCAGCTGGCGCCCAGCGGCGGCTCGCCCGCCGCCGAGGCCCGATGATCGCAGCGTTGCCGGCCCTCGCCGACCACCTCGCCGCGGTCGAAGGGGCCATGACCGCCGCCCTGGCCAGCCGCGAGCCACGGGTCGCGACGCTGATCGGGCAGCTCGGTCCCTTCCACGGCAAGCTGCTGCGTCCTTCGCTCTGCCTGCTGGTCGCCGAGAGCCTCGGCGGGGCCGACACCCGGCATCATGCTTTGGGCGCCGCGCTGGAGCTGATCCACAGCGCCACCCTGGTGCATGACGACCTGATCGACGACGCCGGCACCCGCCGGGGGCGCGACACAGCGCACGTCACCCACGGCAACACCACCGCCGTGCTGCTCGGCGACTTCATGTACACGCGTGCCTTCTCGATGGTCGCCGAGCTCGGCGAGCTGGAGCTGGTCACCCGCCTGTGCGCGGCCACCAACACGGTATGCGAAGGCGAACTGCACCAGCAGATGTCGGCACGCGATGCAGACCTCTCCGAAGACGAGTACCGCCGCATCATCTACGGCAAGACCGCCGCCCTGACCGAGCTGGCCGGATTCTTCGGCGCCCTCGCCGGCGACGAGCCGGTGCGCCGCGCCGCCGCCGCCTTCGGCCGCGACCTCGGCATGGCCTTCCAGATCGTCGACGACTGCCTCGACCTCTCCGGCGACCCGCAGAAGGTCGGCAAGACCCTGGCGACCGACCTCGAGCGCGGCCGCGTCACCCTGCCGCTGATCCGCGTGCTCGCCGCCGCCCTCCCCGAGGAGCGCGCCAACCTCGAACAGCGCCTGCTGCGCGCCGAGGGCCGCGAGCAGGTCGAATCCGCCCGCCGTCTGATCGCCGAGCGCGGCGGCGTGGCCAGCGCCATGACCACCGCCCGCGAACTTGCCGCCGCCGCCAAGGCGCACCTCCTCCGTCTTCCCGACTCCACCGCGCGCACGCAGCTGGCCGAGCTGGCCGACTTCGTCGTCGCACGCGATTTCTAGGTCCCTCCATGAGCGCAGACCGCGCCCCCGACGTCCAGCACGGCCCGACCATCATCGCCCGTCCCGACCACAGCATTTCCCGCCAGGACGTCGACAAGGACACCCTGCGCGTGCTCTACCGCCTGAAGGATGCCGGCTACGAGGCTTACCTCGTCGGCGGCGCGGTGCGCGACCTGCTCATGGGCCGCCGGCCCAAGGATTTCGACGTCGCCACCGACGCGCGCCCGCGCGAATTGCGCCGCCTGTTCAAGAACAGCCGCGAGGTGGGCAAGCGCTTCCGCCTGGTGCACGTGTTCTTCGGCCCGAAGAACATCGAGGTCGCCACCCTGCGCAGCGCCGCCGAGGCGCCCTCGGCCGATGGCGACCTCTACGTCGACAGCGACAACGAGTGGGGCAACCTGGAAAGCGACGCTTTCCGGCGCGACTTCACCATCAACGCCCTGTACTACGACATCCGCGACTTCGCCGTCATCGACTACTGCGGCGGCGTCGCCGACATCCACGCCGGTCTGGTGCGCGCGATCGGCGATCCGCGGGTGCGCTTCCAGGAGGATCCGGTGCGCATGCTGCGGGCGATCAAGTTCGCCGCCCGCTTCGGCTACACCATCGAGGAGAAGACCGCCGCGGCGATCGCCGAGCTGCACGGGGACGTGCTCAAGGCCAACCGCCACCGCGTCACCGAGGAGTTCTTCCGCATCCTCACCCAGGCGAACCGCGCCGAGGGCATCCGCCTGCTGGCCAAGTTCAACCTGCTCGCCGACCTCTATCCGGACTGGGTGCGGGCGATCGGCCCGGCCGGCCTCGACCAGGTCATCGAGTTCCTCGACCGCGTCGACGAGGACGCCGAGCAGGAGCGCTGGTACTCGATCGAACTGGTCGCCGCCGGCCTCTTCGTCCCCCTGCTCGACACCGTCGACCCGGGCCGCGACCAGTTCAACCGCGTCGCCGCCCGCGTCACGGGCGAGGTGCGCCAGCTCGGCGTCGACATGGATCTGCCCAAGCGGTTGATCAACACCGCGGTCGAATTGCTGCGCGGCCAGCTCTACCTGTTGTTCTTCACCCATCGTGAAAACCGCGTCAGCCGCTTCGTCGAAAGCCCGTGGTTCGACCCGACCTGGCGCCTGCACCTGCTCGCCTTCGGCGGCATCGCCGAGCTTGCCCCCCTGCGCACCACCTGGCTGGCCTATCGCAAGCGCATCAGCCGGCCGATCGGCGGCACCGTCAACTCGCCCGACCGCCGCGACATCTTCAGCTTCCGCGGCCGCACCGGCGGCGGACGCCATGCCGACCGTGGCGGCAGCGACGATGACGGCGAGTGGGCGGAGCCCGAGCTGGTCGACGACGGGGAGTAGGCCATTGCCCCGGTTCGTCGTTCGTCGTTCGTGGTTCGTCGTTCCGCAGTAAAGGCACGGCGGCCACGGATATGCCACGGTTTGCATTGGATCTTGAACTCGATGGCCGGAAATTCGCCGGCACGCAGTGGCAGAAGGGACATCGCACGGTGCAGGCCGAACTGCTCGCAGCGGTGGGCGGCCTCGATGGCGGCGAGCGCCACGTGCGCATCTGCAGCCGGCTCGACAGCGGCGTCGACGCCGAGCACCTGCCCTGCGACGTCGCGCTGGAGCGGACCTGGGATCCGGCCGTGCTGTGCCAGGCGCTGACCGACCGCCTGCCTGCCGACCTCGCCGTGCGCCGCGCCGCCATCGTCGCCGACGGCTTCAACAGCATCGGCGACGCGGCCGGCAAGACCTACCGCTACCGCATCGCCCTGCGCCCGGTGCGCCCGGTGCGCGACGCGCGCTGCTGGTGGCTGCGCCGCCTCGACCGCACCGATCTGCTGCAGGCCTGCGCCGACCTGCTGCCCGGCGACAAGGACCTCAGCGGCTTCGCCAACCTGCGCCATGACGGCAGCGACGGAGACGATCCGGTGCGCCGCATCGACCGCGCGCAATGGACCATCGCGGGCGAGGACCTGACCTTCCACGTCAGCGGCGCGGGCTTCCTCTACCGTCAGGTGCGCGGCTTCGTCGGAGCGATGGCCGCCGTCGCCACCGGCCGCTGGCCGTTCGAGGAGTTCGCCGCCTGCTGCGCCTCTGGTCGCCAGGCAGCGAAGGTCGGCAATGTCGCACCGCCCGATGGCCTATGCCTGGAATCGGTGCGCTACGATCCCGAACCGGCGTGGGCGGTCGCTGCCAGCTGACTACAGCCCCAGCGCCTGCAGCCAGGTCGCGGCGATCAGCGCGTGGCCGGCCGCGGTCGGGTGGCAGCCGTCGCTGGTCCAACGCACGCCGGGCTGCTCGCGCAGGGCGCGCAGCAGGTTTTCGCGGGCGGGGACGTAGACTGCGTCGTTGCGCGTCGCGAGGTCGCGCACGCACGCGGCGCGCTCCTCGAGCAACCGGCTCAGCTCGCTGTCATTCTCCTCGGCGATGGTCGTCGGGCTGACCAGGGCGAGGACGCGCACGCCGGCGGACCGGGCCTGCGCGATCAGCTTCTCGTAGTTGGCGCGATAGTCGGCGATGGGCACGAACTTCTGGCCGTTCCATTCGCCGCGCAGGCGCCACACGTCGTTGACCCCGATCTTGATCGACAAGACGTGCGGTTTGATGTCGAGGCAGTCGGGGCGCCAGCGGTTGAGCAGTTCCGTGGTGCGGTCGCCGCCAACGCCTCGGTTGGCGATGCGCACGGCCAGCCCGGGATGCCGCGCGACGAGCATGGCGCGGACCATCGCGACGTAGCCGGAACCGAGCCCATCAGCGCTGCCGCAACGGCCAGCATCGGTGATGCTGTCGCCCTGGAAGAGGATGAGGTCGTCTGCACGGATGGGGGTGGTCATCCTGGCGAGGCTAGCGCCGTGATGACCGCCGCAACCCAGGTCCGTAACCGTGCAGGGTACTTGCAGACGGTCGCTGGACCCCGGCGGGATGCCGCTAGCGTGACCTGCCGATGGGCACAGATGCAGGCTCCGTCCGCACCGTCCGCCTCGACCGCCATCCCGGCGCGTCGCGCGGCCCCGCTCCCATGCCCAGCCCCTACCCCGAGATCCACGACACCGCTGCCCGCCAGGACGGCATCGTCAAGATCCTCACCGGCCTGATCTTCGTCGTCTTCTCGCTCGGCCTCGCCGCCATGGGCGTCCTGGCGGTGCACGCCCTGCTCAAGAACAACGAGTTCAAGCTGTGGGCCTTCGTCATCGGCGTGCCAGGCGTGCTGCTCGCCCTGCTCGGCCTGGTGCTGATCGCCTGGGGTGCGGCGAAGCTGCTGAGCGGCCGCGGCCAGGGCTGACCGGCCTCATGCTCGTCGCGGATCCCGGCGCTCGATGTCCGGCAGGAGGACGGTGAGCAGGCCGAGCAGCGGCAGGTACGAGCACAGCCGGTAGACGGCCTCGAGGCCAAGACGATCCGCGAGCGCGCCGAGCACGGCTGCACCGATCCCGGCCATGCCGAAGGCGAGGCCGAAGAACAGGCCGGAGACCAGGCCAACCCGTCCGGGCAGCAGCGACTGCGCGTAGACCAGGATGGCGGAGAAGGCCGAGGCGAGGATCAGGCCGATGATGACGGCGAGGACCGCGGTCAGCCACAGCCCGGCGAACGGCAGCAGCAGGCTGAACGGCGCCACCCCGAGGATCGACGCCCAGATGACGCGCCGCCGGCCGAAGCGGTCGCCGACCGGTCCGCCGAGCACCGTGCCGACGGCGACGGCGAAAAGGAAGACGAAGAGATGGATCTGCGCCGCGTGCACGCTGACGCCGAAGCGCCCGATCAGGTAGAAGGTGTAGAAGTTGGTCAGGCTCGCGAGGTAGAAGTACTTCGAGAAGACCAGCAGGCCGAGGACGGCCAGCGTGCGCCAGACCGGCGTCCCGGCGGGCGGGGGCACCGGCAGCGCATGCACCCGTGTCGCGGCGTCGCGTTGGTGCTGCGCATACCAGCGCCCGACCCAGGCGAGCAGGCCGAGTGCAAGCAGCGTGGCGAGGCAGAACCAGGCGATGGCCGCCTGCCCACGCGGCATGACCACCACGACGGCGGCGATCGGCCCGAGGGCCGAGCCGAGATTGCCGCCGACCTGGAATACGCTCTGGGCCAGACCATGGCGGCCGCCGGAGACGAGGCGCGCCACGCGGGACGCTTCGGGATGGAACACCGACGAGCCCATGCCGATGAGCGTGGCCGCGGCCAACAGCGACCACAGGCCTCCCGCCGTGGCCAGCAGCACCAGGCCGACGGTGGTCAGCCCCATGCCAGCGCACAAGGCGTAGGGCTGGGGGTGGCGGTCGGTATGCCAGCCGATGAGCGGCTGCAGCACCGAGGCGGTGACCGCATAGGCCATGGTGATCAGGCCGATATCGCTGAAGGAGAGGTGGAACTCCTCCTTGAGCAGTGGATAGACCGAGACCACCAGCGACTGGACCAGGTCGTTGAGCAGGTGCGACACGGCGATGGCGATGAGCACGCCGACCACCAGGCCGTCAGCGGGCCGCGCAGCCGCGTCGCTCACGCCCGGCCCGAGCGGCAGTGCGGGCAGGGCGCCTGGAAGGATTGCATGGCCAGCCAGCAGCGCTGGCAGAGCTGGGCGCCGTCCTCGGCCGCCTGCCAGCCGGCTGGGGAATGCGCGGTCCGGCAGTGGTCGCAGACCGGCCCGGCGGGGGAGGCGGAGCGCGGATCGCGGCTGGTCATGGGGGGTGGATAGAGGGTGGTGCTCATGGGGTATCCCGGAAACGAAACCACCCCGCCGGAGACCGGCGGGGTGGTGGTGGAGGCTGCTGTTCGTCGCAGTGCTACACGACACCCCGCGTGCCCGGAATCTTCCAGGACACCGACACGGCAAGGGCGGCGAGAGACTGCGACAGACGCATGACTGGGCGCATGATGCGGTGAAGTCCGGAATTTCAAGCGGTGGGCAGCCGCACCTCGATGCCGCTAGGCAGGAACGGCCGCCAGTTCGCGCCCGCTGACCAGGGCCTGGTCGTACATCGCCACGATGTTCTGCGGCGGGACGTCGCCCATGATGTTGTGCACGGCGGTGAAGACCATGCCGCCATCGGCGCCGAGCGTGCCGACCAGCTGGCGCACGTTGACCCGCACCTCGTCGGGTGTGCCGGTGCCCAGGACCTGCTGGGTGTTGCAGCCGCCGCCCCAGAACACCAGGCGCTTGCCGAAGCGCTGCTTCAGCACCTGCGGGTCCATGCCGTTGGCGGAGATCTGCACCGGATTCAGCGCGTCGACGCCGGCGTCGGCGAGGAACGGGATGAGCGGGCAGATCGCCCCGCACGAGTGCATGAACACCTTCCAATCGCTGTTGGCGTGGATGAAGTCGATGACCCGCTTGACGAAGGGGAAGCTGACCTGCTGGTAGAGCTTCGGCCCGATCATCGGCGCCTTCTGCGCCCCGAGGTCGGCGTTCATGTCGATGATGTCGACCTGGTCGCCGAGCAGATCGATGAGCCGGCCGACATGCGCGATCGCCTCGTCGCAACGTTTGGCGTTCTCGGCAGCCATCGCCTCGGGATCCTCGGCGGCGCGCATCAGCCACTCGGGGTTGTCGCTGAAGAAGGCCCACACCGACTGCATCAGGAACACCGCCGAGCCGGTGGCGCGCAGGCGCTCGGCCTCGGTGCGCAGGGCGGCGGCCTGTACCGCCCAGGGGCGGTCCTCGAAGGACGGCCAGCCGCCGTCGAAGAAGTAGCCGCCAGCCGGCATGCGCATGGTCTGGCTGTTGCGCGCGACCGTCCACGAGCCATCGGCCTGCAGCTGCGGATCCATCGCCGCCGGGATCTGGAAGCTGCGGCCGTCACGTGGCGTCCATGGCCGGGTCGCCGCCCACGGCGCCCGGAGGATGCGCACGTCGCAGGAGAAGCGCTCCAGCACGTCGTCATCGACATGGGCGAGGAACTGCACCGGATCGATGATGCGGATCGGTTTGTCGGCCAGCCCCAGGTACTCGCGCAGCCGGGCATAGGCGAAGGCCGAGATGCCGGTCGAGAAGTGCGCCCCGAGGTCGATCGGCATGCGGTCGACGGCCTGGCGGTCGAAGGTGCGGCGGACGCGGTCACGGGATGAGATGGTCATGCGATGCCTCACGAGCCGGCGATGTCGCGGGTCATCTGGTGGTTCCAGCCGCGCAGCACGAGCTGTTCGTCGATGTGGCCGGAGGCCTTCGCATCGATGCGGTCGTCGCCGGCGTACATCTGGCACAGCACGGTCTTGCGCACCCGGTCGCTGCTGTTGATGCGCGAGCCGTGCACGGTCAGGCTGTGGAAGAACACCACGTCGCCGGCCTTGCCGTCGAGCACGGTGGCCGTCTCCAGCGGGAAGCGCCGCTGCACCTCGCCGACGTCGCTCATCCCGCTGCTGTCGGCCATGCGGCCGGCCTTGTGGCTGCCGGCATGGGCGCGCAGACAGCCCATCGCATCGTCGGCGTCGGCAACGTAGACGATGGCCGCGAGGTTGGTGTCCTTGAGCGTCGGGAAGTACGACCAGTCCTGGTGCATGGGAAAGGCCGCGCCATTCTCGGCCGGCTTGCGGAACAGTTTGGTGTGGTGCAGGACGATGTCGGGACCGAGGAACCGCTCGGTGAGGTCGAGGAAGGCCTGGTCGAACCACAGCTGGGCCCACACCGCCGAATAGCGCTGCACGTTGTGGGTGTGCTGCACGACCTTGCCGGCGCCGTTGACCGCGTCGGAGGCGGCACCACGCCAGCGGGCGTTGGTCTCCTCGCCGCTGCGATCGAGCTGAGCACAGATGCGATCGAACTCGCGTTCGAGCACGGCGACGCGATCGCGGAACAGGCCACGGGCGACGAAGAATCCATCGCGGGCGAAAGCCTCGGCGGGAGAGGTGGCTGGGGCGGCGAGAGTGGCGGTCATGGCCTCATGCTACCCCCCTTCGCCTCTTCCGGGATGGTCCGGAGACGCTAGCCTGTGGTATGTTTCCACCAGTCGGTATCGACGGCAGCGTCCTACCGCAGATCTACACCGCCGGCCGCTTTCCCCTCGATGTCAGGGCCTGGAGCGTGGAATACTGCAATCCGAACGCCCATGCCCTGCACATCCACGGCTACCGCGGGCGCATGCGCAGCAATGGTGTCGAAGCACCGCTGTCCAGCGGCATCGCCACCATCTCGCCGCAGGCCGGACGGACTTCGTACGATCAGGCCGAGGCCGGCTGGCACTGGTGCACGCATTTCCGCTCGCCCCCCGGCCCGCTCGCCATCCCCGCCTGGGTCGACCTCGGGCCAGAGGCGGCCTACGCCCGCGAGCGCATGGCCCGCATCACCGCCCTGCACGACGAGTCGCGCCGCTCGCCCGCCGCCGGAGTGGCGGCCGGGGCCGCGGTGCTGGAACTGCTCGCCTGGCTGGCCCTGCGCTCAGCCCGTCACCACGATGGCGGGCGCGGCGCGGCCGCGGTCGAGAAGGTCGCCGCGCTACTGCGCGAGCAGCCCGACCGCGACTGGCGCACCCCGGCCCTGGCGAAGCGCGTCGGGGTGAGCGTCAACTGGCTGGCCAGCCGCTTCCGCGCCCGCTTCGGCATGACCATCGACCGCTACCGCCTGACTCAGCGCGTCGAACTCGCGCGTCTGCTGCTCGGCAGCACCGCCCTGCCGGTGGCCGAGATCGGCGCCAAGGTCGGCCTGCCCGATGCGCAGCATTTCAACAAGGTGTTCAGGGCCATCCTTGGGGTTCCGCCGTCGGCCTGCCGGGGGGACCTCGCGCGGATTCCGTCCACCCGGCGCGTCATCACCCATCCGGACTGAACGTGCGGGACGCCATGATGGCGGCCATGCCACTCATCGAACCCGAGTTCATCGAACTCACCCGCAACCTCGACGTCGACGCCTTCTGGGCGGAAAACCGCCTGTGCGACAAGGTCGGCGAGGACAAGGCCCGCTGCGCGCTCAAGGGCGTGGGCAGCGACGACCACTGGTTGTTCGAGTTCCTCGACGTGCCCAGCACGCTGCGCTACTACCGCGACAAGCCGTACCGCGACGGCCTGCACCGCCAGACCAACGCGCTGATGTGGGAGCACGTGCGGGCCCGGCCCTTCGACGAGGACTCCTGGGAGACCCAGCCCAAGCGCATCGAGAACCTGTTCGGCTGCGAGTTCGCCTACCACGAGGGCGGCACGCCGTGGTTCGTGCCGGTGACCAATGATCCGGCCGAGTTCGCCCGCATCCTCGACCGCGCCGAAGCCACCGACATCGAGAGCTGGTGCCTGCCAGAGGCCTACCTGGCCGAGTGGGAGCGGCGCAAGGCGACGGGCGCGAAGATGCCGCACCTCGGTACCGGCTCGCGCGGCCCGGCGACGGTGATCACCTCGGTGCTCGATCCGCAGGTGGCGCTCATCTGGTGCATCGACGAACCCGAGCTTATGGACCGCTTCACCCGCGTGCTGACGCAAGGCTACCTGCGCCTGGCCCGCCGGCTGCGCACCTTCAGCGGCTGCGTGTGGAAGGGCTGGTGGATCACCGACGACAACTGCTGCCTGTTCAACCCGAAGCAGTACCGCCGCTTCTGCAAGCCGGTGCTGCAGGCGGTGCTCGACGAATTCGCCCCCGGGCCCGACGGCTGGCGCTACCAGCACAGCGACTCGGCCATGGCGCACCACCTCGACGCACAACGCGAACTCGGCATCCGGCAGGTCAACTACGGCCCGGAGATCGATCCCAAAGTCATCCGCGCGCGCATGCCTGAGGCGGTTATCGACGGCCACATGCCGCCCTTTCTGCTGCGCAACGGCAAGCCCGAGGAAATCCGCGCCCGCGTGCGCAGCGACTTCGCCGCGGTCGGCGCCGGAGGCCGGCTCAACATCGCCACCGCCGGCTCGATCCCCGCCGGCACCGGCCTGGGCCGCCTGCGCTGGCTGATGCAGTGCGTGCAGGAGGAGACGCGCTACCGCTGAACCCGCAGCAGGACGGTGCTCAAGCTCCACGGACGCATCGCCACCTGCACCGCGCCGTCAGCAACCACCAGTGCGGCGCCCGGCTCCTCCAGCAGGTTGCCAGCGTGCGCCGCCAGCACCGGCGCCGAGCAGCGCAGCTCTGCCGCAGTGGTCGCCCCGTGGGTCTCCATCAGCCGCACCACCAGCAGATCGGCGTCCTCCGCTCGTTTCACCGCAGTGATGTGCACGCCCGCGCCTTCGATGGCGAGCAGCGGCGCAGCCAGCCGGCCGCCACCACCGGTGGCCAGGCGCAGCGGTTCGTTCAGCTCGTGCGCCTCCTCGGTGACCCGGCCGACGGCGTGGTCGCCGGCGTGCGGCAGGATGGCGTAGGTGAAGACCTGTTCGCCGCGGTCCGCCTGCGGATCGGGGTAGGACGGCGAGCGCAGCAGGGCGAGGTCGAGCACGTCGCCGTCGAGGCGATGACCGTACTTGCCATCGTTGAGCAGTGCGACGCCATGGCCACGTTCCGACAGGTCGACCCAGCTGTGCGCCGGCACCTCGTAGCGCGCCGCATCCCAGCTGGTGTTGGCATGGGTCGGGCGGGCGATCGAGCCGATGGCGATCTCGCAGCGGGCGTGCTCGGCATGCACCGCCACCGGGAAGCGCACGCGCAGCATCACGCCGCGCTCCTGCCAATCGACGCGGCAGCGGAATTCGAGGCGGCGCGCACCGTCGGCCAGGACGATGCGCTGGACGATGGTCGAGGCTCCGGTGCGCAGGGTGCGCTCGATCCACGCCTCGGGACCGTCGACGCCGGCGCGGATCGCGGTCTGCTCCGGACGCCAGTTGCGGCGCTGCAGGTAGTCGATGGGAAAGTCCCAGGCATCGCCCGGATCGTCGAAGCAGATCAGGTCATCACCCGGCGCGGACAGCGCTTCGCGGCCGCTGGCCAGATCGAGCAGCGAGACCAGGCGCCCGCCGGCGTCGAAGCGCGCGCGCAGCAGGCCGTTGTCCAGCTGGCTCGTCGTGGCGGTGATCCCGCCGGCCAGCGACGGCGCGGGCAGCGCCACCGCCGCGCACGGCGGCACCTCGACACGGTGCCAGCCGGCCGGGCTCTGCACCCAGCCGCGCCGGGTCCACGACAGGTCGTTGACCACCTGCGCGCCAGTCGGGAGGGCGGCGTCGGACTCGCGCACCAGGGCGGCGACCTCGTCCAGCATCGCGGCGCTGCGCGCCTCGGCCTCGGCATAGACGCGACCGATCGACGAGCCGGGCAGGATGTCGTGGAACTGGTGCAGCAGGACGTCCTTCCACAGGCGATCGAGGCGCTCGCCCGGCCACGCCACCCCGGCCAGCCAGGCGCGGCTAGCGGCCAGCTCGGCGCGGCGCAGGGCCCACTCCAGCCTGCGGTTGGCCCGCTTCATGCGCGCCTGGCTGGTAAAGGTGCCCTGGTGGAATTCGAGGTAGAGTTCGCCACTCCATGCCGCCTGCGCGGCGCGACGCTCTTCGATGCGGGCGAAGAAGCACTCGGCGGATTCCATCTCGACCGCCGGCATGCCGGCGAGATCGCAGCAGCGTTCCAGCCGTTCGAGGTGCTCCTCACCGGGACCGCCGCCGCCATCGCCGATGCCATAGACCAGCAGGGCGCGGTCGGAGCGTGCTGCGTCTTGGAAGTTCTTCGCCGCGCTGATCGCCGCGCGCGGCAGGGCGCAGCTGTTGTAGGTCCCTTCCGGCGGCATGTGAGCCAGCACCTCGCTGCCGTCCGGCGACCGCCAGCGGAAGGTGTGGTGGGGGAAGCGGTTGACCCGGCTCCACGACAGCTTGATGGTCATGAACCAGCCGATGCCGGCCTGGGTGAGGATCTGCGGCAGGGCGGCGGAATAGCCGAAGACGTCGGGTAGCCAGCAGCCGCGCGGCTGCACGCCGAACCACTGCTTCCATGCCCGCTGGCCGTGCAGCAGCTGCCGCACCAGCGACTCGCCGGAGACCAGGTTGGTGTCCGACTCGACCCACATGCCACCCTGGCACTCGATGCGGCCGGCGGCGACCATGCGGCGGACCTGTTCGAACAGCGCGGGCTGCTCCTCGCGCACCCAGGCCAGCTGCTGCGGCTGGCTGACGCCGAAGACGTAGCCCGGGTGGCGTTCGAGATTGCGCAGCACGGTGGCCAGCGTGCGCACCGCCTTGCGCCGGCTCTCGCGTACCGGCCACAGCCAGCCGAGGTCGAGATGGGCGTGGCCGATGGCCGAGAGGGCCGGGGTGCGATCGCCGCCACGCTCGGCGAGCAGTGGAGCAAGCAGCGCGCGGCAGGCCGGCGCCGCCACCGGGCCGCTCCAGGTGCGCTGGCAGGCGTTGAGCGCCGCCTCGATGCGCTGCCGTCGTCCCTCACCCTCGGGCAGGGCCTTGGCCAGGTCGGCCAGCACCTCGACGTCGTAGGCCAGTTCGGCGACCCCGGGCCGACGGACCGCGATCGCCGCCTTGGCGATGCGGCCCTCTCCCTGCAGTGAGCCGAACAGGTCGTTGGCGCCGCCATCCGCCCACAGCGCGATGTCAGGGCCGCGCAGGCCGAGGTCGCTCAGCGGCAGCACGGTCTTGCCCGGCAGACCGTGGCTGCGATCGAACACCGAGGCCTGGTTGGTCAGGCCGCGCACCGGCAGGCCGGCCGCGTCGACCACCAGCAGCTCGCCGTTGACGTCGATGAGCAGCACCGCCTGCGCCGGATCGGTCCCGGCCGGCAGCGTCCCGGTGAAGCGGAACCAGGCGCAGCCGAACAGGTCGGCCCAGCGCTCGCCGACACGCAGGGCGATGTGCGCCCCCTCCTGGCGACGGGCGAATGGCAGCGGTTCGGCCGAGGTCCAGGCCTCGATGGCGAGCTCGCCGCCGAGGGTGACGCGTCCGCCGAGCAGGCGCTCGGCGAACGCGGCATGGTCGTGGCGGGCGTAGTCGGCGGGGTTGGGCATGGCCGCATCCTAACCGGATCCGGCGCCGGTTCTTCGCCACCGTTGCCGCGCCGATTGCACGGGGATGATGCCGCCGTGACCACCCTGTTCCGCTGGGACCGCTGCGACCCCCACCTGCCGTGGGCCCGCGTCTCACGCCACCGCCTCGCCGTCGGCGAGACGCCGCAGCCGCATGCCCACGACTTCGCCGAATGGTGCTGGGTCGAATCGGGCAGCCTGCAGCACGACAGCGCGCGCGGTCGCGAAACGCTGGAGCGCGGCGACCTGCGCCTGCTGCGACCGGGCGACCGGCACGGCCAGACTGCTGCCGGCGGCGACTGCATCCTGATCACCGCTTCCGTGCCCGGCCCATTCTTCGCTGAGCTGGAGCGCCGCTATCGTGACTCCGCCAGCTGGCCGTGGACGGCCCGCGGCATCGCCGCCATGCATCTCGATGACGCCCGCCTAGGCGCCCTCGCCGCGCTGGTCGCCGGCGTGCCGCAGGGCGGACAAGAGCGCTGCGACGCCGAATGGCTGGTCGCCGGCCTGCTGCGCTGCCTGCGCGGCGGCCGGTCCCAGGGCGCGATCCCGGACTGGCTCGAACAGGCGGTCGCGCGCTTCGGCGAACCACGCCGCCTCGCCGCCGGCCTGCCCGGGCTGATCCGCCTGTGCGAGCGCAGCCCGGCCCATGTCAGCCGCGCCGTGCGCCGCGCCTACGCCTGCACCGCCACCGAGCTGGTGCATCGGCTACGCTGCCAGCACGCCGCCAGCGAGCTGCGCCTGGGCACGCGCCCGATCACCGCCATCGCCGCCGACTGCGGCTACCTCCATCTCGGCCACTTCTACCGCCGCTTCGGCGCCATCTTCGGCTGCGCCCCGCGCGCCTACCGGCAGGCCGCGCTCGGGGGCTAGCTTTTCCGCGCCTGCGTTTTCGAACCCACGGAGTGACGGAGAACCGCGGAGTGAAGACGGAGCACGCGCTGATCCCTGCTTCAGCTCCGTCTCAACTCCGTCGCTCCGTCCCTCCGTGGCCTGCCTGGGCCGGCAATAGACTAGCCGATGCGGTGCTTGGCGCCGGGATTCGGCCTGGCCTGGGCTTCCTTCCAGGCGCGGCGCCACACCGCCGGATCGCGCACTTCGCTGGCCGGGTCGCGGCGCGACTGCAGCACCGTGCTGGGATGCCAGGCGCGGCCGCTCGGACCGCCAGTCGCCTGATAGCGCAGATCAAGCGACCAGCGGCAGATCCGCGAGCGGTTCGGCGTGCTGCAGTGCGGGGTGAACTGGCCCATCAGCACCACCTCGCCGGGCCGGCAGGCGCCGATGACGTGGCCGTCGGCCGGAACCAGCGCCGGATCGATGGTGGTGCCGTACTGCGGATCGCTGATGTGACGGACGTGACCCTGGCGGTGGAAGCCGGGGATCAGGCGCATGCAGCCCATCTCCTCGCTGGCGCCCAGCAGCGGCGTCCACGCCGTCACCACCAGCGCGGCGTCGGCGTCCGGTGTGGTCACGCCGCTGTCCTGGTGCCACGGCACCTCGTAGTAGCCCATGCGCCGTCCCTGCTCGGCCGGTGGCTTGGCCCGCAGATGCTGGATCGGATTGAGCGTGATCTCGGAGCCCAGCAGGCCTCCGACCGTGGCGAGCATCTTCGGATGGCGCATCAGCGCGAACAGCTCGTCGCCGAGGATCTCAGTGCTGTCGTTGCCGCCGTGCAGTTCGTCGCACTGCGCCGCGAGCAGGCCGAAGCGGGTGGCGAACGGGGCGTCCGCATGCAGGTCCTTGAGCAGGCCTTCGGCATGCAGGGCGCGGGCGCGAGCATCGAGATGGGCGGATATCTCCCGCTGCACCGGCAGGTAGTCCTGCGGGTCGAAGACCTGGGCGATGACGAAGCCATCGCGGTGGAAGGTGGCGAGCTGGTCGGGGGTGAGCATGGGCGTGATGCTCGCATACCCATGGGAGTCCGGTGAGGGCTGGTCTTCCGCCCGAGGTGGACAAAATACGCGAATGCCCTCCTGGCAGCCCGTCACCCGTCCGGCCATGCCGGAGCCGGCTCAGCAGCGCGCGCCGGACTGCGCCATCCTGCGCGTGCCCGGCCTCGGCGGCCTGCACCTGCTGCACGCCACGCGCGATGACCGTGCCACCGGCACGCCCAGCCGCAGCGAGCACCGCCACGACATCTGGCACTGCGTGGCCTACGCCGCCGGCCGCGGCACCTGCCTGCTCGACGGCGCCGAGATCCAGGTGCGCTCGCCCTGGATCGTGCTGACCTCGCCCGGCCAGCCCCACTGCTTTTCGCGCCTACCCGGCGAGGACGCGGTCTACCACGAGGTCACCTTCGCCCCCGACCGGCCCGGCGCCCTCGCCTCGTGGTCGGAGCTGCTGCGCGCCTGGACCGGGGTGCCCTGCGCACTGCCATCGCAGGGGCCGTGCCCGGCGGCCTGCGCCGACGACATCGGCGCCATCGCCAGCCGCATCGCCGCGGTGGTGCGCGACGGACGGATGGAAGCCCCGGCCCTGCTGCAGGGCCTGCTCGCCGAGACCCTGCTGTCGGTGTTCCGCCACCTCGTCGCCGACGCCGAACGGGCCGCGCCCGAGGATCCGGTCGAGTCGGCGCGCCGCTTCATCGAGGCCCACGCCGAGGATCCCATCGACCTCGACGCCGTGGCCCGCGCCGCCGGACTGTCGGCCAAGCATCTCGGCCGCGCCTTCGCCGCCCGCTACGGCGATCCGCCGATGCGCTACCGCCGGCGGCTGCTGATGCGCCGCGCCGCCGTGCTGCTGCGCACCAGCGACGCCCCGGTAGAACGCCTCGCCGCCGGCCTCGGCTTCGACGACTGGCGCTACTTCAGCCGCTGCTTCCGCGCCGAGCACGGCGTGCCGCCGGCGGTCTACCGGCGTGGCTAAGCGACGATCGCCTCGATCGCCTTGAGTTCATCGGCGCTGAACGGCGCCGCCTTCAGGCAGCCGACGTTGTCGACGACCTGCTCGGGCTTGCTCGCGCCGATCAGCACCGAGGTGACGCGCTCGTCCTTGAGCAGCCACGACAGCGCCAGCTGGGCGAGGTTCTGACCACGCGCCTTGGCGATGGCGTCGAGCTTCTGCAGCTTGGCGACCAGCTCCGGCGTGACGCGGTCGGCGCCCATCGCGCCGTTGCCCTTGCCCAGCGCGGCGCGCGAGTCGGCCGGGATGCCGTTGAGGTACTTGCCGGTCAGCAGGCCCTGGGCCAGCGGCGAGAAGGCGATGACGCCGACGCCTTCGCGGCCGGCGGTCGGCAGCACCTCGCGCTCGGCGCCGCGGCCGAGCAGGTTGTAGTACGGCTGGTGGATGGTGATCGGAGCCCAACCGCGCTCGCGCATGATGTGCACCGAACGCGAGAAGTGCGGATCGGCGTAGTTGGAGATGCCGGCGTAGAGCGCCTTGCCCTGGCGCACGATCGTCTCCAGCGCGCCCATCGTCTCCTCCAGCGGCGTGTCGGGGTCGAAGCGATGCGAGTAGAAGATGTCGACGTGGTCGAGGCCGAGGCGCTTGAGCGACTGCTCGCAGCTCTGGATGATGGACTTGCGGCTGCCCCACTCGCCATATGGGCCGGGCCACATGCGGTAGCCGGCCTTGGTCGATACCACCAGCTCATGACGTGGCAGGTCCTTCATCAGCCGCCCGAACAGTTCCTCGCTGGCACCGGCCGGGCTGCCGTAGTTGTTGGCCAGATCGAAGTGGGTGATGCCGAGATCGAAGGCGCGGTGGACGATGGCGCGCGAGACCTCGTCGCCGACGTAGCTGCCGGTGCCCTGCCACAAACCGAGGCTGATCGCGGGGAGTTTCAGGCCGCTGCGTCCACAGCGGCGATAGGGCATGGAATCGTAGCGGGCGGGGTTGGAGGGCATGGGCCACAGACTCGGAATGATCCGCACGGATCAACCCCGGAGCCGCGTAAGGCCCCGCTCCGCGTCCGCCGGCCGCGGACGCGGTGCTCTCAGGACTGCGGATGCCGGCCGCTGACCTTGGCCGCCTTCTCCGCCATCTCGGCGACGTGCTGTGCGGCCGAAGTAGCCGGCGAGCGTGTCGTGGATCTCGGCCGGCCTGACCCCCTGCGCCAGCCACACCGGCTGGCAAGCCCGCATCGCCGCATCAACCCACGGCGAGACGGAAGCCGAGGTCGCTCCTGCCGTCACCGAGGCTGTTGCTATAACGCCTGCCCGACCTGGCGAAGCCGGCGAAGCCGACCCAGCTGCCTCCGCGGACGATGCGGCTGGTGCCGCTCGCCGGCCCGGTCGGATCGTATTGCTCGTCAGGGCTGTAGCTGCCCCACCAATCGGCGCACCACTCCAGCACCTGACCGTGCATGTCGTACAGGCCCCAGGGATTGGGTGGCAGCTGGCCCACCGGATGGGTCATGCGCCCGGCGTTGTCGACATACCACATCTGCGCGCCATCGGCCTCCTCGCCGTAGCTATAGGCGCTGCTGGTGCCAGCCCGGCAGGCGTATTCCCACTGCGCCTCGCTCGGCAACCCGCAGGGTAGGCCGGTCTCCTCCTGCAGCCGCGTGACGAATGCCTGCACGTCGAACCAGGATACGTCGACAATCGGACGTAGGTCGTCGTCGGCGTGGACCTCGCCCAGGCGGTAGCCCATGATCTCCAGCCACTGCCGCTGCGTCACCGGATAGATCCCGAGATGGAAGCTGCGCGTCAGCGTGACGCGATGGACCGGGCTGTCCGTCGGACTGCCGGACGCATCGCCCATCAGGAACGTGCCGGCGTCGATGCGCCGCAGCACCAGACGGGTGGTCCGCCAAGCGTCGGTGCCGGGCAGGTCCGCGATGGCGTCGGCCTGCTCGACGGTTCCCCGCTCCAGGTCGATGACCGCATAGCGCGCCGTAGGACGGACCGCTTCCGCCCGTCGGCAGCGGCGCCGCAGGTCGCGCTGCAGCTGCGAAGCAAGATGCGGCAGCGACGGATAGCGCCCGGCCAGGGCGGTGATGTCCGCGATCATCGCCTCCTGCGCCACTGCCGGTGCCGCCAACGGCAGGGCGGCGATGCGCTCGCGTAGCGCCGCCACTTCCAGGCGGGGCAGCGCCTCGCGCTCGTAGCGCACCTGCCGCAGCCAGAACACGGCCGCCTCCACGCCGCCGCTTCCGGCCCAGGAGGCCGCCAGCTGCAGCATGGCTTGCACGTCGCCGTGCCCGTCATCCGCCGCAGGCTGGCGCGAGAGGATGTCGACGCAGCGGTTCCTGATGAACTGGCGGAACAGGCGCTCGAGCATGCTGCCGCTCGCTCGTCCACCCAGTCCCGACAGACCGCCAGCAAGTTGCGTCGCCACCGCGAACCAGTTCGGGACGGCCGGGGATGGCTCCGGCCGACCGGCTCCGTCCATCGCCCGGTCGAAGGCGAAGTCGAGGACGGCCTGCCAGCGGTGCCCGGCGCTACCACCGGAGGGCAGCGCGGCGGCGACCTGCGCACGGAGATAGGCCGCCGCCTGCACATCGCCGACGCCGGGATCGGCCGCTTCCCAGGCGATGGCCTGCGTCTCGCCGATGATGGCCAGCGGCGCCGTGCGCGGGTCGGAGCGCAAGCCTGCGAAGACCTCGCGGGCTTCGCCGGATCGTCCCAGCCGCGCCAGGCACAGACCCATGCGCAAGCGGGCCTGACGCCCCTCGGCCCGGGTCGGGTGCGTCTCGGCGATCTCACGGTAGACCGCCAAGGCCTTGGCGAAATGCCCCTCGCCATAGAGCAGCTCGGGAGCCTCCAGCACTGAGACCTGCACCGGCTTGCCGCGCGATTCGATGATGATGTCGCTGAAGCAGGCCCCCTCGCCGTAGGCATACAGTCCAGCATGGCCGCCGGACAGCGGTACAGGATCCCGCCAGCGCAGCACCTGCTCGCCGTCGACCAGCAGCCGCACCACGCCGGCCGCCACCTCCGCCACCAGGCGGTAGCGGCGACCCGGTTCGGGACGCAAACCATCGATCCGCTGCACATCCAGCTGATGCCGCGACAGGTTCGCGCAGGCCTGGGCCTTGCCGCCGAACTGCAGGCAGTAGCCGTCCCGCTTCGAGCGTCGCGCGTCGGCGACCCCGAACGAACACAGTTGGATCGACAGTTCCGCCTGACTGCCCGCGAGGCACCAGGCCGTGCACGAGAGGCGGAGGTCCCCCGCGAACGGTTCGCGAAACAGCAGCAGTCGGTCCTGTTCGCCGCCGACCGCCTGCAGCACCCCCGCGTGCGAGCGCCACAAGGACGTCTTCACGCCCCAGGCCTCATCCCACCGATCCAGGGAAGTCGGCGCGTCGAAGACGGGCCGCGCGACCACCCGCCAGCGCGGGGTCCCATCCAGCCAGGCGGTGAGATCCTCGCCCAGTTCGCGGCAGGAGTCGTAGCGATCGTCCGGGCGTGGCGCCAGCGCCCGCCGCGCGATCAGGGACAGTTCGTCGGGGATATCCCGCTCCGGCGCACGATCCTGCGGATCGTCCAATCCCCCCGCACGGATGGCGCGGAACTGCGCCGACAAGCTCTCGGCCGTGTACGGCACCGTGCCGGTGAGGATCTGGTAGAGGATCGCACCCAGGGCGTAGACGTCGGTGCGCTGGTCGTGGTCGACGCTGCCGCTGGCCTGTTCGGGCGCCATGTAGGCCGGCGTGCCGAGATGCTCGCCCGCCATGGTCAGGCCGCTGGATGCCGTCTCCGACGAATCACCCGGCACCGTCCACGGGCGGATCGGCGACTCGCCGTCACCGCTGCCACCCCAGGCCGAGGTCGACGGACGGAGTCCATCCGCCATCGCGTCCGCTTCGCCTGTCATCAGCGTCATCGCCGACGCGGCGTCCGCGTCCGGCCGCCCTTGCATGATCGTCTCGGCAATGTCCGCCGGCGGCAGGGCCACTGCCGACTCGTCCAGGATGGTTCCTGCGCTGGCAGGCGAGTCCGGAGCCCGGTCGAGATTGCGGCCCAGCACCTTGGCCAGACCCCAGTCGACGACGTAGACCTCGCCATAATCACCGCACATGATGTTCTGCGGCTTGAGGTCACGGTGGATGACGCCGCGGGCGTGCGCGTAGCTCAGCGCCTGGCACACCGACACCAGCACGGTCACCAGGCGGCGCAGGCTCCACGCCGCCGGGTCCTCATCCCCGCCAGAGCGCAAGATCGCGGACAGCGTCCGCCCGCGGATCCGCTTCATGGTGTAGTACCACCGCCCGTGCTCGTCCTGGCCCAGGCTGTAGACCGGCGGGATGCCCGGATGCTGCAGCTGGCCGGTAATCCGGCCCTCGGCGATGAAGCGGGCGAGATGCTGGTCGCCACCACGCCCCTTGCGCGCGACCTTCAGCGCCAATTCACGGTCGAATGCCGTGTCCCGGACCTTCAGCACCTGGCCCATGCCGCCCATGCCCAGCTCGCCCTCGACAGGATACCCCGCCATCGCCTCGGGCAGCGCATCCGGTTCCGGCATGAAACCTCCATCGAGACCGGAGTTCCCGGCCGGTACAGTATGGCTGCCCGGCCGGGTGCGGGCAAGGCCGTGCTCTACGGCTTGACGTGGGCCCTCTCCGCCATCTCGGCGACGTGCTGCGCCTCCTCCTGCTCCTCCAGGTCGTGGACGTTGTGCAGCTTGCCGCCGAACAGCCGCCGCAGCACGTGGTAGAACACCGGGGTGAAGTTCAGGCCGAAGATGGTCACGCCGATCATGCCGAAGAACACCACCATGCCGGTTGCCTTGCGCAGTTCCGAGCCTGCGCCGCTGGCCAGCACGAGCGGCAGCACGCCGAGGATGAAGGCGATCGACGTCATGACCACTGGGCGCAGACGCAGGCGGCAGGCCTCCATCACCGCGTCGTAGGGCGATAGGCCACGGTGGATCTCGGCATCACGTGCGAACTCCACCACCAGGATGGCGTTCTTGCAGGCCAGGCCGATCAGCACGATCAGACCGATCTGCGTCATGATGCTGTTGTCGGGGATCGCTTGGCCGGCGAAAACCATGGTCCAGATGCCCGCCAGCGCCGCGAGCGCGGTCAGCGGCACCACCAGGATGATGGCCAGGGGCAGGACCAGCGACTCGTAGAACGCAGCCAGGACGAGGAACACCAGCAGCACGCACAACGGCAGAACCAGGGCGGCGGTGTCGCCGGCAATGACCTGCTGGTAGGTGATCTCGGTCCATTCCCAGCCCACGCCCGGCGGCAGCGTCTTGGCGAGGATCTCTTCCATTGCCACCTTGGCCTCGTCGCCGCTGCGGCCGGGCGCCGGTCCGCCGTTGATGTCGAGGGCGATGTAGGTGTTGTAGCTCTGCACACGGTCGGGACCGGCCGTCTCGCGCACGCTGACGAAGGTGGTCAGCGGCACCATCTTGCCGCTCCCGGTGCGCACCATCGCCCGATCGAGGTCGTCGAGCCGGTCGCGGAAGCCGGCATCGCCCGTCACCGTCACCTGATAGGTGCGGTTGAAGCGGTTGAAGTCGTTGGCGTAGTAGCGGCCGAAGTAGCCGGCGAGCGCGTCGTGGATCTCGGCCGGCCGGACCCCCTGCGCCAGGGCCTTGGGGGTGTCGATGTCCACCGCCACGCGCGGCACGCCGAGGGTCGAATAGGTGATCACCTGGAACAGGCGCGGATCGGCCGCCGCCGCGCCCATGACCGCATTGCCGGCGGCGAACAGGCCGGGCAGGCCGACGTCGCCCTTGTCCTGCAGGTACAGGCGGAAGCCGCCGGTGGTGCCCAGGCCGAGGATCGGCGGCAGCGGCAGGGCCAGACCGAAGGAATCGGCGACCTGCATGTACTGCATGTTGAGCCGGATGGCGACCGCCGGCATCGGCGACGGGCCGTCCGGCTTCGGCCGGTCCTTGAACGGCTTGAGGCCGATGAACATCAGCCCGAAGTTCGACTGCGGCACGAAGCCGTTGATCGACAGGCCGGCGAACTGCACCACGCGGTCGACCTCGGGATCGGCCAGGGCGATGCGTCCCATCTCGCGCACCACCTTCTCGGTACGCTCCAGCGAGGCACCGTCGGGCAGCTTGGCGAAGGCGATGAGGAAGCCCTTGTCCTGCTGCGGGATGAACGAAGTCGGCGTCATCTTGAACAGGCTGTAGCCGGCAAACACCAGCAGGCCGTAGACCGCCAGCGAGAGGCCGGCCTTGCGCACCACGCCGCGCACCGTCGCGGCGTAGCCGGCACTGGCCGAGGCGAACAGGCGGTTGAAGCCGGCGAAGAAGCCGCCGAGCAGCGCGCCGCCCGGACGGTGCCCGGGCTGGTGCGGCTTGAGGATGAGGGCGGCCAGGGCCGGCGACAGGGTCAGCGAGTTGAAGGCCGAGATCACCGTCGAGATGGCGATGGTCAGCGCGAACTGCTGGTAGAAGCGTCCCGACAGGCCGCCGATCAGGGCGGTGGGGATGAACACCGAGGCGAGCACCAGGGTGATCGCCAGGATCGGTCCCGACACCTCGCGCATCGCCTGCCGCGTCGCCTCGCGCGGGCTCTTGCCCAGGGCGATATGCCGTTCGACGTTCTCGACCACGACGATGGCGTCATCGACGACGATGCCGATGGCCAGGACCAGGCCGAACAGGGTCAGGGAGTTGACGGTGAAGCCGAGGGCGAGCATCACCGCGAAGGTGCCGATCACCGACACCGGCACGGCGGCCAGCGGGATGATCGAGGCACGCCAGGTCTGCAGGAAGAGGATGACGACCAGCACGACCAGGGCGATCGCCTCGGCCAGGGTGATGACAACCTGGCTGATCGAATCGCGTACGAAAGTCGTCGGATCGTAGACCACGCTTGAAGATACCCCGGGCGGCAGCGTGGGAGCCAGGCGCAACATCGTCGCCTGGACCGCGTCCGACACCGCCAGGGCGTTGCTGCCCGGCTCCTGCATGACCGGGATCAGCACCGCTCCGCGGTTGTTGAGCATGCCAAGCACACCGTAGCCATCGGCGCCGATCTCGACGCGCGCCACCTCGTCGAGTCGGACCTGGCGGCCCTCAGCGGTGCGGCGGACGATGATGGCGCCGAACTCCTCAGCCGTGCTGAGGCGGCCCTGGCTGGTGATGGTCAGCTCGAAGGACGAGCCGGCCGGTGCCGGCTGCTGACCGAGCGAGCCGGCGGCGACCTGCAGGTTCTGCTCGCGGATCGCCCCGACCACGTCCGACGGGGTGAGGCTGCGCGCCGCCATGCGCTCGGGGTCGAGCCACACGCGCATGGCGTACTCGCCGGCGCCGAAAATCTGGGCATCGCTGACGCCGGGCACGCGCATCAGTTCGTCGCGGAGACGGAGGCGCGCGAAGTTGGCGAGATCCAGCGTGCTGATGCCCTGCTCCGGCACGCTCAGGCCGATGACCATGAGCATGTTCGGCGACTGCTTCTCGGCGGTCACGCCGAGGCGGCGCACCTCCTCGGGCAGGCGCGGCGTCGCGCGCTGGATGCGGTTCTGCACATCAGTCAGCACGCGGTCGAGGTCGGTGCCGAGGTGGAACGTCAGCGTCAGCTGCATCGTCCCGTCCGGCGTCGACTGGCTGCCCATGTAGAGCAGGCCTTCGAGTCCGGTCATCTGCTGCTCGAGCGGACCGGCGACAGTGGTGGCCACCGTCTCCGGACTGGCGCCGGGATAGACCGCGACGATGCCGATGCTCGGCGGCACCACTTCGGGGTATTCGCTGACCGGCAGGCGGGTCAGGGCGAGGCCGCCCAGCAGCGTGACGAGCAGCGAGACGACGATGGCCAGGATCGGCCGGTCGATGAAGAACAGCGGCAGGCGCACGGGCTACTTCCCAGCCGCCGGTGCAGGCGGCTCCGCTGCCACCGGGGCCAGCGTCTCCATGTCGGTGGCCTTGCCGGCGACCTTCATGCCCGGCATCATCACCTTGGCGGTGTTGGTGACGACGATGCTCGCCGTCGCCTCCAGGCCGGTCACCTCGCGCAGGTTGCCATGGCGCGCCCCGACCTGAACCGGCTGGACCGCGGTGGTCCCGTCGGCGGCGACGCTCAGCACGTAGCGCGTGGCGAGTTCAGCCTGGATGGCCTGTTCGTGCACCAGCACGGCCGGACGTGGCGCCTCCAGCTGGAGGGCGATGCGGGCGAACGCCCCGGGCGGGGGCAGATCTTCCGCCTTGTCGAGCAGGGCGCGCAGCCGGATCGTGCCGCTGGTGGGATCGACATGGTTGTCGATGAAGACGATGCGCCCGCCGAACGGCCACTGCTCGCCTCCCGCATGTCCGACGCGGACCGGAACCGGGGTCTCGCCGCGCACCGAGGCGGCGAGACGCGATGCATGCCGCAGGTACGTCGCCTCGTCGAGGTCGAAGGCGGCGTAGACCGGGGCCACGCTCATCAGCGTGGTGATGACGCTGGGCGGCATCGCACCGCCGCCCTGGACCTGGCTTCCGACCGTGATCGAGATCAGGCCGAGGCGTCCGGCGATCGGCGCCAGCACCGTCGTCCATCCGAGTTCCAGCCGGGCGTTGGCCAGGTTGGCCTTGGCGGCCGCGAGCAGGGCCTCGTTGACCTCGACCGAGCGCAGCCGTTCGGAGAACTGCTCCTCGGCGATCAGGCCGGCGCCGCGCAGCTCCTGGTTGCGGTCGCGGGTCTCCTGCGCCTGCTTCAGCGCCGCAGCAGCCCCGGCGACGGCGGCCTCGCCGCGCTCGACCGCGATGCGGAACGGCACCGGGTCGAGTTCGAAGAGCACGTCGCCGGCAGCGACCAGCCGACCGCTGCGCGCCTGGCACTTCAATACCGTGCCGGAGACGCGCGGCGAGACCTCGACGATGTCGACCGGCTCGATCCGGCCGGTGAAGATGCGCTCGACCGCCAGTTCGCGGGTGATCGGCGAAGCCACCCCGACCTCCGGCGGCGGCATCTCGGGCATCGGCGGCGGAGCACCGCAGGCGGCAAGGAACAGGACGGCGAGCATGGGCAGATGACGCATGGACTCAGACCTCAGCGGCGATGCCGCGCAGGAAGATATCGAGATGGGTTTCGAGGAAGGCGTGGCTGTCGACGGCTTCAGGTTCGTAGCGGCCGAGGCTATGGCGCCAGATCGCATGCATGATCAGCGAATCCAGCACCAGGCGCGCTGCCAGCGCGGCGTCGACAACCCTGAACTCTCCAGCGGCGATGCCCTGGTTGATCAAGTCGGTCATCGCACAACGCGAACGATCGCAAACCTGTTCGTGGAAGCCGCGCGCCAGTTCAGGGAAGTTGCCGACCTCCGACACGATCAGCTTGGGGATGCCGCCCACATGCGGGTCCTGCAGGCTGCCGTGGATGAATCGCAGCAGTCCGACGATACGCTCGCGGGGCGAACCTGGCGCGTCCCGCAACGCCTCGGCCCGCTGCACCGTCGGCGTGACGTGCTCGAGGACAACGGCAGTGAATAGAGCCTCCTTGGTCGGAAAATGCACCACGACCGTGCCCTTGGCGACCCCTGCCAGATGCGCGACGTCCTCCAGCCGAGTGGCGGCGAATCCGCGTTCGATGAACAGCGAAAACGCAGCCGCGATCAACTCGTCGTGCCTGACCTGCTTGCTTGGTCTGGCGTTGACTGACTGGTCGGACATGGGCTGCTGATATAGGAGCGAATGCGAAAAGTCCATAAATGACCAGTCAGTCAGCTGGCGGACGCCGTGTCCAATCGATAAATCCGATAGACAAGTATATGATGGGATTGCTCTTAGGAAACACGCCCAACATGGTACATGTGCAAGAGAGCGAGTGCGGTCACCCGCACCAGCATGGTCGTCTATACCTGGTTCACCCACCACTGCGCTGAGCAGCTACAGCCGGAATTGCGTCACGATCGCCTTGAGTTGATCCGCCGCGTGCTGCAGCTCACGGGCGGCGCCCTGCGTCTCCCCCGCCCCGCTCGAGGCCTCGGCAGCGGCACCGGCTACGCTGCCGGCAGCGATGGCGATGCGCCCGCCGCCTTCAGCCGCCTTGGTCGCACTGCCAGCGATCTCGCGGGTGGTGGCCGACTGTTGCTCGACCGCGGCCGCAACCTGGCGCTGAGCATCGGCAATCCGGGTGATTTGGGACGAGATGCGCACGATCGCCGCGCCGGTGGCGGTGGCATCGCCCTGGATGCCTTGCACCTTGGCTGTGATCTCAGCGGTAGCCTTGGCCGTCTGACGGGCCAATTCCTTCACCTCCCCGGCGACCACGGCGAAACCGCGGCCGGCGTCGCCGGCGCGAGCAGCTTCGATGGTGGCATTCAGCGCCAGCAGATTGGTCTGTTCCGCGATCGAGGCGATCAGTTGCACCACCTCGCCGATCTCCCGTGAAGAGGCGGACAGCTTGGCAACGGTCTGATTGGCCTCGGCCGTTTCCCTGACCCCGGCCTCGGCCGCACTGGCGGCATCGCTCGCCGAGCGGGCCACCTCGGTAATGGAGGCTTCCATCTGCGTCGTCGCGGCAGCGACTGCGTTGATCGATGTCGACACCTCCTCGGCGACGCTGCGCACCGTTCCGGCCTCGTTGGCGGTGGTGCCGGCACTGGCCGACATGCGATCGGCCAATTGCGACAATCGTGCCGCATCGGTCCCGACCACGCCGGCCTGGACGGCGACCTTGCCGATGCGTTCGCTGAGCATGCCGGCCATGCCGTTCAGCGTCTCGGCCAGGCGTCCGGTCTCGTCACGCCAGGCGATGTCAGCCCGGCGCGTAAAGTCGCCCTTGGCGATGGACTCAGCCACGGTCATGGCCTGTCCCAAGGGTTTCAGGATGGCCCGCACCAGCAGGCGCGAGATGCCGAAAAGCACGATCGGGGCGAAGATGATGATCGCGCCGACCGCCCAGCCGACCGTGCGCTTGGTCTGGTCGATGGAGGCAGCGGCCACAGCGCGCGATCCGTCCACCGCCTCCTGCAGACGCGCCGCCAAGTCGTCGAGCTGCCGCTGGGCGGCGATGAAGTCTGCGTGCCTGGCGCGGGCCAAAGCAGGCAGCTCAGCGCAGGCGCTGATGCCCGCGACCACCGTCTCCGCATTGGCCTTCCACAGCGGCGCCGTCAACGTGGTCGAGGCGAAGGTGATGATGCAGTTGCGCGCCGATGTACCCTCCCTCCCCAGCACGCGGTCGAATTCCGCGAGATGCGCCTCGTCGCCGGTAAGCTGGAAACGTTTGAAACTCGTCCCCATCCGCAGCGTGACGGTGGTGCCATCACGCAGCGAAGCGAGCAGGTTGAACTCGTCGGGAAGGAGATCTCCGCCCTCCATCTGCAGGCTGCTTTGGCGTTTTCCCAGATTGATGGCCATCACATCGACCAAGCGCAGGATCTCGGTGATGGCCGCATCCATGCGGCCATGAATGAGACTCTCCTCCTTGTGCGCGGCGACCAGCGCGACGAAACCGCCGCGGTAGGCCTGCAGACTGTCGGCAATGCCCGACGATGCCTCAGTGCCCTCCCGGGCGAGAATGGATGACAGCTGAACGCAGGCGGCATCGCACTCGTCGGCGCGCTCCTTGGCGAAATATTGGCACCAGGCCCGTTCAGCCAGGCGCACGGCGGCGAAGGCCTCGGAGGCATCGCGGGCGGCATCGGCCGCCCGCGTGGCCGCAGCCAGGCGCAACCAGCCCCAGCCTCCGGCGGCTACGGTCGCCATCAGCACGACCATGCCCAGCAGCGCCAAGCCGGTCAGCTTGGTGCCGAGCGAGAGGTCGGTGAAACGCACCACCGGTAGCCCCTATTTGGCCCCAGAAGCCTTGATCTGATCCAAAGTCAGGTCGTAGACCCCGCATCCGACGATGAACACCTCATCGCCGTGCTTGGCCTCCATGACGTAGCTGACCTTCAGGGTCGGCTCCTTCGCTCCAGGCTTTGGCCACAGGTAGTCGACCCAACCGCCGCCTTCAGCTGCGATCTTGTTCATATCGACGAAGAAGGCCTTGCCGTTGGCATCCTTCAAGCCCAGCAGCGGCTTGGTCTCCATCTTCGGCTTCACCGGGTGCATCTGCATCACCCCGTCCTTGTCGTGGATCCAGATGTAGGTGCCGGCGAAGATGAACGGGCTGTCCTTGCCACGGAACTTGACGAACCCTGCCTTGCCTTCCTTGGCCACCAGGGCGGCCCCCTCCTTGACCTTGTCGATGATCTGCTGCGGAGTCGGCTTGTCCTTCTCGGTGGCGACGCACCTGGCCTCGCTTTCCGCGGCGAGAGCCATGACTTCCGGCGCCGGGTCGGCCGCCGCCAGGGACACCGCAAGGCTGACGAGGATGGCAAGAGGAAGGCTGGACGGGCGCATGCGGTTCTCCCGGTAGACGTTGGCAGAGGTCAGGACACTCGGTGCAGCATAGCGCAGCGGTCCCCCCATGCCAAGAGGGCGTTAGTCCGTCGTGGAGGAGCCTGCGACATCCTCCGCTGGACCATGGCGGCGGATCGCTTTGCTACCGCCCATGCCCTTCACCCCCCGCTGCCTCGATTCCATCCGCGCCGAAGCTGCCGAATTCGCCAACGAGCGCGACTGGGAGCAGTTCCACAGCCCGCGCAACCTGCTGCTGGCGGTGGTCAGCGAGGTTGGCGAACTGGCCGAGGTGGTGCGCTGGAGCGGCGACCGCGAACCGGCGATCACCGACGCCAACCGCCAGGACTGGGAGGATGAACTGGCCGACGTGTTCATCCTGCTGGTGCGCCTGGCCGACCGCAGCGGCGTCGACCTGACGGCAGCCTTCGCCCGCAAACTGCAGAAGGCGCGCGAAAAGTATCCGATCGACCAGTTCAAGGGCTCGGCGCGCAAAGCCGGGCGCTGAGCCGAGGCGAGCCGGCCCTCAAGCTCCCAGCGCCAGACCAACCGGCCGATGAGCAGCCTCCTGATGGCCAAGCGTGCTGCCGCGCCGCTCACTGCTGACATGGATGGTCGGATGGGCCTCGCCAGCAACCACGAGGGCAGCAAGCAGGAGGACCGTCACCAGACGCATAGACGGATGAACGCCCAGAAATGGGGGCGGTTCAGCGGAACGACGCCCTCAGTCGAGGATCGGACGGCATTCTTCTACGGGAGGCGGTTCGCCATTGGCCTGGCGTTCGGCTTTGCGCTTCTTCTTCTCCTCAGCCCAGCGTTTCTTATCCATTTCACGCTGACGTTTGGCGAAGGTCGCAGGGGTGCGTTGAGCCATAAACTACTTCTCCGGGACTGACGGCCGGGCCCGAGCGAAAAGTGCTTGGGAGGAGACCGGTCGGGTTGGGTGTGGCCCCGCGGCCGGCACGTGCCGGCCGCGGTTCCACGGAACGGAAACGGTTCAGTTACGGCGGTAGCCGCCGCCGCCGCCGCCGCCGCCGCCGTATCC
>JALHRW010000024.1 GCA_022841245.1 Planctomycetota bacterium
TTCTCGAGCGTGCGCGACTCGAAGGCCCACAGCGTGCCGGGGTAGTCGATGCCTTCGAGGCGCAGGCCGCCGGGCGGCGCCTCCGCCGGCGGGCAGGCGAGGCGGATGCGCTTGCGCAGCTTCTGCGGCTCGTCCGGGCGTTCGTGGGCGACGAAGCGGTAGATGTCGCGCCACGCGCTGTCGGCCGGACGCTCGAGGGCCGGACTGCCGGGCGGCACGGCATCGACCGACACCGCCTCGCGCGCCGTCCACCAGCACCACACCTCGATCGGTTCGAGGTCGGGGTCGGAGAGGAACAGGCTGATGCGCACCTGCTGCGGGCCGCTGCGCCGCCAGTTGTCGCTTTCGACCTCCAGCGTGGTGGTCTCGCCAGGGATGAGGAAGCGGCTGGCCAGTTCGAGCTTCGAGCACGAACAGGTGGTGTCGAGACGGCTGACGCGGATCGCCCGCGGATGGGTGTTGCGCACCGTGATGCGGGCGCTGAAGCGGCCGGCTTCGCGGATCTCGGGCCCCAGCTCGGCGGTCGCGACATTCGCGTTGAACACCTCGGCGGCGGGAGCGAGGCAGGCAAGCAGGAGTGCGAGGAGGAGGGGCATCGATAGGTCGAACGCGCGGCTGGCGCGTCGGTTCAGGTCGTAGCGTCCGGAGCCTTCGACACCAGCCGGGTCTTCCAGTGCGCGCAGCGGGCAGCGCGGCGGACCTGCACCGCGGTCACCGCCCGACGCACCAGCCACCAGGTCGGGATGGCGGTGGTCGCGCCGACGATGAGCGAGCCGATCAGCATCGGCACGAACACCGAACCGAAGACCTCGGCGCTGCGCAGGATGCCGTCGGTGAAGCTCAGCGCCTGCAGCTGGTCGACCTGGCGCTGCAAACCCTGCCAGGTGACCGTCACGTGTCCGGGGAGGATGGCGGCACCCAACCGGTAGCAGCCGTACCAGATCGGCAGGGTGGTGAATGGATTGGTCACCCAGCTCCAGGGCATCGCCGCCAGCGGGCTGCCGCGGATGCACCAGGCCAGCAGCATGCCGACCAGGGTCTGGCCGAGCATCGGCAGATAGGCCGTGGCCATGCCGGCGGCGCAACCGCGGGCAATGCGCTCGGGCTGGTCCTCGAGCATCACCACTCGGCGCACCGCCAGGGTGAAGCTCCTCCAGTTGCGGCGGAACCAGCCGCCGACCCCGCGATTGCGCTGCGATGGCTGAGCTGGCATAGCCCGTTAGGTGATCGCGCGCAGCGCATGCGCAAGCCGCAGGGCGTCATCCCCGGACGGACGGAACGGCAGCTCGGCAAGTACCGGTAGCCGGGTCAGGGCGGCCAGTTCGGCCGGCGCACTGCGTACCGCCAGGCCGGCCTCGACCTGCTGATGGTGGTTGATCACCAGGCCGAGCACGCGCAGCCCGCGACGCCGGCATTCATTGACGGTCAGCTGCGTGTGATTGAGCGTCCCGAGATGCGGCCGGGTGACCAGCAGCACCGGCCAGCCGAGGGCAGCCAGCAGGTCGGCGTTGGTCTCGCGCGCGGCAGTGATCGGGGCGAGCAGGCCGCCGGCGGTTTCGAGGAGAAGGTTCGTGGTTCGTGGTTCGTGGTTCGTGGTTCCGCAGACCTGCACCCCAGCCAGGAGGTCTGCCATGACCACAGTTGCACCCGCCTCCTGCGCTGCCAGGTGCGGGCTGCACGGCTCTGGGAATTCCAGCGGGCATACCGTCGACGGATCCTGGCCGTCGCCGCAGACGGCGCGCAGGGAGCGGCCGTCCTCGGACGAAGTCCCGTCCCAACCGCCGCAGGCGATCGGCTTGTGCAGCCACACCGCTTCCCCCAGCGCGCGCAATCCGCGTACCAGCAACAACGTCACCGCGGTCTTGCCGACTCCGGTGTCGGTGCCGATGATGGCAATGCGGAACCACGAACCACGAGCCACGAACCACGAACCCGTTCAGCGCCAGGCGATCAGCGACGGCTCATACCCCTCGGGAGCCTGGTAGCCCATCAGGTCGAGGGCGGTGGCCGCGACGTTGGCCAGACCCGGCTTGGCGATGTCCGTGCGCAGGGCGTAGGAGCCGGCGTGGGCCGGGTCGTAGACGATGAACGGCACCGGGTTCAGCGTGTGGCTGGTCTTGGCCTTGGGCCTGCCGTTCTCCATCTTCACGCCCCCCTTCTTGTCGATCTCGTACATCTCGTCGGCGTTGCCGTGGTCGGCGGTGATCAGGGCGACGCCATTCAGCTTCTTGATCACCGGCAGCAGCCGGCTGAGCACCAGGTCGACGGCCTCGACGCCCATGCGTGCGGCCTCGAACACGCCGGTATGGCCGACCATGTCTCCGTTGGGGTAGTTGATGCGGGCGAAGCCGTAGGGCCGCTTGGTCAGCTCGTTGATCAGCGCGTCGGTGGCCTCGGCCGCCTTCATCCACGGGCGCTCGTCGAACGACACGCGGTCGGAGGGCACCTCAATGTAGCACTCGCGCGACTGGTCGAGGTAACCGGAGCGGTTGCCGTTCCAGAAGTAGGTGACGTGGCCGTACTTCTGCGTTTCGGAGACGGCCAGCTGGCGCACGTCCATGCCGATGAGGTATTCCGAGAGCACGCGGTCGATGACCGGCGGCTCGACCAGGATGCGCGGCGGCAGATTGGTGTCGCCGTCGTAGGTCATCATGCCGGCGAAGCACACGTCGACCTTGGCGCGCTGGAACGGCACCTCGCCGACGAAGCCCTTGGACAGCTCGATCGAGCGGTCGCCGCGGAAGTTGAAGAACACCACCGAGTCGCCATCGATGATCGGGGCGAACGGCTTGCCGCCGCGTTCGATGACGAAGGGCGGCAGGTCCTGGTCGATGATGCCCGGCTTCTCGAGGCGCAGCGCCTTCACCGCGGCGCTGGCGCTGGGGAAGGTCCGGCCTTGGGCGAGGACGTGGGTCTTCCAGCCGCGCTCGACCATCGACCAGTCGGCCTCGTAGCGGTCCATGGTGATGTTCATGCGGCCGCCGCCGCTGGCGATGCCGTAGTTCGGATCGAGCGCGGCGAGCCACGCCTCGAACGGCTCGGTGTATTCGAGGGCCGAGGTCTCGCCGACGTCGCGGCCGTCGATCAGCGCATGCACCGCGACCTTCTTGACCCCCCGCTTCTTGGCCTCGGCGATCATCGCCTTGAGGTGGTCGAGGTGGCTGTGGACGTTGCCGTCGCTGAACAGGCCGATGAAGTGCAGGGTCGAGGACTTCGCCAGGCTGTTGCCGACGATCTCGTTCCAGCCCTTGCCGGCGAACATCTTGCCGTCGGCGATGGCCTGGGCGACCAGCTTGGCGCCCTGGTCGAAGACGCGGCCGGCGCCGATGGCGTTGTGGCCGACCTCGGAGTTGCCCATGTCGGCGTCGCTGGGCATGCCCACCGCCACGCCGTGCGCCGCCAGCTTGGTCCACGGGCAGGTCGCCATCAGCTGGTCGAGCACCGGCTTGCGCGCCGCCTTGACCGCGTTGCCGGCGTAATCGGGACCGAGGCCGACGCCATCCATGACGACGATGACGACGGGGCCGGTGCGCTTGCCGTGGAAGGCGTTCTTGGACAGGGTCAGGGCCATGGGTTTCCTCGCGGGTGCGGGCGGCAGCGTAGTGCGGAGGCCGTATGGGCAACCCGTCCCCGCGGTTGCGCCGTGCAGCCAGCCCGCCATGGTCCCGCCCCATGCCCGCCACCAAGACCCTCATCCTCCTCAAGCCCGACGCCGTGCAACGCGGCCTGGTCGCCGAGATCCTCGCCCGCTTCGAACGCAAGGGCCTGCGCATCGTCGGCCTGAAGTTCCTCGTGCCGACCAAGGCCCAGGCCGAGGCGCACTACGCCGAGCACGCCGGCAAGCCGTTCTTCCCCAGCCTGCTGTCCTTCATCACCAGCAGCCCGCTGGTCGCGCTGTGCCTCGAAGGCGACCAGGCGGTGCCGGTCTGCCGCACCCTGATCGGCCCGACCGACGGCCGCGTCGCCCCTCCGGGCACCATCCGCGGCGACTTCGGCCTGTCGAAGTCGAACAACTTGGTGCACGGCTCGGACAGCGACGCCTCGGCCGAGCGCGAACTGCAGATCTGGTTCCCCGAAGGCGTCGTTGCGTGGAAGCGTGCCGACACCGCCTGGGCCGAGCCGGGATAGGGCTGGGGCCAACGGGGCCCTTCACGGATTGCGACGGCGGTCTCATCAACCGCTGCGCAGGCGGCGTATGAGGACCGTCAGCATCTTCCCGATGCGTGCATTCTGTCCGAGCTGCGCCGTCACATCCTGTCCCAGAGCCAGGCAGATGTGCAACTGTGCCGCAACCTCATCATTGGAGCCGCGCGCGATGGACAGGAACCGGGCATAGTCGCCATCGTTCCCCCGTCCCGCCCCTTCGGCGATGTTGCTGGACACCGAGATCGCTGCGCGGCGCATCTGTCCCGTGAGATCGCCAAAGCTGACCGTGATCGTCGCGATGCCCGCGACCTGCTGATTGGCCGCGTGCCAGACGCGGAGTTGCTGGAAGTTCGCCATGGTTGGAAGGCTCCTTGTGCAGCCTGCCGCACCGCTCGCGCGCAGGTGTCAAGGCCGCGCGCAGCGCGCCGCGCAGCGGTCCGCCTTGACACCGAGCACGTGCGGTACGGTAGGCGGAACAAGGAGCCGACAGCCGTTTTCAGTCACACGCTTGCGGGCCAGCGGCCAGCGGCCAGCGGCCAGCGACCAGCGGCCAGCGGCCAACGGCCAGCGACCAGCGACCAGCGGCCAGCGGCCAGCGCCCAGCGGCCAGCGGCCAGCGCCCACTAGCCACTAGCCACTAGCCGCTAGCCGCTAGCCACTAGCCACTAGCCACTAGCCACTAGCCGCTAGCCACTAGCCTACCGCTGCACCCGTGCACTTCCGCCCTTGACCAGCGCCTCGACCTCGGCCTTGGTCGCCATCGAGGTGTCGCCCGGCGTGGTCATGGCCAGCGCCCCATGCGCCGCGCCATACTCCACCGCGGCCTGTCCGCCGAGCCCGGCGAGGAAGCCGTAGGCCAGGCCGGAAGCGAACGAGTCGCCGCCGCCGACACGGTCGAGGATGGCGAGGTGGTCGCGCTGCGCCGCCTGGTGGAACTGGCCGGCGTGCCACAGCACCGCGCCCCAGTCGTTGTCGCTCGCCGAATGCACTTCGCGCAGGGTCGTCGCCACCACCTGGAAGTTCGGATAGGCCTTGGTCACGTCGCCGATCATGGCCTTGAAGTTCGCCGGATCGAGGGCGCTGCGGTTCTCGTTGAGGCCCGGCACCGAGAAGCCCAGCGCCATGGTGAAGTCCTCCTCGTTGCCGATCATCACGTCGACGTGCTTGGCGATCTCGCGGTTGACCTCCTGGGCGCGCTTCGAGCCGCCATAGGCCTTCCACAAGCTGGGGCGGAAGTTGAGGTCGTAGCTGACGATGGTGCCGTGCTTGCGCGCGGTCTTCGCCGCCTCGATCACCACCTCGGGAGTCTTCTCGCCGAGGGCCGCGAAGATGCCGCCGGTGTGGAACCAGCGCACGCCCTTCTTGCCGAAGATGTCCTCCCAGTCGAAATCGCCGGGCTTGAGCTGGCTGACCGCGGTGTGGCCACGGTCGGAGCAGCCGACGGCGCCGCGCGCGCCGTAGCCGCGCTCGGTGAAGTTGAGGCCGACGCGCACGCTGCGACCGAGGCCATCGTACGGCACCCACTTGAGCAGCGCAGTGTCGACTCCCCCCTGCAGGATCAGGTCCTCGACCAGGCGGCCGACGGGATTGTCGGGAAAGGCGGTGGCAACGGCGGTCTTCAGGCCGAAGCAGCGACGCAGGCCGCGCGCCACGTTGTACTCGCCGCCCCCCTCCCAGGCCTGGAACGAGCGGGTCGTGTGGATGCGCCCCTCGCCCGGATCGAGCCTGAGCATGACCTCGCCCAGCGACAGGGCATCCCAGGTGACGGATTCGCGTGCTTTGATCTGCATGATGTCCGGGCAGCGTGGCGCCGAGGACGCCGGTTCAACCGCCCGCGCCGCGCGCCGGTGGAGGCTGGCCTCGCCAGTCCTGGCCTTAGTCTGCGCCGACCACTGCCCGGTGGTGTAATGGTAGCACAGGAGACTTTGAATCTCCTTGTCTGGGTTCGAATCCCAGCTGGGCAACCATACGGAAAAACCCGGCGGACGACCGCCGGGTTTTTCCGTATGGTTGCCCGGTTGGGAATTCCATGTCCCACGCCCTCGGCGGAGCTCGGGCGGTCGCGCGGCGCGACTCCACGCAGGTGGAGTCGCAATACCATTGCCACCGCCGCGCTCCGGTTCGAATCCCCCGTTATATCCTAGGCCTGCGGTCGACTCCACGCAGGTGGAGTCGCAACCCGGCTACTTCGCCGCGGGCTTGAACCTGATCCAGTTGGTGACCGTGTCTTTGCCCGTCTTCACCGTCCAGGTCTGCGGACCGGGCGCGGCCGTGAAGCTGTTGCTCGCCTCCTGGTTGGGGCCAGCTCCATCGGTCCAGTTCACCGTCACATCGAGGCCCGACGCCTTGCCGGGGATCTCGTAGGTCGCGTAGACCTGGGTCGCAGTCTCGTCACCATTCTTGAAACGGATGTAGCCGGTGGTCGCCTTGTTGTCGGCGTAGGTCCGGTCGCCCCACATGAAGCCGAGCGTGCCGTTGCCCCAGATCGAGCTGTTCTTGTCCTTCCCAGCGCGTCCCAGGGTGATCGGCGCCATGGCGACATCCCAGGTCTTGCCATCGACCGAGGTCTCGACCGACATCTCCTTGCGCCCAGCCACCATCGACACGCCGTGCAGCGAGCGGATCGCGCCAGGCGCCTCGATCTTGTAGGCCTGCCAGCCATCGCCGTCGAGCGCGGCCGCGCGGAAGGCCTTGGCCATGCGGTGGTCCGGCCCGCCGTGGATCACGCCGAGGTTCGATGCCTGGTAGGTGATGGTGCTGCCCTGGTCCTTGAGCCACGGGAACACCGCCGGACCGACCTGCACGACCGTACGCAGGGTCGGGGCGGAGAGCTCGCCACCGGCGGGCAGCACGATCTTCAGCTGGTAGCTGAAGCGGCCCTTCACCCGGTCGGAGAAGTCGAGGCTGAAGGCCTTGTCGGCGGCGCCGATCTCCTCCCAGCTCTGACCGGCGTCGAGCGAGAGCAGGACGCGGGACGCGGCAGAGGTGGTGCCAGCGAGGATGGCGGTCTTGTCGCACGGGTTCTTGGCCACGTTCCAGACAGCATCGGCATTGTCCGCCTGATGGGCGGCGATCGTGTATGGCGCGGCGTGCGCCACGGTGACGAAGCCTTCCGCCCCGGTGGCGACGAGCTTGCCGTCGCGGCAGCTGACATTGGGCGACGCGCTCCAGCCGTACTCGCTCTTCAGGTCCAGCGTCTTGAGGTCTGGAGCGTATTCGAAGGCGCCTTTGGCGCTGTAGACCAGCGGCGGGTTCTTCGTCCCCTTGCGGCCGATGCTGCCATTGCCGACCGCACCGTAGGTCATGAAGGTCTCGCGCCGAGCCATGCCGTGATGCTTGGGGTGGTCGCCAGCCTTCTCGTTGTAGTCCCGCGACCAGATCGCATCGACACCGTCATCGCCACCCGGCAGGCGCCAGCGGGTGAAGGTCTCGCCAGTCCGCAGGACGTAGACGATCGGCATACCGAGGAAGCCGAACATCTTCTGCTTGCCCTCGCCCTCGGGTTCCTTGACCGAGCCGTAGGTCCTCAGGTCGTCGCCGAACGGGCCGACCTTCATCTTGAGGAAGCCTCCGTTCAGTTCCTTGCTGCGGCCCAGCGCGGCGGCGATGTCGAGGATGCCGATCGGCTGCTGCGGATCCTTGTCGAAGACCATGTGCCCGCAGGTCATATCGGCCAAGCGCCAGCGACCGTCGGCAAAGGCCTCGAAGGAGGTGTGACCCGGCACCAGGGTGCACGAGGCGGCAAGGTAGTCGCCGAGGGTCCGCTGGATGAACGGGGTGAACTGGGCGTGGATGGAATAGCACAGGCCGGTGGAGTGCGCAAACAAGCCGAGCAAGCCATCGCGGGTGTAGCCCAGGCCGTCTGGGTCGCCGCTGAGGGCACCCTTGCAGCCCTTGCCGTAGAACACGAGGTTGCCGTCGGCGTGCTGGTGGTGCTCGGTGCGCCAGGCGAAATGCGCGATCACGCGTTCGACAGCGGTGGCTGGGGCGTGGCCGTAGCGGCTAGCGAACTGGGCGAAGGCGGTGGCCTCAAGCCGCTCGAAGGTCGAGCACGAGAGCTCACCCTGCATCTGCGCGTGGTCGGTGCCGATCTGCGGATCGCCGACAGCGGCGCCGGCTGCTGCAATGGCGGCAAGGAGGGTGGGGACGCGGAAGGCGATGCGAACATGGACCATGGGGGCGCTCCTGCCGTTTATTATATCTTTATATAGACCTGAACATCTATATCTGCATTGTTAACGAACGCCCAGGTCTGCTGTGACAACCCGGCAGCAGTAGTGGCAACCTCAGACCGGTAGCGGTTACGGCGGTCCCGGACGCAGTAGGACCTGCCGTGAGAGGGCCTCTGACGGCATGTTCTTGGAATAGCGGACGCTGAGATCACCGAAGAGGAAGTTGGCGCCGCCGCGGTGCGCGAGGTAGAGCGTGTTCCCGTTGGTACTCCCGTCACCAGGCCGAATCACCGGGCAATTGTCGTACCAGGCGTGCCATCCTCGGTAGTCGCCGAGGACATCAGTAGCCATGGCGCACAGCGAGGCCTTCGGCAGGCGACTCCAGCGCATCCTGGTCGAGGCCGCCCAGCTAACGCGTTCGTGCCGCCTGAATCCGTAGATGTCCTGCGTGCCGCCCACGTAACTAGCGTCCGTCCACCCGATCCACGGGAACCAGTTGCTGAGGCCGTAGCCCCAGATGAATTGCCCACTGGGATCGCGGACCTGGCGGCCGCCGGCGGGGCAGAGAAACATGCTGCCCTTCGGTGTTCTGCGAAAGTCGCTCGCCTTGAGCTCCTCGCAAACCTGACCGAGGAGCGGCTCACTGATCCAGGCGACATCAGTCCATCCGGCTGGGAACGGCGCCGGTGACGTGTCAGGCATGTTTTTGACGATCAGCAGGTCATCATTCTGCTGCGAATAAACGCTCAGTGCGATGCCGATCTGGCGCAGGTTGTTGGCACAGGATGTCGTCTTGGCCGCGTCGCGCACCAGACTGACGGCGGGTAGCAGCAGGGCGACGAGGATGGCGATGATGCTGATCACGACCAGCAGTTCGACCAAGGTGAAGGCGCTGGTGTTCCGGTTCATGGCGCGGCTTCCTGGAGGGCGGTCTTCAGCTGCTGCATGGCTGCATCGGGTACGTAGCGGGTGATGGCGGCGCGATCCAACTTCGACAGGGGCTGGTTGCGTGGCGGCAGCGGGGGTGTCTCGACCTCGTCGTCATTGTAAAAGCGCGCAGGGAAATAGAGCTGTTTGCCATCGACCAGCGGCACCACCTTGGGATCTGCGCAGGTGAATACCGCATAGACCACCCGCCCATCGGGCAGGGTGTGTTCCAGGGGCGGCTCGCGATAGCCGCTGACCATGATGAACTGTTCCGGATCGGTGGTCGTCGTGTCCATGGGCAAGCAGGGATAGGCGATGGCGTGGAACGGGGATGCTTCGGGACGCCAGGCGAACCAGGCTATGACCGCCGCCGCCAGCAGCAGCGTTACGGCGAAGGCGATCTTGCGGCCGTCACTGTTCCCATTCGTGGTCATTGATGCCTTGCAGCGGTGTTGAGGGTCGCCTGATTATGGCTCCGCGACGCGGACGGCCAACACCCAGTCGTCCGCCTGCTCGACAGGGCCGGACATCCCGGAGGCACGGCCGTGGTATTCATCCATATGTATAGTGTGGTTCATGTGTGATTTTATGGCGTAATCCAAAGCCAATCTCGACTGTCGTGTCACACGGCTGGGGAAACCCCTTAATTGTATGTTCAATCATACAAACTTTATCAGTCGCGTGCTTCCTGCATTGACATTGGTCCCGCCGACGCGGATAAATCGCTTAGTCCAGCCACGTATGACACCGTCGCGACGACTCGGCGACGCGCCTCTCTGGCGTCCCCTCCGTCGCACTGAGCATCACCACCATGCCGACCGACGACGCCGTACCCTGCGACCTCCCGCCTTCCGATCCGAATCAGGCCGCGACGCGCTTCGGCCGGTTCCGACTGGCCGAAGATGGTCTGGCCAGCGATCGACTGCTCGACCGCTCGGTGTCGCTGCGCTGCGTGCCGACGGCCACAGCTGACGACCTGCAGACCGAAGCGCGCTTCTATGCGCGGATGCAGCATCCCGGCCTGCCCTGCATCTACGACTTCGTCCGCGATGACGGCGGTGCCGCCCTGGTCATGCCGCCGACCGTTGGCCTGACCCTATCCGCAGCGGTGGCCGCCCGCGCCTCCGGCCAACACGTCGCCGCGATCGCCGATCCCACCGCCTGCACCCTCAGCTTTATCTCCATCTGCGACGCCTTGCGCGCCGCCCACCTGCGTGGCGTGGTGCATGGTGAGCTCGGCCCTGATGTCATCATCATCAGCAATGACGGCCAGATCATCATCGAGGGCTGGTCCCGGGCGATGAAGACGGTGCAGCGGCCGCTGACCATGCGCTTCTGCGCCAACGTGCCGGTACCCGTCGAACTGGCGGCCGATGATCTGCACCACGACATCCGCAGCCTCGGCGCCTGCTTCTTCACCGCCCTCACCGGCGAGGCGCCTCCGCTCGACGCCGGCGGCCAGCTGCTGACGCCGCTCGAACCGGGCCAGCAAGCGCGCATCCCCCGGGTGCTCCAGACCATCATCCGGAAGGCGATGTCTTCCAGCGCCGCCAATGGCTATCCCTCGATCACCGCGCTGCGAGACGATCTGGCGCGCTTCCTCGGCGGCCAGGCACCGCAGGACGACGTGCTCGCAGCCGCCGCCCTGTGGCCGCGCATGCGCGCCGCAGCCGTCATCCTGCTTGCCATCCTCTGCGTGGCCGGAGCCGTTGCCGCCTTCAATTGGCGTTCGGTCAGCACCTACGCGACCTGGGGCCGGCCGCTGGTCGAGGAGGACTTCTCGAACGAAGGCTGGAAGAACCGCTGGGGCTCGCGTGGCCGCTGGGAGCAGCGTGACGGGCGCATGGTGTCGAAGTCCGACCACGACTGCGCCCTCATCTTCAAGAAGCGCCTGTCGCCGCCAGTTGCGATCGAGTATACGGGCAGGTTCGATTCCGGCATCCGCCCCGGCGACCTCTCGGTGTGGTGGTGCGAGAGCGACGCCTTCGCCCTGCGCCCCGACGAGGATGTCGACAACGCACGGGCCTGGTGGATCCAGGCCGGCGCCTACGATAACTCCTGGTGCACCATCTGGCAGACGCCGGCCCGCCTCCGCACCCAGGTCAACTCCCTGGTGCTGAAACCGGATCGTGACATCCGCTTCCGCGTCGAGATCGAGAGCGACCGGCTGCGCATGTGGATCGATGGCGAACTGGTGCTGGAGCACCGTGAACTCGTGCCGATCGGATCCGGCACCATAGCCCTGTACACATGGGACCAGGGTAAGCAGTTCGACAACGTGCGCATATGGCAGAAGGAGGTGCAGGAAGTGGTCTCGCCGCTGGTCGTCGGCGATGAGGCCATGCGCGCCGAGCGCTTCGGCGATGCCGCTGACGCCTACGCCCGCGTCGCGGATTCGCTCCGCGGCCGGCCGTTGGGCGTCGAAGCGCTGTATTTCCAGGGTTTGGCCCTGCACCGCCAGGGATCGCACGCCCTGGCGCGCAAAACCTGGCAGGGGCTGCCCGAAGGCATCCTGCGCCAACGCGCCGACTGCCTCGCCATCGACGAACTGATCAACGACGGAGATGTGCGCACCGCCGTCGACCGCTTCACCACCTGGTGGAACGAGCGCCCACAGGTGCACGACATCCTGCGCCAGCGCTGGCAGGTCTGCGGCCAGCACCTCCGCCACATGCGCCCCCTGCGCACCGCCGAGATGCTGGAATGGATCAAGCTGCGCGATGCCACTTTCCCCGACGACCGGGCTTCGCGTTGGCTGGTCGCCGAGATGTTCAACGTCATGGGCGCCTGGGACGAGACGGTGCGCCGCTTCCCCGACGAATACCGGGCGGTGGCGAAGGCCCTGAACGCACTCGGCCGCTTTGATGAGGTCATCGCCTCGACGTGGGCGGTCCCGCTGGAACGGGTCGTCGCCCGGATGGGCCTGGGCGACGTGGAAGGCCTGTTGGCCTCGAACGATCTTGAGCGCGGTTCCCGCGCAGAGCTGCTATGCAAGGCAGGACGGGCCGCCGAAGCCGTCAAGACCCATCAGTATCCTGCTCAGCTCTACCTCGGCAGGGTCGACGACCTGCTGGTGCGCAATGCGTTCGGGAAACGCACCAATTCCGTCCTCATCGCCCTCGGCCGCTACGAGGAGGCAGCCGGCGCCGGCATTCCCGGGTCGCCAGAATCGGGCAAGCATACCAATGCCATGCTGCTGGCGGGCTGGCTCGACGAGGCGGAGAAGCTCCAGGTCGATACCCGCCTCCACCGGCTGATCGCCCACCTCATTGCAGGCCGCGTAGATGAAGCGCGCACGCTTCGCGAAGGGCTCTCCTTCAACCGCAGCCGCTTCTGCTACGGCAGCTGGTTCGGTCAGGTCGTGGGCATCGCGCTGATCGATACCGCGCTGGGCGATGCCACGGCGCTGCGCAAGGCCATCGAGCGGGGCGCAAGCATGCGCGGCTGGGGTGGCCGGTGCGCCATGGTCTGCGCCGCCGCCCTTGATCCGGCACAGGATGCGACGTTGTCGGCGATGCCGTGGCGCACCGAGGCAGGCGCCTGGCTGCACGTCGCTCAAGCGTTGCGCGGCGAGCTGGCTGGCGACCGCACTGCAGCCCTGGCCGCATGGCGGGCCTTCGCCGCGCTGCCGCCGATCGAGCGCCTGCTCGAAGGTCACGCTCCGAGCATAGAGGTCGAAACCTTCGCGCGCTGGCGCCTGGCCGCCCTGGCCGAGGCCGCGCGCTGAACGTCGCATACGCCTGCATGCTGCTTCCCTCTGATCGACGTAGAGGGAGTTGCATGGCATGGGTCGGCGCAGCCGACTGCGTCACACCTGAACGCCATCGCACGCCAAGTCTGATCTCTCTCGGTCAGAGCTGGTCTGTTATTACGCACAAGAAGCACTCTCGACAGATCGGCAATGCCGTTAGCTTCCAGCAAACCCCGGATTCAACATGCTACACCACTTCGTGATCCTGCTATGCGCCATGGCGACAGCCGCCGCCCTGGAAATGGCACCGCCGTCCGGATCGCTGCTGCGCGCCGGCCCCGCTTACGAGGTCGAGCAGCTCGTGCTCGCGCCCGGCGATCCTGCTGGCCTCGCCGCCTGGGCCGAGCTGGCAGCACGTGGTTTCCACGTCGTTGCGGTGGTACCGCAGGATGGGAAGCAGGTGCTGTTCTGCGAACGCGCGCTGGCGCCCATGGCGCAGGATCCGCGTCTGCCGGCGGCGGTGGCGGCTGACGCCGCGCATGCCGAGCCCCTCCGCGCCAGCCTGCGCCGCATCCTCGCCGAGCGCGCCGCCACCGGCATGCGTCCGCTACCAGCGCCCGCCCCTGCACTTCCTGCTCCGCAAGGAAAGCCCTAATCCGCCGCGGGTCTCGCCAAGTGTGACTGCGACGGTGAAGGCGTGCGCGCGTGCCGGATCAGTCCACCAGGCCACCCGGCCGGTCCATCCCGCGGCCGGGCGGATCGGCGACCATCGCCGGCCTCGGAGGAACCATGCCAGCATCACCTATCCGGGTCGGCATCGTCGGACTCGGCCGCAGCGGCCACGACATCCACCTGCGCAACCTGAAGCACCTGCCGGACGACTACCGCGTGATCGCGGCCACCGACCCTGACGCCGGACGGCTGGCAGCGGCCGCCGCCGAGCACGGCCTGCGCGCGCATCGCGACCTCGCTGGGCTGCTCGGCGATCCGGAGGTCGAGCTGGTCGTCGTCGCCTCGCCCAACGGCTTCCACGCCTTCCAGGCCGAGCGGGCGCTCGAAGCCGGCAAGCACGTGCTGTGCGAGAAGCCCTTCGGTCTGGGTGTCGCCGACGTCGACCGCATGATCGCGGCGGCCGAGCGCAACCGGCGCATCCTGCAACCGTTCCAGCAGCGCCGCTACGAGCCCGACTTCCGCAAGGTGCAGGAGGTCTGCGCCAGCGGCATCCTCGGTCGCATCGAGTTCGTGCGCATCTGCTGGCACGGCTTCAAGCGCCGCTGGGACTGGCAGACGCTCACCGCGGTGCACGGCGGCGAGCTGAACAACAACGGGCCGCACCCGCTCGACCATGCGCTGGAGCTGTACGGCGAGGGCGAACCGGAGGTGTGGTGTGATACGCGCCGCTGCCTCACCCTCGGCGACGCCGAGGACCACGTGAAGATCGTGCTGCGCGGGCCGTCGCGTCCGACCATCGAGGTCGAACTGAGTTCGACCATCGCCTACGGCCAGGACCGCTGGCTGGTCTGCGGCAACGCCGGCGGGCTGCGTGGCGACGCCGACCGGCTGGAGTGGAAGTGGGTCGACTGGTCGGCGATGCCGGCGCGCCTGGCCGACCCGGCCTCGACCCCGGACCGCAGCTACAACAACGAGAAGCTGACCTGGCAGCAAGGGTCCTGGAAGCCCGAGCAGGCCACCGACGGCGGCGGCGGCGGCCAGCCGGCCGCCCAGCCGGTCCTCGACCTCTACCGCGGGCTCCACCGCGCGATCCGCCAGGGTGCCGCCCAGGAGATCACCCCGGCCCAGGCCCGCCGCCGCATCGCCATCATCGAGCGCTGCCGCAACAGCCGGCGCTGATCAGCCCTGCGCCTCGCGCCGGTAGGCGAGCGGGGATCTGCCGCAATGCCGGGCGAAGTGGCGGGAGAAGAAGTGCGGGTCGCCGAAGCCGCTGCGTTCGGCGACGGCGGCGATGGGCAGGCTGGTCGCGCAGAGCAGATTGCAGGCCAGATCGATGCGGGCGCGGGTGATGAAGTCACGCGGTGAGCAGCCGGCCCGCTGGCGGAAGATCCGGGCGAAGCGGTCCGCGCCGACGCCGAGCGCGGCGGCGAGGCGGTCGCTGCGCCACAGCGCCGCCGGGTCGTCGCGGATGCGCTCGCACAGCTCGTCGATGCTGTGCTGCCGCGGATCGCCGCTGGCGCTGCCGCGATCCTGCCGGGCGATCTCCAGCAGGGCGGTCGCAAGCCAGCGCGGCGCCCGCTGCGGATCGCCGCCGACGCGGTGGTGGTCGGCCACCACACGCTCGAGCAGGTCGGCGACCAGGCGGTAGCCGACCAGGCGGCGATGGCGCGGCGGCAGGTCGGGATGGTCCGGCGGCACGGCACGGCCGTCGCGCAGGTAGTCGAAATGGACGAAGTAGTGGCTCAGCGAGCGGCTGGCCGGCCGGAACTCATAGGCCTCGCCACCACGCATGATCAGGCAGGTCCCCGGCCGCAACGCGTGCGTCCCCTCGGGTGTGACCACGGTACCGGCGCCCTCGGCGAGCAGCCACAGGTCGAGGTCGGTCCACGAGCGCGTGCGCTCGGCCCCCAACCGCCAGAAGCGGTCGGTCTTGAACCAGCCGCAGCAGTTGATCCGCACCGGCAATGCGTCCGCGTCCATGCCGGAGGATGCCGCGCACGCCGGTCCGGTCCACCCCGGTGCCGACGCGGTGCACGGCGCCGCACCGCGTGCCGGCGATGCTGCGGGCGGAGGACACATGGACATCGCCCTATGCCACTACAGCTTCCATCGCCGCTGGCAGGCGGAGGGATGGGACTTCGACCGGCTCTGCGCCGAGGCAGCCGCGGCCGGGGTGCAGGCGCTCGATCTGCATGCCCGCCTCGGCGAGACCTGGCTCTCCCGCCCGGCCGAGGTGGCAGCCGCTCTCGCCCGGCACCGTCTCGCCCTCGCCGGGGTCTCGTGCAGCAACAGCTTCGTCAAGGAGGACCGGGCGGCGTTCGACGCCGAGATCGAGCGCGTGCGCGGGCAGATCCGCAGCGCGGCGGCGCTGGGCGCGCGGACCATGCGCGTGTTCGGCGGTTGGCTCGCCCCGGAGCAGCGGCTCGATCCACGGGTGCGGCGCAGCGGCCTGCAGCAGGTGGCCGACGGCCTGGGCGCGCTGCTGCCCGAGGCGGCCAGGCACGGCATCGTGCTGGCGCTGGAGAACCACGGCTGCCTGCCGGGCACCAGCGCCGAGGTGCTGCAGCTGCTGGGCTGCGGCGATCCGCGCACGCTGCGCGCGACCATCGACCTCGGCAACTTCCTCGCCGCCGGCGAGGAGCCGCATCACGGGGCCGCGGTGCTTGCCCCGCACGGCGCCTATGTGCACGTCAAGTGGACCAGCAAGGTGCCCGATCCGTCCAGTCCCTGGGGCTGGCGCACCGTCGAGGCCGATCCCGGCCAGGGCGACGTCGACCTGGTCGCCTGCTTCGCCGCCCTGCACCGCTTCGGCTTCCGCGGCACCATCGCCATCGAATACGAGGGGCCTTCCGATGAACGCACCAGCGTACCGGCGGCCGTCGCGGCGGTGCGACAGGCGCTCACGGCCGTCCACGGCGCAGCCGCTACTGCAGCTCGATGACGCCGAAGCGGTCGGGCTGGTGGAAGTTCAGCTGCTCGCCGATCGGCGCCCAGCTGCCCCAGTGCGGATGCGAACTCTCGTCGGCGCATTTGAAGAAGTTGCCGCGCCAGCGCCCCGGCACCGGCAGGGCGCGGCCGAGCCGCCGCGCGAACGGCGCCAGCGGAATGCGCGCGCACAGCGCCCAGTCGAGCGGGGCGGCGATCTCGGGATCGACCGTCTGCGGCAGGGTGCCGGTGATGGCGATGGCGCCCAACTCGTCGGCGTTCAGCTTCTCGAAGGCGGCGAAGCCGCCCGGCACGCGCCGCGCATCCGTGATGTGATAGCACAGCGGCGTCCCGCTGGCGTTCATCTCGAGGTTGAAGTAGCCGAGGCCGGGCACCGGCTCGAAGAAGAATTCGACGCAGGCGTCGTTGCACACCATGGCGTTGAAGCCGGTGGCGCGCGACAGCACGTAGCGATCCTGGACAGTGAAGCGCAGGTGCAGGTGATCGCCACTGTGGCCGAGCTGGACGAGCACGGTCGGCCGGTGCGTCGAGCTCTTGGCATGGAAGCTGGCCACCGCGAGGCGCGGCAGCGCCTCCCAGCGCGGGTCGAGCGGCGTCGTGGGAATGGCCGCCAGACGCGGGACGGTGCAGGTCGCGCCCATGGCTCAGACCTTCGGCGAGCGGTCGAGGCGCTTACGCAGGGCGTCGATGCGGCTGCGCTTGAGGTCGATGCCGGGCAGGTCCTTGAGCAGGGCGTCGACGTCGGGCTCGGCGCCCCAGCAGGTGACGCTGAAATACTCGTAGAGATGGTCGGAGGCGATGCCCAGGGCGGCGTTGCGCTCGCTGTAGGCGGCGCGACGCATGCGCTTCCACTCGGCGATATCCTTGGGCACCGGCCAGGGCACCGGCGACGCCACCCACGGCAGCCACTCGGTGATCTGCGAGCGGTGCGCCCAGCTCATCTCGCAAACCAGGTTGAAGGCGTCCTCGCAGTCGACCGCCAGGTCGAAGGTGTTGGTGCGCTTGTTGTACTCGTCGAAGGCGTTGAGCACGACCGGCGTCTTGGTCAGGATCGCCACCGTCTCGTCCGCCGGGTACTCCGGGGTGAAGGCGTGCGGCACGTTGATCATGTAGGAGATCTTGCGCACCGCATCGGCCACCGCGACGTGGTCGACGTGGATGCCGCTGAGCGGATCGCTGACCACCGGCGGGCAGATCACGTAGTCGGGCTGGAAGTCGCGCACCGTCTTCCAGATGGCGGCGCATAGCGGGACGGTGACCTGGAGGCAGGCCTCGCGCGGCAGGCTGCCGTCGGGCAGGCGCAGCGGCTTGAAGTCGTACTTGCCGATCCGCGCCGACTCCTGCTGCTCGGCCAGGCGCACGCGACCGGTCTCCTCGCGGGTGCGGAACTGGTGCCCGGCGCGACCGTCGGTGCACACGATCACCTGGCCGGTGAACGCGCTGCCGAGGCGCTCGCGGGCGATGGTGAAGAGACCTCCGGCGGTGAATTCGAAGTCGTCGAAGTGGGCGTGGATGTTCTGGATCTTCATATGGTTCCTAGGCGCGGTGGCCTCGGTTGCGACCGAGGTCGAGGATGGTGATGCCGGGGCACGAGCCGTCGGCGGCGAGCGGGCAGACCCACACCTCGCCGTTGGCGGCGATCTTCTCGGGATAGCGCGGGAGGGTGCGTTCGAGGCAGGCGCGGAACAGCCGCATGGTCACCGCATGGGTCACCACCAGGGCGTCATCAGGCCAGGTCGCCGCGTCGGCGAGGAAGGCGGCGGCGCGTACGGAGATGTCGCGGTAGCTCTCGCCGCCGCCGTCTGGCGTCCATTCCCAGCGCCGGGTGCGGTCGGAGACGTAGCCGGGATCGGCCTCGACCTGCGCGTAGGTCATGCCGGCGAAACGGCCGAGGTGCTGCTCGGACAGGCGCTCGTCGGTGGCGAGGGGCAGGCCGAGCTGCGCAGCGAAAGGCTGCGCCGTCTGCCGCGCGCGGGCCAGCGGCGAACTGATCACACGGCTGACGCGATGGCTGGCGCAGAACGCCTCGGCCATCGCTGCTGCATCCTCGCGCCCCTGGGCGGTCAACGCGAAGTCCTGCCGACCGGCGAGGACGTCGCGTACGTTGGCCTCGCTCTGGGCGTGCCGCATGAGGTGCAGCACCGGCATTTCAGGCTCCGTGCCCGCAGGCGACGGCATACTGGCGTAGCACCACATCGACGCGGTGGCGCGCCAGGTCGCGCGGCTTCGCCGCCAGGCGGCGCTCGCGTACCGGCGCAAAAGCCTCGGGCAGGAACTGGCCGAGCAGCGACTCGGGGATGCCGCTGGCGTCGAGGTTGGCGTAGAGCCGCTCGACGGTGGAGGCGAGCCTCGCGTCGCCCCAGTAGTAGCGGATGCGGTCGCTGAAGCTGTAGCGCTGCTTGAACGCGACATCGCCGCCCTGGTAGTGGCTCTTCCACCACTTCGGGTTCGCCGCCATCGCCGCGTCGGCGGCTGCGAGCAGGCGCGACGGCTCCTTGATCCGGCCGCTGGCGGCGAGCGCGTCCTCGATGCCGGCGAGGGCGAACAGCGCCTCGCGCAGGGCGAAGGTCAGCCACGGGCCGACCTTGAGGATGGCGAAGTGGCCGCGCACCAGGGCGGCGAGGTTGGCCTGGGTCTGGTAGTCGGTGCTGTGCGCCTCGTAGACCAGACCGGGATGGGCGAGCACGGCGGTGGACAGCTCGCGTGCCGCTTCGGGCCGGAAGTCGCAGACGAAGTCGTCGCCGAACTCGACCCCGGGCTGGACCACCACGCCGATGACGCGTTCCCAGGCGGCGGCGCAGCCGGCGCGTGCAAAGTGCTCGCGGGTGGTGGCGATGGTCGCGTTCGCCGCGGCGACCGGCGTGGCCGGGACATGGTCCTCGTGCACGGTGGCGCCGCCGGGGATCGGCACCTCGGTGCCGATGACGTAGAGCGGCTTGGCGCCGCCGGCGGCGGCCTCCTCGGCGACGCGGCAGAGGCGCGCTGCGCGTTCGGCGACCAGCGCATCGGGCAGCGGCTTGCCTGCCTCGACCACGTCGCCGCCGAGCGGCATGCTGCAATCGAGGTGGATCTTGCGGAAGCCGGCGCGGACGTATTGGCGCACCAGCTCCTCGGCCAGGGTCATCGCCTCGGCCGCCGGCTTGGCCCGCCAGGCATTGGGCCCGAGATGGTCGCCGCCGAGCAGCAGACGGGCGCGGCCGAGGCCGCACGCATCGGCCATGCCGCCGACCCAGGCGGCGAAGTCGGCCGGCTTCATTCCGGTGTAGCCGCCGAACTGATCGACCTGGTTGGAGGTCGACTCGACCACCAGCACCTCGCCGTCCTGGCGGGCGCGGGCCATCGACGCTTCCAGCACCAGGGGATGCGCGCTGCACACGCTGTATATGCCGCGCGCCTTGCCGGCGCGGTTGTCCTGCAGGGTCTTGATGACGGTGTCGACGCTCATGCTTTGGCCTGCTGGTAGGCGTGGAGGACGACGCCCTGGACGACGCGCGAGATGGTGCCGGAGGCCGAGGGCGCATCGGGCTTCAGGCCGTTGCCCAGGCAGCTGACCGTGGCCAGCATCTGGCCGCCGCACACCGCGGTCGGCACCAGGAAGGCGTCGGGGCAGCGCCGCGACAGGGCGGTGGATCCACCCTGGCCGAGCGGCAGCAGGATGGCGTCAGCCGGCAGGTCGGCGGTGGCGACGCCCTCGGGCGCCAGCACCAGCGGAGCCTTGCCCTGGCCCTTGGCATGCAGCTCGCGCAGCATGTCGAGCTCGTAGGCGCGCACCTGCGCACTGCCCGAGAGCACCGCGACGACCAGGCTGTCCGGACGGACGAAGACCTGCGGGCCGTGGCGCAGGCCGACGAAGGTCTCCCAGCGCACGGCGATGCGGCCGTCGTTCATCTCGATCATCTTCAGGCTCATCTCGCGCACGCTGCCGGCGTGCGGGCCCGAGCCGAGGTACTGGATGCGGCTGCGTTCGTGCGGCTTCTGCGCCACCACGGTGGCGGCGCAGCGCTCGACGAAAGCGGCGGTGCGGCCGGCGGCGGCCTCGACCTCGGCCTGCCACTCGGCCAGGCGGCCCTGCGCGCCGATGGCCAGGCCGGCGAGGTACATCGAGGTGAACGAGCTGGTCATCACCAGCGAGACATCGTTGGTCTCGGGCGGCATGCACAGGGCGTAGGCCCACGGCGCGGCGGCCATGCGCGCCAGCGCGCCCTCGCGGTTGCAGGTGATGAAGAGGTGGCGGTAGCCGGGGCGGCACTGGCGCACGCGCTCGACCGCGCCGACCGACTCCGGCGAGCTGCCCGAGCGGGCGAAGGACACGCACAGGCCCTTGCCGGGCGGCAGCAGGTCCTCCGGGTGGGTGACCACATCGGTGGTCGGCAGGGCCATCACCGGCCGACCGGTGAGCGCGCCCAGCGAGCTCGCCAGAGCGTCGCCGACGTAGGCCGAGCTGCCGGCGCCGAGCAGGACGATCGGACCTTCGCTGGCCTCGGCGAGGAAGCGGGCGAGCGCGGCGTCGGCGGCCACCGCTGTGGCCATGCGCCGCCACGACTCCGGCTGCTGCAGGATCTCGCGCACGGTGTGCTCGGTGCCGTTCGCGCGGGCCTTCGCATCATCGGTGGGGCGGAGCTGGGCGAAGGCGTTCATCGGTGACTTTCCAGGAAGGAGACGACGTCGTGGTGGGTGGAACGGGCGGCGCTGCCGCCGACGAAGGTGCAGCTGCGCGCAGCAGCGGCGTTGGCGAAGGCCAGGGCCTCGGCTTCGGGCAGACCGGCGGTGCGGGTGGCGTAGAGCCAGGCCGCGGCAAGGTTGTCGCCGGCGCCGATGGCGTCCTGGAAGCCGCTGATGCGCAGCCCGGCCTGACGGAAGGTGCCTTTGGGCGTGCGCGCCAGCACGCCTGCGGCGCCGCGCTTCACCACCACCTGCGGGCAGCGCCGCGACAGTGCATCGAGCGCCGACTCGGCGTCCGTCGTGCGCGACAGATTCATCGCCTCGTCCTCGTTGACGAAGAGCAGCGAGAGCCGCGGCACCCACTCATCGAGCCCCCACCAGCGGCCGCTGCCGTCCCACTGCGGATCGATGCTGGTGCCGATGCCGGCGGCTGACAGTTCGGCGAGGATGGCGGGCAGGCGCGGCAGCAGGTCGCTCTGCAGGTAGATGCCCGAGAAGTGCACATGGCCGATGCGCTGGTCGGCGATGATGGCGGCGGTGTCGGGGACGAAGCGCGGAATGGCGCCAGCGTAGGTCACCTGGTAGCGCCCGGCCGGGGTCAGGATGTTGACCGTGACGCCGGTGCGCTGCTGCGTGCTGAGCACGAGGTGGCGGCAGTCGGCGCCGGCCTCCTCAAGCCAGGTGCGCATCATCGCACCATGCGCGTCAGCGCCCCCGAGCCCGGCGAAGGCGGTCGGCCCGCCGAGCCGGGCGTGGGCGCAGGCGGTGATGGCGGCCGACGAGCCGAGCACGGTGTCGAAGCCGGTGCTGAGGATCTCGCGATCGAGTTCGACCGGACCGGGTAGGCCGGGCATGACGATGTCGACATTGACGTCGCCGGCAAAGAGGATGCGCGGGCCCCTCATGGGCGCCCGGCCGGCGAACGGGTCGGCGTCATGCCGGTTATATACTCTGGTATTCATCCTAATCAACACAATGGCCCACACGCCGTTCCGTCAGATGTCCGATTCCGACACACAAGATGTTATATCCCAGCCTCTTCGTTCATGCACTCTCATATCTACTCAGGTCCGGTAACGGGTTGGGTCGGACGGCAGGACGAGGTTGACTGGCGCCAGGGCTGTCAAGCATCCGGCATGACTTCGCACCTCTTCGCCATGGGCGGAGGCAGCTTCACCGGACCTACCGGCGGCCCTTCGCCGATGTGGCGGCACATCTTCAGCTGCACCGGCAAGCAGCATCCCAAGGTCTGCATCATTCCGACCGCGACGGCCGACCGCCGTGAATCGATCACCGATTTCGTCTACGGCATGAACCGGCTGCGGGCCCATCCCAACTTCCTCTCGCTCTACTCCACCCCCTCCGCCGACCTGGAGAGCTGGATCATGGAGTTCGACGCCATCTACGTCTCGGGCGGCAACACCCGCAACCTGCTCGCGCTGTGGCGCGAATGGCAGCTCGACGTGGTCTTGAAGAAGGCCTGGCAGCGGGGGGTCGTGCTGTTCGGCGGCAGCGCCGGCGCGATCTGCTGGTACGAGCAGGGCAACAGCGATTTCATCGCCGACCAGCTGAATCCGATCGATGGCTTGGGCTGGCTGCCCGGCTCCGTGGCCCCGCACTACGCCACCGACAACGGCCGCCGCGCCAGCTACCACGCCATGGTCGCCGACGGCAGGCTCAAGCCGGGCTATGGGCTGAGCGACCGCGGCGTGCTGCACTATGTCGACGGCAAGGTGCATGAGGCGCTCACCGAGCATCCCGACTTCGGCGTCTTCCGCGTCGAGCGCGGCGCCGACGGCAAGGTCGTCGAGACTCCGGTCGCCGCGCGGCTGGTGCGGTGACCGCCTGGACCTGCCGCCAGCAGCGCAGCAATACCTGAGGATCAGCCAGCGCGCATCACCGCGGCGATGGCCTGCAAAGCCGCGCCGCGGGTGACCGGACCGCTCGGCGGGGCGACCCCGGCGATGGCCGACCAGCACGCCACCTCCTCGGCGGTCACTGGTTGATCCAGCCGGGCCTCCCAGCCGGGGATGGCGCCGCGCACGCCGAGCAGCTGCAAGGCGGGGAAGGCGGGATGGTCGCGATCGGCGTCGCGGTAGTGGATGAGCACGCCGCGGTGCTGCACCAGATCGTGCTGCAGCTGGCCGATCGGCACGCTGCGCGCCGCCACGCCAAGGCGCATCGCCAGCACCGCGGCGGCGCCGGCCGCCTCGCCCAGCACCATCCAGCACGGCTCCATGCGCAGGGTGCCGAAGCCGAGGTGGCTGGCGCTGACCGCCACCGGCACCCACAGGTTGTCGAGCGTGCGCGGCACCATCACGCCGTACGGCACGGTGTAGGGCTCGGTGCGCAGGCTGAGGAAGCCGTCGAGGTGGACGCGGCCGGCCTCGCGTTTGTGCACCGCGTGGCTGTCGATCGCGTAGTGGCTGGCGGTGATCGCGGTAGGATGCACCGGCGGGCGCCCGCCGGCGGCGATGGGCAGGGCATCATGGGCGAGGAAGTTCGCCTCGCCGAGGATGCGGCGGCCTTCGCGCACGTAGACCTGCCGCGGGAAGTTGCCGTTGTCAGCGTATTCGTCGGCGGCCAGGCCGAAGCGGCGGGCGTTCTCGCGGAAGCCGGCCGGCACCTCCGGATCGTTCTGGATGAACCACAGCAGGCCGAGGGTGTAGTCGCGCAGGCGTGCGGCGAAGCGGTCGCGCCAGGCCCAGTCGGCGGTCGGCCAGGGGCGGTTCTCCTCCGGCAGGTCGGTCGAGATGAAGGCGAGGTGCTGGTTGTTCGCGTCGGTCTTGCCGTTGGGCAGCCAGACGATGTTGGTGACTCGGCCGATGCCGTCCCAGGCGACCTCGCCGCGATGCACGCCGGGGCTGCGGTCCAGCCGCAGATCCTCGGCGAGCGAGGCGTATTCGCTGCGATCGTAACCGGCCGGCTTGGCGATGGCGACGCGGTTGTCCGGCTGGTCGGTCAAGCACAGACGGTAGTTGTAGGCCTGGATGGTGTCGTCGCCGGCACCGTCGGAGCCCGCCCCGATCGCCGGATCGCCCCAGGCCTGGAAGAAGCGTCCCGCGCGCGGCTCGTTGTAGTCCGCCACGCCTTCGCGCCGGGTGGCGAAGGGCACGCCCGCGGCCGCGGCGAGATCGCCCTCGTAGGTCGCGTCGATGAAGGCCGTAGCGGTGTAGGTCTCGTTCGCACCGCTGCTGCGGTCGAGCACGCGCACGGCGCTGATCCGGCCGTCGCGCTGGTCGAGGTTCGCCGGCAGGGCGTCGAACTGGCGCAGCAGGCGCACCGTGATGCGCGGCTGCTCGGCGAGCATGGCGAGCAGGACGGTCTCGCCGACCGAGGGCTCGAAGTGGTAGCCGTCGCTGCACACCTTCACCTGCGCGGACTCCGCGCCGTAGGTGGCGATGTAGTGCGCGCGCACCCGCTCGACGAAGCTGCGGAACAGGCCGCCGCTGAGCGCGCGCGTGCCGATGTCGGTGGCGCCGAGCCCGTTCGCCGGCAGGCCGCCGACGTGGGCCGTGCGTTCGAGGATGATCACCGACAGGCCGTGCCGGGCGGCGGCGATGCCGGCGCAGATGCCGGCCGGCGTGCCGCCGATGATGACCAGGTCGGTGGGGATGGGCGGGTTCGCGTGGCTCATGGTGGAGATGATGCCTCGGGGTGGCGGCGGGTCGCGGGGTCGGCAGCTGAAAACATGGGGAATCATGCTATGATGCCAGGGTGGATGCCGAATCGGCCATCGCCGCCTTCGAGCGCCTGCACGCCGTGCGGGTGACGCTGCATGACGTCGACGGCTGTTTCGTCAACCGGCTGTCCGAACCGCGCCTGCGCCATGACCACCGCCTGTGCCGGGCGGCCAAGGCGTCAGGCCATGAGCAGGCCTGTGCCCGCTTCGATACGCAGATTCTGCGCGAATCACTCAAGCAATCGCCTGATGGATTGGCCAAGGTGTGCCATGCGGGCCTGGTCGAGCTGGTCGTGCCGCATCTGCGTGAAGGGCGGCCCGACTGGCTGCTCTTCGCCGGGGTGTGGGCCGACGACGGCTGCCAGGCCGGACTGCGCGAACGCCGCTCGGCGGTCCGCCTGCATGCTCCGCCGGCCTTGCCGGCAGCATGGCCGGATCTGCTGGATGCGCTGCGCTCGCTGGTCGCCCGCCTCGCCCTGCTCGCGCCGCCGGCGCTACGTTCGCCGACCACCAGGCGCGAGGCCATCGCCGAGTTCCTCCGCCTGCGCCACGCCGAGGACGTCACGCTCGCCGATCTGGCGGCTGTGCTCGGTCTCAGTCCCTCGCGCACCTCGCACGTGGTCGGCGAACTATTCGACGCACCATTCGCCACGCTGCTGGTGCAGGCCCGGCTCGCTTCCGCCGAGGTGCTGCTGCGCTGCACCGGACTGCCGGTGGCGACGGTGGCGATGCGCGCCGGCTTCGGCGACCTGTCCCATTTCCACGCCACCTTCCGCCGCCGCTTCGCCACCTCGCCGGCGCTGTGGCGGCGTCAGGCCGCGAGCGTGTGACCTTGGCATCATGCGTTCCCAGACGGCGTGCACCGTACCCGCCTCTTCCTTGCTCGACGTGCTCAACTGGCGCCTGGCCATCGATCGCGTGCTCTCCGAGCGCCAGGCTGCTGGCAGGTCGAAGCCCGGCGCCGGTCCTCGCTGTTGGCGTGGCCGGCGATCAGTCCCTTCGGTCGTCGTAGACCAGCTTCAGGCGTCGGGCGTGGTATGGAAATCCTGATCGTGGTCCGCCGCGATGGCAGCGACGACGGGCTGCACCACGCGGATGCCGCGCCAGCGTCCGCTCCGCCAACGCAGCCAGAACAGCCCGCTGCACAGCATGAAGGCGGCGACCTGCACGCTCCAGGTCGCGAGCGGCGACCAATGCAGGACGTGCAAGCCGAGCACCGCGATCGGCAGCAGCAGCCAGTGCATGCCGACCGATAGCCACATGGTGAAGAGGGTGTCGCCGGCCCCGCGCAACGCGCCGCTGACCACGGTGATCACCGTTTCGATCAGCACGTAGGCGGCGGCCAGGCGGATCATCGCCGTCGCCAGCGGCTCGGCCTGCTGATAGAGCGGATCGGCCTGCCCGGGCCGGAACACCGCGACCAGCAGTTCGGGGATGCCGACGAAGGCGAGCAGCACGGTGCCGGAGTAGACCCAGCCCAGGCGCAGGCCGGAGCGCACCACGCGCTCCGCCACCTCCGGCTGCCCAGCGCCGACCGAGCGGCCGACCAGGCTCATCACGCCGATCTGCAGGCCGATCAGCGGCACGAATGAAACCAGGTCCCAGTTGAACATCACTGTCGTCGCGGTGGCGGTGGCCGGGCCGTGCGCGTGGTAGGCGATGATCATGCCGTTGAAGGCGCACAGGTTCAGCAGCATCTCCATACCGCCCGGGAAGCCGAACCGCAGCAGGGTGGTCATCTCCCTGCGGTCGAAGCGCCAAGCGCGCGCCACGCCGTAGAGCCGGCGCATCTCAGGGGCGAAGTACGCGCAGACCAGCACGGCCAGGCCGCAGGCGCTGCCGATCACCGAGCCCCAGGCCGAGCCGCGGATGCCCATCGCCGGCAGTCCGAGATTGCCGAAGATGAGCAGCCAGTTGGCGGCGATGTTGACCGCCATCGCCACCAGCGTGGCGATCATCACCACGCGGGTGCGGCCGATGCCGGAGAAGAATCCGGACAACGCACCGCGCAGCAGCATCATGCCGGAGAAAAGGTTGAGGATGTCGAAAAACTCGGTCTGCAGGGCCAGCTGCTCGGCCTCGATGCCGGAGACGGCGAACAAGGCGTGCATCGCCGGACGCAGCGCGATCAGCACCGGCCAGGCCGCGAGGGCGATGATCAGGGCCTGCGTCGTGGCGATGGCGCAGCGCTCCTGCCGCCCGGCCCCCAGGTGCTGGGCGACCAGCGCGGTGGCGAAGCCGATGATGCCGATGAAGAAGGTGCCGACGACGAAGCTCGCCAGGCCGCCGGCCATGGCAGCGTTCATGTGCGCCGGGCCCAGCTGAGCCAGGAACAGGCGGTCGGTGAAGATCATCACCGTGTCGCAGCCGGTCGACACGACCATCGGCAGGGCGATGGTCAGCAGGTCGCGGACGCCGCCGGCCGGATGAGCGTCCGGCCTGGGCTGCGGCTTCCCCATATCGGTACTCATTCCTCACCCCTCATCTGGCGTTTCCGCCGTCCGACCTCGCGGACCATGCGGCCGAACCGCCGCTGCCGCGCCCGCTCCTCGGCCTTGCCTGCGCCACCGTGGCGCAGCCGATCGCTTTCCAGCTCGCGCTTGAGCTTGCGGAAACCCGCCAGCCTGCCGGCGGGCAGGGTGCCGTCCTGCATGGCGGCGACCACGGCGCAACCAGGTTCCCCCGCGTGCGTGCAGTCGCTGAAGCGGCAGGACGCGGCGAGCCGTGCGATGTCATCGAACGAGGCGTCGATCGACGCCTCGTCGACAGCGAGGTGCAGCTCGCGCATGCCTGGCGTGTCGAGCAGCACGCCGCCGCCGGGCAGCGGCAGCAGCTCGCGCGACGTCGTCGTGTGCCGACCGCGGCTGTCGTCGGCCCGCACCTCACCCGTCTCCTGGCTGGCCTCCTCCAGAAGGCGATTGGCCAGGCTCGACTTCCCGGTCCCCGACGAACCGATCAGTGCCGCAGTGGCGCCAGGTCGCAGGTGGCTTCGCAGCGCCTCGAGCCCGGCGCCGGTCGCCGCGCTGGTCAACAGGACCGGGACTGCGCCGGCGATGGCCACCACCTCGGCCGACCGCAGCTCCGCTTCAGAGCAGGTGTCGCATTTGTTCAGCACGATGACCGGCTCGGCGCCACCATCGTGGACCAGCGCGAGATAGCGCTCGATGCGGCGCAGGTTGAAGTCGCCGTCGAGACCGCAGACGACGAAGACGGTGTCGACGTTGGCGGCGATGATCTGATCGGCGTTTGACGTGCCCGCCGCACGACGGACGAGGCAGCTGCGCCGGGGCAGGATGGCGTGGATGAGGGCGTGCGGCGACTGCGCAGGCATGGTGATGGCCAGCCAATCGCCAGCCGCAGGCCGGTCGTGGCGGTCGAGCATGCCGCGCAGCAGCAGGCCGGTCGCCTCGGCGGGTACGACGCCGTGAGCGGTGAGGACGAGCCAGAGCGTGCGGTCTTCGCGCAGCACGCGTGCCGGCTGGAGGGCGGAGTCGGCGAGCTGCCGGAGCAGCTCGTGCCAAGCCGGATCCCAACCGGCTTGGCTGAGGGTGGGTGGGTTGGGCACGCCTGACGGCGTGGATGAAGGCGAAGGCATGGTGATCGTCGCGCGTGCGCGACGCCGTGACAGGGCTGGCGGCGAGACGCGGGAATGCGCTCGCCAAGTGCGGAAGACCGCGTCACGGAAACGGCGGCTGGCGTCGGATCATCCGCCCTCGGGCGGTACGTCCTGCTCAGCCCGACTGCGAAACGCCTGCGTTCAGGCGTCGGCTCCGACCATGCGCGGCCCCTGGGCGGTATCGATATGCGGCATGTCAGGGTCCTTTCGCAGGTGGAGCGGCCCGAAATAGGCTGCAGGAGCGTGGAATGCTAGCGTTTCGGCGCCGGCTGGCAATCAGCTCGGCCGGCTGGCGGCCTCTGCTCGCCCTGGCAGTATCGACGCCTACCGATCAATCAGCGCTGATGCTTGCCCCTCGGAGCGCATGCGCGCAACCGCAGAGGCTTCGCGCAGGCGCTACTGCTTGGGCGGAAGCGGCGGCAGCTCGGGCAGCTTGAGGTCGCCGTTGCCGCCGTTGTCGTCCTTCGGCTCGTCGGCGAAGCCTTCGATCTTGATCGCGCTGCGGCTGACGCTGCCGGTGCCGGAGGCGCCCGGATCGCCCTTGGCGATGCGCTCGGAGGCGAGCGGCGGCGGCATCTCCTGGTCATCGTCGAGCACGACCAGCAGGCCGCTGCGGGTCGCACCGCTCTCGCCGAGGAACATCTCGCTGGCGCCGCTGCCGCTGCGTGGCGGTTCAGGTGCGACCATGGCCGCTGCAACCGGGGCCGGGATATTGATCGTCGCAGGCTGCGGCGGAGCCGGGACGTTGATCGTCGGCGGCAGCGGTTCGGCCGGGGTGCCACCGGCCGGGGTGACGAACAGCGGAGTCGGCATCGGTCCGGGCGAGACCACCGGGGTGCCGCTGGACGGGGTATAGGTCGGGGCGGGGGCCGGGGAGACCGGCTCCGGTGCGGCGGGTTCCGGTGCGGGGGCCGGCTCGTTGGCAGCCGGGGCGGCGCCAGCGTCGTTGCGGCCCTGGCGCGGCTGCCAGGCATGGCTCTGGCTGCCGCCAAGACCCTTCTGCGGGAATTCGAGCAGATGCAGGGCGAGGCCGAGGGCGACGGCCAGGCTCGGGCTGTTGGCGTCGAGGCCGTGGATGTCGTAGCGGCTGGGGACCAGGTCGAGGCCGGCCAGCGGATCGAACACGTGCACCGGACGGCCGAGCAGGTTGCCGAGGATGCTGGCGGCGTTGGGCAGCTGGGCCGAACCGCCGGACAGCACGACGGTGGAGACCTCGCAGTCGAACTGGCCCTCGACGTAGTCGAAGCTCAGGCGGATCTCGTTGGCGAGGTCCTCGAAGGCGGGCTGCGCGGCGTCGAGCAGCTGGTCGAGCATCTCGCCCGGCGCCAGCTTGAGTCGGTCGACGTCGTCGGGCTCGGCCGAGAGGGTGCGGCCGACCGCCTCGGTGATCTCGTTGCCGGCGAGGTAGACCTCGCGGGTGAAGAGCAGGCGATTGCCCTGGACGATGGCGATGTTGCTCTTGGCGGCACCGATGTCGATCAGCGCGGTGGCCTTCTTCTCGGCCTCGGGCGGGGCGGGCGGGCCCAGCACCTCGTAGCAGTTGGCCAGGGCGAAGACGTCGACGTCGACGATCTCGGGCTCGACCCCGCCGAGCTTGAGCTGGGCGAGGTGCTCGGAGACGAACGAGCGGCGCACCGCCACCAGCATGACCGAAAGGTTGTCCGGCTTCTTGCCGTCCGGGTCGGGCAGCGGCTGCGCGTCGATGATCACCTCTTCGCTGCCGAAGGGGATGTATTTGTCGGCCTCGTGCGAGATGTGCTGCTGCAGCGCCGGGCCTTCCAGACGCGGCGTCTCGACCTGGCGGACGATCACCGAGCGGCCGGACACCGCGGTGCACAGCCGGCGCGACTTGACGCCGAGCTGGGCGAAGACGGCCTTGACCACTTCGCCGACGTCCTGCTTGTCGATGCGGGCGCTGGCGAAGCCCTGCAGCGTGATGCGGTCCTTGTTGGCCTGCAGGGCGACGGCTTTGACGCCGTAGCTGCCCACATCGAGGCCGATGACCGCCTTGCTCTGGCCGAACGACAGCATGCATTCCCCCCTGGCGACGGGCGCCGGTCAGTCGGACTCTAGGGGACTTGGAAGGGAGGGGCAAGGGGCTGTCGGCTCGTGGGGCTCTGCCCCACGTCCCCGCCGAGGGCCTTCGCCCCCGGATCCCCGCTCGACACGCCGCGCTGACGCGCGTCGATTTGTGAACACGAAATCGCTCGTTCCAGCCTCGCTACGCACTCGTGGCTCGTCCACACGGAGGACCAGCGACCCGTTCGCCACTCGTTTGGTCGCTCGGTCCGGCGACGATTTCCGCCGGACGTCGCTTGCGCTGGGCTATGGACCTCAAGCCTCAACCTTCCACACGTGGCAATGACCGCATGATCTACCTCGCCGCCCCCCTGTTCACCGCCGCTGAGCAGGCCTTCAACGCCGAGCTGGCCCGCCGGCTGCGCGCCGCCGGGCACGAAGTCGCGGTGCCGCAGGACTTCTGCGCCCCCTGCGCCGGGCCGCCACCTGACTTCGCCGGCATCCATCGCGCCTGCCTCGACCATCTCGCCCGAGCCAGTTCGGTTGTGGCCGTGCTCGATGGGGCCGACCCCGACAGCGGCACCTGCTTCGAGGTCGGCTGGGCGGTGGCGCGCGGCATCCCGGTCATCGGCCTGCGCACCGACCTGCGTCCGGGCGAGGACGGCGGCCTGCCCAACTGCATGCTCACCCGGTCCTGCCGGACGGTGGTGCGCTCGATCGACGCCGCGGTGGCGGCACTGACATGATCGACCGCCGTGGCCGTGGCGAGCGAAAGCCTATGACGCGGCGAGGGCGTTGGCGTCAGCCGCCACGTCGAGGTTGCGGCAGGGCACGTCCTTGACCGTGCGCGTGATCATGCCGCCGAGCGTCTTGCCCGGTCCGAGTTCGAGGAAGGCGTCGACCCCGGCGGCGTGCATCGCCACCACGCTGTCAGCCCAGCGCACCGGGCTGGTCAACTGGGCCACCAGCAGCCCCGGCACCTCCGACGCGGCGGTCACCGGCTTGGCGGTGACGTTGCTATAGACCGGCCACTGCGGGTTCTTCAGCGTGACGCCAGCGAGAGCGGCGCGCAGGCGGTCTGCGGCTGGGGCCATCAGCGGGCTGTGGAACGCGCCCGCCACTGGCAGCGGCTTGGCCATGCGGATGCCATGCTTCTTGGCCAGCTCGACCGCACGCACGCAGGCGCCGCGGGCGCCCGACACCACCACCTGGCCCGGGCTGTTGAGGTTGGCGATCGCCAGCACTTCGCCGCCCGCAGCCTCGGCGCACAGCGCGGCGGCAGAGGCCTCATCGGCGCCGATCAGCGCGACCATGCCGCCCGGCACGGCGTCGGCGGCCGCCTGCATCGCCTCGCCGCGCAGACGCACCAGCTTCACCGCGTCGGCGAAGGACAACACGCCGGAGGCGTACAGAGCGCTGTACTCGCCCAGGCTGAGGCCGGCGACCGCGGCGCAGGTCAGCGGGTTGATCGCCTCCTGGGCCACCGCCAGCGACATCGCGCTGGCCACCAGGATGGCCGGCTGGCTGACGTCGGTGCGGGTGAGGTCGGCATCCGGACCGTTGGCCATGATGTCGGAGAGGGCGAAGCCGAGGACGCGGTCGGCCTCGTCGAGCAGGCGGCGGGCGCTGGGGAAGCGCTGGGCGAGTTCGCTGCCCATGCCGACGTACTGGGCACCTTGACCGGGGAAGACGAGAGCGCGGGGCATGCGGGACTCCTGGCCGCCAGTTGCGGCGGAAATGCTGTCCTACGCGCCCGCTCCCTCGCTTCCAGTCGGTGGGGCCGGCGGCGTCCCGACCGGCGGCGGCGCCCGGCGGACGAAACCGCGGGTGGTGATGCGCTCAGCCACTGTGGCGGCGGCGTCGCCGCTCGCCACGGGTGCCTCGGGAACGTCGCCGAAGGGGTCGTCATCGTCCGGCGCGACCTCGCCTGGACTCTTGTGGTAGGCGCGCAGAGCCATCAGGGCACGGTGTGCGCCGCTGTCGGTCAGTTCCGGATCGAGGGCTCGCAGGCGATCGATCTCGGCCAGCAGCGGGTCGACCTCGAGATCGGCTGGCATCGCCGGCTCCGCAGTCTCGCGCTTCCGCCGTTCCTCCTCCTCCTTCCGCTTGCGTGCGAATGCCCCCGTGCCGGGCCGCTGTTGCGACGACCCGCCATGGTAGGGATCCACGCCTCCGATCTTGGGCAGAAGGTCCATGCTGTCAGCAGTATCGGCCATCTTCGGGCCGGCATAAGTACCGGATTCTCAGCCGCGCGCCGGGGCGGACAGGTACCAGCGATCCGGACGCACCTGGTCGCCGTAACCCTCTGCGGCGCTGAGCACATCGCGGCCTCCGGTGAAGCCGTCCTCGCCCAGGTAGACCAGCTGGATGTACTTGAACACATCCCACGGCCGTGCCGCCGCGATGTGCTCGAGCAGCTTGACCCGTTCGGCCATCGCGAGGTCGACCAGGCGGTAGGGCCGCAGGGAGTGGTGCGGTACCCACCAGCGGCGCTGCGCATCGCACACTCCCCACTGCCCGCCGTCGCGCACGACATGCAACTCGGCCGCTGGTTGTTCCGACCAGCCGTTGTCGACGAAGCGGATGACGCGGGTGTCGAACAGGCGCAGGCCGGCCGGGCCGTCGGCGGCGTCACCGGCGATGACGCAGGTGAGGTGCCGGCCGCACTGGGTGAGCAGCAGGCATGAAGTGACCAAGGGCGCCCGCATGGTGGCGGAACCGGCCTCAGCAAGCTGTTCGAGCGTCAGCACGTCAGCTAGCCTCGCCAAGCGACCAGAGTGGGCAACTCTGGTCTATGCTGCGCATGGAGACATGGATTTCCGTTTGGGCCTTCCCGTCTGCTGCGTAGCGCAGCAGACGCAGAAACCCTGGCCGTCAGCCAGGGTTTCCGCTTCGCGACTGCGGTTCAGGACCGGCTATTCCGTCAGCGCCGGTGCCTGGCCGTCGACCTGCTGGTCCTTGGGCGCTTCCTCGCGCACGCCGGACAGGCTGGCCTTCAGCTCCTCAAGCGAGCGGTCGTAGTCCGTCTTCTTGCCCAGCGGGATGATGCGCGGGGTGATGAAGATGGTCAGGTTGCGCTTCTCGACCTCCTGGCGCTCCTTGCGGAAGAAGAAGCCGAGCACAGGCAGGGTGCCGAGGCCGGGGACGTGGCCGTTGCGCTTGACGTCCTTGTCCTTGAGCAGGCCGCCGATCACAGCCGTGCGCCCGTCGCCGACCATGATGGTGTGCTTGAGATCGGTGCTGGTCTTCTGCGGCAGCTGGATCGACGACTCCGTCGGAGTGCCGGAACCAACGACGTATTCTTCGAGCACGGCTTCCGAATTCGACGCATCAAGCGAGATCTGCACGTAACCATCGGCCGAGATGTGCGGCTTCACCTTGATGCGGATGCCATCCTTGACCGGGCTGGTCTGGGCTTCCTTCAGGGTGCGGACGGTCTGCCCATTCTCCTGGGTGATCGACTGCTCGGCGAAGCGCAGCTCGCGGCCGATGGTGATCTCCGCCTCGGTGTTATCGAGGGTGAGGATCTGCGGCGACTGGATGATGTCGGTGCTGTCGAGGGTGGCGATGGCCTCGAATGCGGCTGCCGCGCTGAGCAGGCGGCTGTTGGTCGGGCCGGTGGCGCCGCGGGCCAGGGCGGTCTGCGTCGTCCACGACTGGGTGGCGTTGCCGAACGGCTTGAACTCCTGCGACAGGCGGCCGATATTCTCGATATCGAAGTTCAGCGAGATCGGGTCGAAGCCGAGACCCTGCACGTCGGTAGTCGAATAGTCGACGAACTTCATCTCGATCAGCACCTCGCGAGTGCGCTGGTCGAGCTGCTCGGCGAGCTTGCGGGCCGAGTCGATCGCCACCGGGGTGCCGGTGAGGATCAGGCTGTTCGACACCTCATCGACCTGGATCGAGCCATCGCCCATCGCCGGCTTGAGCGAATCCGACAGGTTCTTGGCGTCGCCGTAGTTGACCCGCAGCACATAGGTGCGCTGGTCCTTCTGCAAGGAGCTGGGGCTGACGATGCGGATGATGTTGTATTCCTGCTCGACCCACGCGAGGTCGACGGTCTTCACCACCACATCGAGGGCATAGCGCCAGGGCACGCCCTTGAGCGTCATGCTCAGGCGCTTGCCGCTACCGGCGACGTCGCCAGCCATGATGATGTTGACGTCGGCGGCGCGGGCGATCGCCTCGAGCACCACCGGCAGGCTGGCGTCCTGGAAGGACATCGAGACCTTGGGGGGGCGGGTCAGCACCCACACCCGCGGGCTCTTCTTCTCGATCACCAGGTCGTACTTGGAGGAGATGCTCTCGACCGCCTCCTGCCAGGTGACGTTGGCCAGGCGGACGGTGACGCGCGGCTGATCCTGCTCGTAGCAGACGATGTTCACCCCGGCGCGGCGGCTGATCCACTGCAGCACCGTTTCCAGCGGCTTGTCGCTGGTCTCGATGGTGACCGTCTCCGAGAGCTGGACGGGGGCCGGAGCCTCGCCTGCACCGACGACAGGAATGCCGAGGGCGAGGAGGACCAGGCTGGGGATCGCAAGGCTGCGCAGTCGCATGGGGATGTCTCGATGGGCGATGGGCGGCGAGGTGGTGGCCGGGGACGGCTCAGGGCTTGGCGCGGACGGTCTGATCGACGTAGACAGGGAACTCGAACCGGCGGCGGCCGAAGACGAAGCGGAAGTCGACGCGGTCCTGGTCGATGTTGATCACCGCGCAGTCCTTGACCCGGTCGTTGACCGAGAGGGCGCGGGTCTCGCCATCGACGATGGCCATGCGCAAGCCGTCCTGCGACCACAGCACGCCGAGGATCTGGATCTTCAACGCTTCGAAGGCGGCCTGGGCATCGTCGCGGACCTTGGCCTCTTCGGCCTGGGCGCGGTAGGTCCTGATGCTGACGACGATCTTGGCGACATCCGGGCGGACGATGTGCGGTTCGAGCGGCTTGAGCGCGCTGTCGGCGGTCTTCATCGCCTCTTCATAGCGCCGCGCCGAGACCATCAGCCGGATGCGGTCTTCCTCGCCCTTGGCCCAGCTGATCAGCTGGTCGATGTCCGACCCCTGCGGCTGGTCGCCTGGCGTGCCGACCGGCTTGTCGCGCTTGACCTCACCGGCCTTGATCTTGGCCTGATTCTCGGCGAGCAGCTGGGCTTCGAGGTCGATGAACACGTCAAGGCGGTTCAACGGCGCCCGGAAGGTCCACTTCTCCTCCTCGGCGATCAACTCGAGGGCGGAGGGCCGCTTGACCGGCGCCGTACCGCGGGGCCGGGAGGTCTCCGGTCCCGCTTCGCCAGCAGCCATGGCTGGCACGACGATGAGGCAGGCGAGCAAGAGGGCTGAACGCATGTCAGTTCCTCCTGCCTGGCTGGGCGCCGGTGGCATCGATGTAGGTGACGATGCGCAGCTGGGCGGTGTGCGGCTTGGGCTCGACCTTGTTGGTCTCGCTGTTGAAGGCCACGCCGCCAGTGGTGAGCTGTATGCCTTCAACGGTCATGAAGCGCTCGTTGCGCTCGATCAGGTTGATGTACTGGATGATGCCGTCCATGTCGGCGGTCACCGCGGTCTGGTATTCGACCGACTTGTAATCGCTGGTTGCGGCGCGACCGGTCGTCGGAGCGGCTTCGCGGATGGCCACCGAACGGACCACCAGGGCGCCCGAGGCCGAGCCGACCTGGCGGGCCAGGTCCTCGATCAACTGGCGGACCTCGGCCTTCTGGGCGTCGGTCGGCAAGCGCTTGCGTGCCGCTGCAATGTCGGCCTTCATGCTGTCGAGCAGGGCCTGGCGCTCCGGCAGCTTGGCGGCGATGGCGTTCTGCGCCGCGATCTCCGTCTCCTTGGCTGCGATCCGGGCGAACAGCGAGGTGGAGTCGCCTGTACGGCGGATGATCCCCGGCACTCCGGGATCCTCGCCCAGCCGGTGGAGGCTGTCGGCGAGGAAGTAGATGACGGTGCCGGACAGCACCACCGTCGCCGAGGCGATGATGATCAGCCAGGTCTTCCGCGGCAGGTTCTTCAGCGTCTGCAGGTTCATCGCTGCACTCCCTGCGGTGACGCCATGATCTTCACGCGCCGCCACTCCAACGGCAGGTCGGTCGAGACTTTGTTGAGGCCCGCGATCTCACGCGGGGTATCGCCCCGGTACGGGTCCTCGGCGCGGCCGACGAAGCCGTTCTCGCGCCAGAAGCGGCTCAGCTCGACCGACTGGAAGAAGGACCGGGCGTAGTCGCCGGCCTGGTCGCGCTGGTCGCCGACGATCTTGAAGGTGCCACGGAAGGAGAAGGAGACCGTATCACTCGTCTTGGCCCCACGCGTCGCGGTAGCCGCAGCAACCGGGGAGATGGTCAGTCCGGTGCAGCGCACCTCATAGCCCTCCTTGGTCCAGCGGTTGTCGCCGCTCTGAGCAAGAAGGTTGGCGAAATCGTCCAGCGTCCTGGCCCAGAACACCTTGCGGGTGATCAGGCCGGTGATGGTCTGATGCAGTTTCTCGAAGGCGGCGATCTGCACGTCGATCGCCTTGACCTTGTCAGCCCGCGCCGTCGCTTCGACGAGCTCGCTCTCGCGTTGGACAAGCAGCTCCTGGGCGGCGCGGATGCGGCCGAACTCGACCCAGGCCCAGGTGCCGGCGAGGCCGAGCACGATCGCGACGCCAGCGGCGGCGGCGAGCATCACCGGGTTGACCCCGGAGCTGCGGGACCGGCGGAGTTCCGGCGGCAGAAGGTTGATGAGGATCATCAGGCGTTCCCAGATCGTCCCGTGGCGGCCATGTCTGCATCGGAAGGCGTGTGCCGACGGCACGCGGACATCCCGACGTCGGGCAATCTAGGTGACCGGATTTGCGGTGTCAAAGGTCCAGTCGCCGGGAAGGTCAGGGGACGTCACCAGCGTCCCAGCGCCGTAGCACCTCGTTTTCGGCCTCGTCGGCAAGCCGCTCCGCCTCTTCCACCGGGCAACGCAGGGCTCCGGCGAGCTCGCCGCCCGACAGCCCGCCGCGCCAGCGCAGCTCCAGCGCCATGCGCGCAGTCTCCTCCAGGCCGCCGACCAGCTGGTCGAGGCGGGCCAGCCCGGCATCGGCACCGCCGCGCGACCACGGGGCGGCGATCTCCTCGGCAGGGTGTTCACGCGCCCACTTCAATGCCAGCCCGGCGCCGGTGCGACGGAACCAGGCGGCGAATCCCGACGGATCCGTCAGTTCGGGCAGGTGCAGCCAGGCCGCCACCACTGCTTCGCCGACCAGTTGATCGACCACCTCCGGCCGGCGCAGACGCGCACCGAGATAGGCGCCCAGACGCGGGGCGTGACGTCGGCACAACGAGGCCCACGCGGCATGGTCGCCGGCCCGGGCCTCGCCCACCAGATCGGCGTCGCCGCGCGGATCGCTCTCGACCATGCTCAGCGCACCTGCACGGTGAGGATCTGGTATGGACGGTAGGCCAGCTCGAACTCGCGACCGTCGCGCCGACGGGGTTGTACACCGGGTAGACGTCGACCGAGGAAGTCGGTGCACACGACCTGGGCTGCGCTGGCGAGGATCAGCCGGGCGGTGCCACGGCGGCCGGCGACCTCGTGCAGCCGCAGTTCGAAACCGCCGTCGGGCAGCGGCCGGGTCCACGACGGGACCAGCGAGCCGAGGCGGTCGCAGGCGAACGGCGGAGGCGCCATCGCCCCACCGGCGGTGACCAGGGCGGGAGTGTACAGCAGATCGGCGCTGGCCGCGGTCCCCGGGCGCTCGGCGGTGGCGACGTCGCGGTGCGTGCCGATGGCGAAACGCAGGCGGTGATGCCCGCGATCAGCTTTGGGATCGGGATCGGCCGGCGCGCGCAGCAGCGACAGGCCGAGGTCGCCGTCGCGGCAGGAGAAGCCGAACTTGGCCTCGCTGACCACCGCCAGGCCGGTGCCGTCATCGTCGGTGACCGCGGCCCAGCGGCTGCCGGGCACCTCCCACATCGCCTCGTCGCGCGCGTCGCCCGGTTGCTGCGGCCGGGCCACCGAACCGAACGGCGCGCCGAAGCGCGCCATGCGGCCCTGGAAGCCGGTCGGGCAGTGGAACTTCAGCAGGCGATGGTCCTCGCGCCAGTCGATCTCGAGCTCGACCTGCAGCCACGGCGAGCCGGCGTCGAGGATCCAGCTGGCCGTCACCTGCGAAGCGGCGCCGAAGCGGGCCGAACCGCGCAGCACGGCGCGCACCGGGCCGGACTCGACCAGGGCGAGGCGCATGGCGGGGTGGCCGGACAGCGGCCGGCGCAGCGCATCGTGGTCGATGTCCCAGGCGTCGTGGTTGGCCGGCTGGTCATGGTACAGGGCGAGGCCGGCCGGGGCCGAGAGCAGCAGATCGCGGCCATCGACCGCGAGAGACTCGAGGCGTCCGCTGCGATCGAAGGCGGCACGCAGGTGTCCGTTGTCGAGCAGGCGCGGCGTGGCCGCGGCGAAGGCCGGGACCAGGCCCGAGGC
>JALHRW010000025.1 GCA_022841245.1 Planctomycetota bacterium
GCCGAACAGGACAGGGCGGTGCTGGTGCCGCTGACCGAGGCGGGTGCAGCGCTGGCCGAGGCGACCACGGGGACGGCGTTGGCCACCGCGCTCACGGTCAGGACGAAGCTGTCGCTGGCGGTCAGGCTGCCGTCACTGGCAGTCACTGTGATGGTGGTGGCGGCGACATCGCCGGCGGCCGGCGTGCCGCTGAAGGTGCGGGTGCTGGTGTTGAAGGCCAGCCAGCCCAGGGCTTCGTTCGAGGTCCACGTCAGAGTCGTGCCCTCGGCGTCGGTGAAGGTGCCCAGCGGGACGACGTAGCTGAAGGGCACCGCCACCGTGGCCGACTGGTTGGGGATCGCCACCGCCAGCTCCGGCGCATCGTTCACCGCCGTGATCGTCACCGTCACGGTGATGGTGTCGGCGCCACCGCGCCCGTCCACGACCTGCACCACGAAGCTGTCCGCGCCGTTGGCGTTCGCCGTCGGGGTGTAGCTCACCGACTTCGTCGCGCCGGTGCCGGAGACCGCCGCGACGCCCTTGCCGGCCGGGGTCAGGATCGACCAGGTCAGGGTGTCGCCGTTGGCGTCGGTGGCATTCAGGGTCTTCGCTCCGGCCGTGTCCTCGTTCACCGTCAAGGTCGTGCTCGTGCCCTCGGTGATCACCGGGGCGACGTTGGCAGCCGACACGGTCAGGACGAAGCTGCCGCTGGCGGTCAGGCTGCCGTCGCTGGCGGTCACTGCGATGGTGGTGGCGGCGACATCACCGGCGGCCGGCGTGCCGCTGAAGGTGCGGGTGGAGGCGTTGAAACCCAGCCAGCCCAGGGCCTCGTTCGACGACCAGGTCAGGGTCGTGCCCTCGGCGTCGGTGAAGGTGCCCAGCGGGACGACGTAGCTGAAAGCCACGCCCTCGGTGGCCGACTGGTTGGGGATCGCCGCCGCCAGCACCGGCGCATCGTTCACCGCCGTGATCGTCACCGCTATGGTGATGGTGTCGGTTCCGCCATTGCCGTCTGCGACCTGCACCACGAAGCTGTCCGCGCCGTTGGCGTTCGCCGTCGGGGTGTAGCTCACCGACTTCGTCGCGCCGGTGCCGGAGACCGCCGCGACGCCCTTGCCGGCCGGGGTCAGGATCGACCAGGTCAGGGTGTCGCCGTTGGCGTCGGTGGCATTCAGGGTCTTGGTTCCGGCCGTGTCCTCGTTCACGGTCAGCGTCGTGCTTGCGCCTTCGCTGATCACCGGTGCGATGTTGGCCGCGACGTATTCGTAGGCGCCGATGTCCGGTGCCGCGCCGCTGGTCGTGCGCGTCTGCGAACTCTTCGGATGGACGTACTGGCTGGTCGGCAGCAGGGCCTGGCCGTCAGCGCTGCCCGGATCAGCCGCCGCGTCGATCGCGGCGGCCCCGCCAGCCAGACGGTAATCAAAGCCGGCGCGATTGATCAGGGGACTGGTTGAGGTGACCAGATTGCGCAGGTTGCTCGTGGCCGTGCCGCTGATCGGGGTGCCCTGACCGAGGAAGATGTTATTCTCGATCCGCGCCACGGTGGTGGTGGCGGCGAATTTGAGGAAGCTCGTTCCGCCAGTGCCAGTGTAGTCGTTGACGATGGTGTTGTTGAACACGTAGAGGCGTTGGCTTCCGGTATTCACCCCCTCCTCGGCATAGTTGACGATCACGCTGCGGTTGCTGGACGACGGACCCTGCTGGATGAGGTTGCCGATCAGGAAGGTGAGCCCGCCGTTTGGCAGGTCGATCACGTAACTCGAGGTCCCCGCTGCCTCGTCCATGATGCGGTTGCCGATGATGGTGTTGGCCAGCGCCCGGCTCTTGAGGTTGTGCCCGACCTTGGCGTGGTGGCTGTAGTTGTAGCGGAAGGTCAGCTTGCGGATTCCACCGATGTACAGGTTGTGGGATTGACCGTCGCCGGCCCCGTTGTAGGCGAATTCGCTGTTCTCGATGAGGATGTCGCTGCTGGCGTTGGCTCCGCAGAGGATGCCGTTCTGATTGTCATGGAAATAACAGGCGGTGATGGTGAGGCCGGTGCCCTCGGCACGGATGCCGGCGGCATTCTGGCCCAGGCTGCTGGGGATGGCCGCGCCCGAAAATTCGATGTTCTGGACCGTGATGTCGTTGCCTGACAGCACCCAGATGGCCTTGCCGCCGGCCACCACGTTGTATCCGACCGACAGGTGGGCCATGCCACCGACGCCGCGCAAGATCAGATTGTTCTTGGTCCAGGTGCAGACGTCATTGGTGTAGGTGCCAGCATCGATGCTGATGGTGTCGCCATGGTTGGCGGCAGCGGCGGCCAGGCTCGGCTTGGCGTACATCTTGCCGGAGCCGACGGTGAGTTCAGCGGCGCCAACAGCGAGTACGAGGAAACCGAGGCAGACGACGCGCAGCACGGTCATGGAGCACCTCGATCAGTTCTCCCGCTCGCCCGACTGCGTTACCGCCATTCCGGCCGCTCCGGCCCGTGGCCGGCCAAAGGTGTCACACACCCCGCACCCGGCGACGAGGCCTATTTCACCGACGGGACGAAAGCCGCCTCGACCGCGGCGGCCTGCTCGCCGGCCCGCATCAGGTGATCACGGGCGGTCGATTCCTGCCCGATGGCGAGCAGGAAGAATGCCGCCAAGGCGTTGAGCTGCGGGTCGTTGCGCCGTGCCATGCCGGTGGCGAGGCTGGCACGGTCGCGGTCGGTGAGCGTAGCCCACGCGACGGTCATCTCGCCGGTCCCGGCAAGCGCCACCACCATGACGCCGTCGGCGTGCAGCTCACGCAGGGTCGCCTGGGCATGCAGCGAGACGACCTCGAATTGCGGTTCGCGCTTGGCTGCGAGTTCGCGCTCGACGGCGCCGCGCAGGCGCGCGATCCATACGTCCTTCTGCTTGGCGTCTGCGAGCTGCGGCGGCGGCTTGGGTTCAGCCTTGGGTTCCGGCGGCTTGTCCACCGCGACCTGGGCCGCCTCGCCTCCCTTCTTCTTTTTGGCCTTGGCCGTGACGCCGAACTCGTAGGCGCCGATATCTGGTGCGGCGCCCACCACCATGCGCGTCTCCATGTCCTTGGGATGGACGTACTGGCCGATCGGCAGGAGCGCTTGGCCGTCGGCGGTGCCCGGGTCGATGCCAGCGTCGATCGCCGATGCGCCTGGAACCAGACGGTAGTCATAGGCAGCCCGGTTGACCAGCTGGCTGGGAGAAGCGCAGAGGTTGCGCAGTTTGCTGGTGGCCGGCCCGTTGATCGGCGTGCCCGGACCGATGAACAGGTTGTTCTCGACCCGTGCCACGGTGGTCCCGGCAGCGATGTTGAGGAAGACGCCGGCCTGGGGATGGTCGTTGACACAGGTGTTGTTGATGACGTACAGACGCTGGATCGGGTTCCTGCCGTTGGGCTCCTCGCCATAGTTGATCACCACGCTACGGTTGCTGCTCGCCGGCCCCTGCTGGATGATGTTGCCCAGGAGGAAGGTCAATCCGCCGTTGGGTATGTCGACCACGTAGCTGGAGGTGCCGGTGGCCTCATCCATGAAGCGGTTGCCGATGATGTGGTTGGCCAGGGCCCGCGTCTTGATGTTGTGTCCCACCTTGGCGTGATGGCTGTAGTTCCAGCGGAAGGTCAGGCTGCGGATGTGGTTGATGTAGAGGTTGTGGGTCTGGCCGTCGCCGGCGCCGTTGCTGGCGAACTCGCAGCGCTCGATGAGCACGTCGTTGAGCGGATCGCTGGCGGTGAGGATGCCGTTCTGGTTGTCGTGGAAGTAGCAGCCGCGCACGGTCGGAGCGGTGCCTTCGATGCGGATGCCGGCGCCGTTGCCGTCTCGGCAGGCGGCGCCGGAGAACTCGATGCCCTCGATCGTGATGTTGACCCCGCCAACGACCCAGATGGCCTTGCCGTTGGCGACCTTCCCACCCGATTTCATGTGGGCCAGGCCGCCGACGCTGCGGATGAGGAGATCCTTCTGCGTCCACACGCAGACGTCGCCCTCGTAGATCCCGGCGTCGATGTTGACGATGTCCCCGTTATGGGCGGAGGCCGCCGCCTGGCTGGGCTTGGTGAAGCGTTTGCCCGGACCGACGGACAGTTCTGCCGCGCCGGCGATGGTGGCGGTGGCGATGAGGACGAACACGGCGAGCCGGAACGGGGTCATGCAATGCAGCTAACTCTCCAGTCGAGGTGCCATTGTTACCGGGTTTTCGACATCCGTGGTCCGCCACTGGTGTGACACACCCAGCCCCTCCGGCCAGTCGGACGGTGACATTGCGCCATGGCCGGGAGAGCTCTGATGGACAGCCATGGACCTTGACGACCACGAGCGCTTCACCCGCTGCTGGACCCATGCCCAGGGCGCCATTGCCGGCTACGTCAGCGCGGTGATCGGTGATCCGAACATCGCTGATGACGTGCTTCAGGACGTCGCCGTGGCGCTGCTGCGGAAATTCCCTGAGTACGACCAGGGCCGGCCGTTCATCGCCTGGGCGATGGGTATCGCCAAGATGCAGATCCTCACCAGCCGGCGTGATCGCGCCCGCGCCAGCGCCCGGCTGTGCGATGCCGCGGTCGAGACCTTGGCCGCCGATTGGGAGGAGCTGCTGCCGGAAACCGACGCGCGCAGCCGTGCCCTCGCCAACTGCGTCGAGCGACTGGACCGGCGCGGACGCGAGCTGGTCGTGCTGCGTTACCGCGAGGCGCTCGATCCGCAGACCATCTCCGAGCGGCTGCACTGCAGCTGCGGCGCGGTGCGTACCGCCCTGACCCGTCTGCGTAGCGCCCTGCACGACTGCATCGACCGGCGTCTGGCCCTGGCCGGCGAGGCATGAGCGGTGTCCCTGACATCGATGCCCTGATCGGCGATCACCTCGAAGGGGTGCTCGGCGAAGAGGGGCGGCTCCGCCTGGAGGCCTGGCTGGCCGCGGACTCCGTCCATCGTCGGCGCTTCCTGCGTCTGGTGATGGACCATGCCGCCCTGACCCGGCTGGCAAAGACCATGGCGGCCAAGCCGCCGACCCTGCGTACCCGCCGCATCCTCGCCCGCCGGCCCCGGCCCTGGCTGGCACCGCTCGCCCTTGCCGCGAGCCTGCTCCTCGCCATCGGTGCGTGGTGGTTGTGGTCCGGGTCGAGCAGGCAGGCCGCGATCGTCGATGCGACGACGGTGGCGATCCAGCCGCCGGCTGCCGACCGGCAGCCGCTGCTGGCGGGCCGTCGGCTGGCCGCGGGGACGCGCTTCACCACCGATGACGCAGCCCTGCTGCGCTGGGACGATGGCAGCGAGATCCGCCTGGCGCCCGGCACCGAGGTGGAGATCGGAAGCGGGCTCGGCCTGCGCCTGCTGCGCGGTCGCCTCGATGCCGTCATCGCGACGCAGCCGGCGGAGCAGCCGGCGCGCTTTGCCACCAACGAGGCCTTGGTCACGGTGGTGGGCACATCCCTGGCGGTCGCGGCCGGTGCAGGCGAGTCGTCGACCGAAGTCCGCAAAGGCAGTGTGCGCGTGCGCCGCATTGCCGACGGCTCCGAGGTCATGGTCAACGCCGACGAGTGCGTCGCCATCGCAGCGGGCGTTGATCTGCGCGTGCGTCCGCTCGGCAGTCCGGCTGGCACTGTCCATCAGGTCGCGGCAGGCGCGCGCTGGCCGGACCTGGCGAAGCTCCAGCCGGGCGACGTCATCGAGTTGGCCGCCGGCACCCACGCCGGGGCTTGGCGGCTGACCGCCTCCGGCACCGCCCTGCGCCCGATCGTGGTGCGCGGGGCGGGCATGGAGGCCACCGCCCTCGATGCCTCCGGCGCCTCGACCAGCGGCGAACGCAACGGGCCGCGCGCGGTGCTGCAGGTCGATGGACGGCACGTCGTGGTCTCCGACCTCAGCTTGCGCGGCGCGCGCAACACCGCCGCCAACGCCGCCGGCCTGCGCCTGCTCGGCGGCGCCGATGCCATCACATTGCGGGGCTGCCGCATCGATGGCTGCGACATCGGCGTATTCGCCGATTCCGGCCCCGGCGATCTCCTGGTCGAAGACTGCGTCATTGTCGGCAACGGCATGGCCTCGCCGGTACGCACCACGCACAACCTCAAGCTGGCCAACCGCAGCTCGACCGTGCGCGGCTGCCGCATCGGCGATGCGCGCTTCGGCGTCAACGTCGAGCTGCACGACGGCCATCATCGTCTGATCGGCAACCGCATCTCCGGTGGTGGGGAGGGCGAGATCGGGCTTGAGCTGACCGGCGGGATCGCGAGCCGGCTTGAGCTGGTCGGCAACCTGGTAGTAGGACGGACGCGTGCGGCAGCCAGCAACCATGACCGCTTCATCCACGCCAAGCGGCCTCCGGGTGCAGTCGGTTCGGTCCAGCTGACGGTGCACGCCTGCACCCTGGCCGGCACACCGCTCAACTGGATGATCGACGCGCCCGGCTGCGACGTCGTGCTCTCCTCGAGCATTGTCGTCGGCAGCACCAGGCTCGCCACCCCGGGCACCCGGCTCGGCGGCCAGAGCAACTGCCTGCCGGCCGGCGTCGATGACGCTGGACTGACTGGAACGGTGCACGGTGATCCGGGCTTCGCCGATCCGGCCGCCGGGGACTACCGGCTGCTGCCCAGCTCGCCGTGCCGTGGTGCCGCCCTGCCGCGTCCTCCGGCGATCGAACCACCCGGCATCAGCACGCCAGCACGCCAGCGCGCCAGCGACGCGAACATCGGCGCCTACTGAACGTCCGGGTCAGCGCTTGGCCGTCGGCGCCGTGCCCATCACTGCCGAGCCGAAGACGACGCTGGTGGATAGCAGGGCCTCGCGGGCGCCATTGGCCCGGGCCTGGTCGGTGTAGACGATGCTGACGCGCTCGCCTTCGTAGACGCTGAGCACCGCCGGCACCGGCTGGTCGAGCGCCAGCGCGGTGCTCACGGCTCCTTCGAAGACGCCGGTGCTGCCGCCCGTCTCTTCGAGTACGGCGATCTGCTGCCCGCCATGGGCCTTGATCGTGACCATGACCTTGTCGCGAGCGGTCGGATCGAGATCCATGTCGGAGTCGCCGACCCGCAGGCGCAGCGGCTCGCCCACCGCGAGAACGGTCTTGGCCCGATCGCCATCGCCGCAGAGCACTTCGACTGCGCCGTCCGAACCGGCCAGCAGCAGATCGCCCCAGGTGTCGGGCTGCAGCGAGGTCGAGACCTTGTCGCCGGCCGACCAGTACCAGTCGGTGCCGCCCATGGTGTTGACGTAGATGTTGAAGCCGAGGATGCGTCCAGCGGCGAGATCGGCGTTGTTGATCAGGGCTGGCGGGATGCGCGCCTCCAGCACCCAGCCCTCGGCGGTCTGCGTCGCCCAGCGCTCGAGCTGCTCGGCGCGCAAGCCGACATTGCGGAAACCGCTCTTCTTGCCCAGGCTCACCGCCTCGCCGCCAGTGAGCGTGGGATCCGATGCCGATCCTGCCGGCCACAGCCAGAACTGCTGGCCGATGTGCCGGGTGCGATACTTCTCCTTGCTGTTGAAGGCGTCCATCCACAGCTCAAGCGAATCGGATTCCCAGAAATTGCCCGGCTCGGCCTTGTCGATCCGGCGGTTGGGGTCGGTGATGCGGCAGTAGATGAACACGCCGGCGTTGGACCAGGCCAGCTTCATCACCTGCTTGGAGCGGTCGCGGCCGTGTTCGGGCTTGAGCTCGATCGCCGGCAGCGCATCCCACTTCTCCAGCTTGCCGTCGATGCGGAAGCTGGCCGTGCAGTACGGCAGCGTGGCGAAGGCCAGTGTCTTGAATGTCGGGACGTAGGCCTGGTCGTTGGCCAGGGCGGGCTTGCCCTCGCCGACCGCACTGCCGACCACCCTGGCCGGCCGATCGCCCTCGGGTCCGGTCGCTTGCGCCACGGCGCCGTGGGCGCCCTGTCGGGTCCAGCGTTCGCCCTGCACCCCGTCGCGGCCGGCGATCTGGCCGGTGATCTCCTGGTAGGCGGCCTCGTCGCGCACGGCGCCGCGACCCTTGCCGCGGGCGAGGGTGGCCTCGCGCAGGGCGCTGACATTGGCGGCGAAGGCGGGATTGGAGCTGATCCGTCCGTTGCCGGCGCTGCGCGCCAAGGCGCCGACGCTGTCGCGCAATTCGCTCAGGGCGGCGCGGTCGGCAGCCTGCGCTGCGGCGTCGGCAGCGGGCGTTCCAGCGCTCTGCTTGCTGGTGGAATCGCTCATGGCCCGGGTCGCCTTGTCGACCAGCGCGGCGTCGCGGCTGGCGTTGGCGGCCACTTCGCCGACGCGCTTGGTGGCGTTCTCCCCCATGCTGGCGAGCCCTTCGGCCAGCGCCTTGTCGAGCAGGCTGTCGCCAGGCGATGGCTTGGCGGCGCCCTCGGTCCCGGCGGATGCGGCTGGCAGGTCGCTGAACCTGGCGTCGACCGCGGCGTCGCCGGCCTTGGCCATGGCGGGTACCGCCTTGGCGAGGCGCTCCTGCACCTCCTTGCCGACCTGGGCGACCAGGGCGTCGTCGCCCATGCCGTTGGCATCGAGCTGCTTCTTGAACCCCTCCTGCAGCTTGCCGGCCAGCCGCGGCAGCGTGGTCGTGGCGAGTTCGTCGCCGAGCGCGCGTTCGACCTGGGCGCTCAGGTCCGCCTCGACGGCGGCGCGGATCGCGGTGCTGGCCACTGCGGTGCGATCCGCTTGGCCGGCCACCGCCTCGATCGCCGACTTGGTGGCGGCCTGGGCTGCGCTGGTGGCGGCCTTGGCCTCTGCCACCGCGGTGGCGGCGTCGGGGCTCCGCTCGCGCACAGCGGTGGCGGCCTTGGCGGTGGCCGCACGAGCGTCGGCGATGGCCTTGTCGGAAGCCGCGACCTGCTCCTGCGCCTTGCCGTCGAGGCTTGCCGCCTTCGCGCCCGCCTCGTCAAGCCGCGATTCGGCCTCCCCGAGTCGAGCGGTCGCCTGCTCCAGCTGCTGAGCGGCGTTGGCAGCCTGCGTCGCTGACTCGGTCTTGGCCTTGGCCAGCTGGCTCTCCGCCTGGGCGACGGCCTGCGTCGCCGCTTGCGTTGCTGCCTTGTTGGCGGCTTGCGTCGCGGCGGGAACCTTGCCGTCGGGGTTGGCTGCCTTCGCCTCGGTTTCCGCGGCCTGCGTCCTGGCCTTGGCTTCGCCGAGGCTGGCGGTCGCCTGCTCCAGCTGCTTGGCGGCAGCGCTGGCGGTCTGCGCCGCGGTGTCGACCTTGGCTTGCTGCGCCGCGGCCTGGGTGGCGGCGGCATTGGCTGCTGCGAGCTTGGCGGCGGCCTCGCTGAGCGCGCCCTTGGTCTGATCAGCGGCTCGCTTGGCGTCTTCCCGCTGCTTGGCGATCAGCCGATCCGCTTCCTCGCGCATCTTCTGCGCGACGCGCTTGCTCAGCTCATCCTTCATCGTCTCGGCCAGTCCCGGGGCGACCTGGCTCTCGACCTGGTCGACGAAGCGGTCGGCCAGTTCGCGGGCGGATTCAGCGGTGACGACCTCGTCGAGATTCTTGACCATCGCCCGCTGCAGTTCGGCCTCGAGCGTGCGCAGGTCCTGCTCAGGCGTGCTGGCCTTGCCCAGCGCCTCGGCGAGGTTGGCCGACTCGGCAGCGGTGCGCTTGGCCACCTCTTGCCACAATTCTTCGCGTTTGGCTTCGGAGAGCGCGGAGGCAAGCTTGTCGAACTCCTTGCGCAGTTCGCGCTCGACCTCGCGACGGGTCGCCTCGATCTGCTGCTGGCGCGCGTACTCCTTGGCCTTGGCCTCTTCGATCAGCAGATGCTTGGCGTTGGCGGCCTCCTCCTGCAGGCGCTCCTGCTCGGCCTGGCGGGTGAGCAGCGCCGGGACGCCCCAGGCGATGCCGGCGCCGAGATGGGCGAAGAGCGACCAGGCGACGAAGCGGCGCAGCCGCCCACGGCTCGGGCTCGGCTGGGAGGTCGGGATCGTCATGGTGTTCCTCTGCCTCTATTATTCCGCCGCGCCAGGTTCGACCTGGAACGCGACGCTGGGGATGCCGGCCGTGCGCACCGCGTTCCATACCTGGATGATGCGTTCGTACGGAGTCTTGCGGTCGCCATTGATCACCACCGTGGCCTCGGTGCCGCCGCGCTCGCACTCGGCCTTGTAGCCCTTGAGGTCGTCGACCAGCTGCGTCAGCCGCTCGTATTTCTCGTCGGGTGACGCGGCGAGATGGTGCAGCACCGCCCCGTCGGCGGTGACGGTGATCAGGCGCACGTCCTGCACCATCACCGACTGCGTCGAGGTCGCTTGCGGCAGCTCGACCTGGAAGCCCTCCTTCATCGCCGGCGCGGTGATCATGAAGATGACCAGCAGCACCAGCATGACGTCGACCAGCGGGGTGACGTTGATCTCCGACATCGCGCGGCGCTTGCCGCCGCCGCCAGCTGCGGACATGGCCACGGCTAGGCCGCCTGCGAGGCGGGAGCCTCGTCCACCGCGCCGGTGGCGCGCAGCAGGCGCAGCAGGCTCTCGCCGAAGCAGGTCGCCTGCTCCTGGTCCTCGTCCATGCGCGCGGTGATCCAGTTGTAGGCCATCACCGCGGGGATGGCGACGAACAGGCCCATGGCCGTGGCGATGAGCGCGCCGGCGATGGGCGGGCCGAGCACCTGGATGCTCGCGCTCTTGGCCGTGCCGAGCATCTGGAAGGTGGCGAGAATGCCCCACACGGTGCCGAGCAGGCCGATGAACGGCGAGGCGCTACCGGCGGTGGCGAGCACGCTGAGGTGCCGACCGATGTCAGCGAACTCGGCCTTGCGCGCATGTTCCATGGCCAGGCGCACGCGTTCCTCGAGCTGGCGCGGGCTCTTCAGCGGCAGCTCGCCGGCTGGTGGCGCCTCGACCGTGGCACGCTCGGCCTCGGCCTGGGCCCGTGCGCCGAGCGCGGCACAGAAGATCGCCTGCAGCGGCGCCGGTCCGGCGCCGGGCTGGCGGGTCTTGTCGATCCCACCGGTGTGGGACGCGGCGGCGAAGGCGGCGCGGAAGCGCGCGTCGTTGCGGCGCGCCTTGCCGAGCGCGCGCACCTTCATGATGATGACCGCCCAGCTCAGGATCGAGAGTGCCAGGAGGATGGCGAGAATGGCCTTCTCCAGACCGCTCGAAGCCATCACGGCATCGCCGACCAGGGTCCAGAATGAGGTTTCCGCCATGTGGCGTCTCCATGCCGAGTTGGATATGTCTGCATGTCAACGCCCGACATCTTATCTGTGACCAGATCGGGTGTTATAGCTGGATATACATTTGCCCGCTCATTCGGCCGCGATGACCACTTCGATCAGATTGGCCTGCCGTGAGGCGATGCCGGCCTCGATCGCCGGAGCGATGTCGGCGGCGCGCTCGATGCGTCGGGACGGGACGCCCATCGAGCTGGCGAGAGCGCGGTAGTCGATGGCGGGTGCTTCCAGGTCCATGGCGATGAAGCGGTTGCCCTGCGATGACAGGTAGTGCGTCTGGCCGCGCATGAAATTCTTGAGCACGTTGTATTCGCGGTTGTTCATCACCACGAAGGTGACGGGCAGGTTCTCGTGCGCCGCCGTCCACAGCGCTTGTGGCGAGTAGAGCGCCGCACCGTCGCCGACCAGGCATACCACCGGCTGCCGGTCGAGGCCAAGCGAGGCGCCCACCGCCGCTGGCATGCCCCAGCCGAGGCCGCCGCCGCGCAGGAACGAATACTGGCTGCCTGACGTGCTGTTGAGGAACTTGCGCACGTGCGTCGAGGTGGCGATCGCCTCGTCGACGATGGCGATGTCCGGACCGATCGCCCGTACCGCCTGCTGGGCTGCGACCAGTGGCGTGATGACCGGGTTGTTGAACTGGCTCCGGGCGAGATCGCCGACCAGGGCCCGGCGCGTCGCCTGGTCCAGCGCGGCCTGCTGCCGCAACGCTGCATACCTCGGCCGGTTGGGGGCGGTCGCGCGTTCAAGCAGCGGCTGCAGTGCGCCCAGCGAGGCGCGGATGTTCCCCACCACCGACAGCGGCGTGGTGTAGGTGCGGCCCAGATCGCGCACGTCGGCGGACATCTGGAAGACGGTGCAGCCGGCGGGTACGGCCGGGCCCTCGGTGTAGAGGATGGTGATCAGCGACTTGCCGCCGAGGGCGAAGATCGCGTCGTAGTTCGACAGCTGCTGCGCGATCTTGGCCGCCGTGGTCGGCAGATTGCCCAGCCACAGCGGATGCGCGGTGGGGAAGGGGATGCGCGACGGCCACGACGAGCCGAACACCGGCGCTGCCAGCGTTTCGGCAAGCGCAGTGACCTCGGCCGCGGCGTCGCTCGCGTAGACCTCGTCGCCGGCGATGATCGCCAGCCGGCCCGGCGCGATCCCCGCCAGATGGTCGGCCAGCCGGTCGAGCGAACCGGCCACCGAGCGGCGTTCGATGCACGAGCGTTCAGGGATGGCGACGCAGCTCATCTCCTCCATCACGTCCATCGGCAGCGAGAGGAAGACCGGGCCGGCCGGGGCGGCGTTGGCGTCGTGGAAGGCGCGCCGCAGCAGTACGGGCAGTTGGTCGGGGTGGGTGACCTCGGCTCCCCACTTCACCGCCGGGCTGGCGATGCGCACCAGGTCGCCGAGCAGCAGCGGGTCGGCGATGGTGTGGCGCGAGTCCTGCTGTCCGGCGGTGACCACCAGCGGCGTCGACGACACGCTGGCGTTGAGCAGATTGCCCATGCCATGCCCGAGCCCGCCGGCGGTGTGCAGGTTGAGGAAGCCGACCTGCCGCGACGCCTGCGCGTAGCCGTCGGCCATCGCCACCACGCTGGCCTCCTGGAGGCCGAGGATGTAGCCGATGTCGGGTGTGCCCAGCAGTGCATCGATCAGCGGCAGCTCAGTGGTGCCGGGATTGCCGAAGATGTAGCGGACGCCCTCGCTGCGCAGGACCTCCAGCAGCACCGCCGCGCCGCGGCGTGCCGGCACCTTGTCGAGGGGCGTAGCGGTCAGGGACGGCATGGGAGGGGTCCTTCGTGCGACCGGGCGGCTGCGCGGTCAGCGTCTGCCTGCCTATCGTAATCTGGACGATTCCAGGCAAGACCTTTGTCTGTATAGCTGGACAGCAATGCGCGCGCAGCGGCGGCCTCGCGTCGGGATCAGCAGCTGGCGGCGAGGGCGACCGAGTACAATTTCGTGTCTTCGTCGTCGGAGCGCGAGGTCATCACCACCGGCACGCGGGCCCCGACCACCACGCTGGCGCTGCGCGCGCCGCAGAACTGGGTCAGGCACTTGTACAGCACGTTGGCCGCGTCGAGACCAGGCATCAGCAGGATGTCGGCCGCACCGGCCACCGCGCTGGCGACGCCTTTGATCTCGGCCGAGCGCCGCGACACCGCGACATCGAGCGACAGCGGCCCTTCGACCACGGCGTCGCCGAAGCGGCCGGCGGCGGCGAGCGCGCACAAGGCCTGGGCGTCGACCGTGCTGGCGATCTTGGGGTTGACCTTCTCGACCGCGGCGATGCAGGCGACCTGCGGCCGGACCACGCCCAGGCTGCGGGCGATGCTCAGGGCGTTGGCCAGGATCGCTGCCTTTTCCTCCACCCCGGGCTGGATGTTCAAACCGGCGTCGGTGATCAGCAGCAGGCGCTGATAGGCCGGGATCTCGAACACCGCGACGTGGCTGAGCAGGCTGCCGGCCGGGACCAGGCCCGCCGTCTTGTCGAGGATCGCCTTGGAGATGGACGAGGTCATCACCCGGCCCTTCATCAGCACCTGGGCCCGCCCGTCGCGGACCAGGCCGACGGCGCGCGCGCAGGTCTCGGCCTCGCTGCCGACCTCGGGCAGGATCTCGGCAGCGGAGATGTCGACCGCGTCGGCGGCGGCTACCGCGCGGATGCGCTGCGGATCGCCGATGAGGATGAAGCGCGCCAGCCCCTCGTGCAGGGCGCGGCCGATGCAGCGGATCGCGTCGGGGTCGTCGGCAACGGGGACGGCGATGGTCCGGCGGCGCTCCTCGGGGATGCGGCGGACGAGGTCGGCGAGCTTCACGCGGCGTACTCCAGCAGCGGTTCGCAGCCATCAGCCACCGCCAGGAAGCCGCGCGCCAGCGACAGCATCTCGCGTTCGCCCGGCACCACCTCGACCGGGGCGAGGAACGACACCCGGCGGCCGATGCGGCCGGCGAGGTCCTGGTCGTTGGCCATGCCGCCGGTGAGGATGATGCGGTCGACCCGGCCCTCGAGGGTGGCGCCATGCTTGGCGATCTCCTGCGCCACCTGGTAGGCCAGCGCCTCGCACAGCAGCGCCGCCTGGGCGTCGCCGGCGCGCGCCGCGGCAGCGACGTCGGCGAAGCGGTTGGTGCCGCGGTAGGCGACCAGACCGCCCTGACCGGTGATGCGCTTGCGGATCTCGGCCAGCGAGAGCTTGCCGCTGAAGCACAGGTCGGCGAGCTGCCCGGCGGGCAGGCTGCCGCTGCGCTCGGGCGAGAACGGTCCGTCGCCATCGAGCGCGTTGTTCACGTCGATGACCCGGCCGCCGGCGTGGGCGCCGACCGAGATGCCGCCGCCGAGATGGGCGACGATGAAGCGGCAATCGGCGTAGCCCTTGCCGAGGCGCGCCGCGATCTCGCGCGCCACCGACTTCTGGTTGAGGGCGTGGAAGATGCTGCGCCGCGAAATCTCGGGAATCCCCGAGAAGCGCGCGACCTCCGCGAGTTCATCGACCACCACCGGATCGACGATGCAGGCCGGGCAGCCGGCCTCGGCGGCCAAACCGTGCGCGAGGATGGCGCCGAGATTGCTGGCGTGCTCGCCCCAGCGGGCGGCGGCCAGGTCGGCGAGCATCGCCTCGCCGACCCGGTAGGTGCCGCCACTGATCGGGCGCAGCAGCCCGCCGCGCCCGACCACCGCCGCCAGGCCGGCCAAGGCGACGCCGTTGGCGGCGAGGAAGGCGCGGATCGCGGCCAGACGCAGCGGCGCCTGGTCGGCGACACGGGGGAACGGCTTGAGCTCGGCGGCGGCGTGCTCGACCGTCGCGGCCGAGACTTCGCGCTCGTCCTCGTAGCAGGCGAGCTTGGTCGAGGTCGAGCCCGGGTTGATCAGCAGCAGTCGGCGCATCGGCTCAGCCGCCGGCGGGCAGGGCGCGGTAGCTGGCGATGCCGGCATCGAGGGCGCGCAGGTTGACCTCGACCAGGGCCTTCTTCTTCAGCGACAACGGGATGACCTTGCGCAGGGTGTCGATCGCGATCACCCCGCTGATCTCGGCGTAGACGCCGAGCGCCACCAGGGCGGCGGCCTGGATCACGCCGGCGTCGCGGGCGATCTCGGAGACCGGCAGGTGGACGGCGCGCACGTCGCTGCGCTTCACCCGCCGCTGGACCAGCGACGAGTTGACGATGATCAGGCCACCCGGCTCGACCGTGTCCTCGAAGGCGTCGAGCGACGGGCCGTTCATGGCGATGAGCACGTTGGGGTTCTGCACCACCGGCGAGCCGATCGGATCCTGGCTGACCACCACGCTGGAATAGGCGGTGCCGCCGCGCATCTCGGGGCCATAGCTCGGCAGCCAGGTGGCGTGGACGCCCTCGGCGATCACGCAGTTGGACAGCAGGATGCCCGCCGACATCACGCCCTGGCCGCCGAAGCCGGCGATCTTGACCATCTGGTCCTCGAGCGGCGCGGTGCGTGCGGGGACGGCGAAGTCGTCGCCCTTCTCGCTGCGGAAGAGGTCGAGGATGGTTTGGTCGTCAGGCCGGGCGGGAGCCGGCGGCGCCGCCGGGGCGCTGGCGGAATCATCGCGGAAATTCCGCACCGGGAAGGCCGGTTCGAGGTTGTCGATCAGCCACTTCCGCGCTTCGAGCGGGGTCATCTTCCAATTGATCGGGCAGGGCGAGAGGATCTCGACGAAGGAGAAGCCGCGACGCTCGACCTGGTTCTCCAGCGCCTTGCGGATCGCCTTGCGCGCCTTCATCACCCGGCCGGCATCGCCGAGCGAGACGCGCTCGATGTACACCGGCGCCTTCAGCGCGCTGACGATCTCGCACATGCCCAGCGGGTGGCCCTCGCCGAGGATGTTGCGGCCCTCGGGGGTGGTCAGGGTGCGCTGGCCGATCAGCGTGGTCGGCGCCATCTGGCCGCCGGTCATGCCGTAGATCGCATTGTTGACGAAGAACACCGCCATGCGCTCGCCGCGGTTGGCGGCGTGGACCAGGGCGCCCAGGCCGATGCCGGCGAGGTCGCCGTCGCCCTGGTACGACATGACGATGGCGTCGTCGAGCACTCGGCGCACCGCGGTGCCGACCGCCGGGGCGCGTCCATGCGCCGCCTGCACGCAGCCCCAGTCGAAGTAGTAGTAGGCGAAGACGCTGCAGCCGACCGGGGCGCACAGCACCACGCGGTCCTGCACTCCGAGGTCGTCCACCGCCTCGGCGATCAGCTTGTGCACGGTGCCGTGGCCGCAGCCCGGGCAGTAGTGGGTGGTCTTCGCGTCCGGACCCCGGCGGTCGAAGACGTCGTAGAAGGAGTCCGGCTTCTGCAGCTTGATCATATGCGGCTCACGATCTCGCGGGCTGAAGGGACGTGACCGCCCATCCAGCCGAATGATTCGACCTTGCAGCGGCCCTGGACCGCCAGCGACACGTCATCGACCATCTGCCCGTTGTTGAGCTCGGCGACGATGATGCGCTTGACCGATTTCGACAGCTCGGCGAGGCGCTGCGTGGGGAACGGGTAGAGGCTCTGGGGCCGGAACAGGCCGGCACGCACGCCGCGCGCGCGCAGGGAGCGCACCGCGGTGGCGCACACCCGGGCGGTGATGCCGAAGGCGACGAAGAGGATCTCGGCGTCCTCGGTGCGGGTCTCCTCGAAGCGCACCTCGTTGGCGCAGACCAGGGCGTACTTCTCCTGGAGCTTGCGATTGACCTCGGACTGCACCTCGATGCTCATGAAGATCGAGGTGTGCAGGTTCTCGCGGGTCGCGCGGTCGGCGCGCACCGCCCACGGGTGGGCCGGGGCGCGCTTGACCACCGTCGGCAGCTCGACCGGCTCCATGATCTGGCCGACGTAGGCGTCGGCGAGGATCATCACCAGCATGCGGTAGCGCTCGGCCAGCTCGAAGGCCTGGTAGGTGAAGTCGCACATCTCCTGGGCCGAGGACGGGGCCAGCACCAGGTTGCGGTAGTTGCCGTGCCCGCCGCCTTTGACGCTCTGGTTGTAGTCGCTCTGCTCGGGCCAGATGTTGCCCAGGCCGGGGCCGGCGCGCTGCACGTTGACCACCACCGCGGGCAGGTCGGTGCCGGCGATGAAGGAGATGCCCTCGGACATCAGCGACATGCCGGGTCCGGACGAGGCGGTCATGGCGCGTGCGCCCGCCGCCGCTGCGCCGTAGACCATGTTGATGGCGTTGACCTCGTCCTCGGCCTGGAGGAAGACGCCGCCGGCGCGCGGGAAGAACTCCGCGGCGCCGTGCGTGATCTCGGTCGCCGGAGTGATCGGGTAGCCGAAGAAGTGGGTGCATCCGCCGAGGATCGCCCCGCGCACCACCGCGTCGTTGCCTTTGATGAGCTGCTTGGCCATGGCTTCAGTCCGCCTTGTGCACGGTGATCGCGCCCGGTTCGGGGCAGACGTAGTAGCACAGCCCGCAGGCAGTGCATTTCCGCTGCTCGAAGCGCACCGGCTGGTAGCCGATGCCGTTGATCCCGTCACCCGGAACCAGGCATTTCGCTCGGCAGGCATCGATGCAGAAGTGGCAGCCCTTGCACTGGGCGGGGTCGACCACCACGCGGTTGCCGTTGTCGTCGTCTGGCATGTTCGCCTCAGATCCCGTGGAAGATGTCGTCATCTTGCGTGTAGTAGTTGATGTCGTCGAGCACCGCGCTGATCACGCTCGGCAGGTCGGCGACCTCGAAGTGGTGGCCGGCGCAGCCGAGCCTGGCGCAGACCCAGATGCGGTTGCGCCCATCGGGGAGGGTCAGCAGGATGGCCTCCTCGCAGGTGCAGCCCGGCACGCCGCAGGTCCGCCGCGCGATCAGCGAGGCGCCGCATTCCGGGCACGAGGCGCGCAGCACCGGCTGCGTCCGGGTGGCGACCGGGATGAAGTCGTAGAGCTTGTCGTGCCCGCCCCAGAACGGGTCGACGTAGATGCGGCCGCGGCTGGCGCCGGTGTCGATGGCGAAGCGGATCGACGGCTGGCCGTGGATGCGCACGTCCTCGTCGATGAGCTCGTGGCCGGCCGGGCAGCGCACCGATCCGACGGCGAGGAACCCCTGGCCGTGATGCTCGACCAGGGATATGCCCTGCGGCAGCGCGCGCAGGAAGGCGTCCGGGATCTTGGGCGGGGGTGGCTTCATGGTTGCTCCGATGCCGAGTCATTCCACCGGGGTCAGCCAGGCGGACCGTTTGGGGTCGCGCCCGTACACCGCGTCCTCGTAGGCGGCCTGGATGCGCGCGGTGATCGCGCCGCGCCCGTCGCCGACCGGGCGCTTGTCGACCGAACGCACCCAGCTGACCTGGCAGCCGGTACCGACCAGGAAGATCTCGTCGGCGACGTACAGCTCGGTGCGCGCGATCGGCCGCTCCTCGACCTCGATGCCGAGATCGCGGGCGAGCTGGATGATCGAGCGGCGGGTGATGCCCTCGAGGATGTCGGCGGTGCGGTCCGGGGTGTGCAGCTTCCCGTCGCGGACGATGAAGATGTTCTCGGCGCTGCCTTCGCAGACCTGGCCGCGATCGTTGAGGAAGATCGCCTCGTCGTAGCCGTTGAGCACCGCCTCGCTCTTGGCCAGGGCGCTGTTGAGGTAGCCGCCGAGCGCCTTGGTGCGGGTGGGGATGGCGCTGTCGGCCAGCCGCCGCCACGAGCTGACGCAGACGTTGAGGCCCTTGGCCGTGTCGAGGTAGTCGCCGAGGGCGATCATGTAGCACATGTAGCCGTCGGGCACGCCGACCAGCACGGGGCCGAGGCCGGTGCCTTTCTTGTAGACCGCGGGCCGCAGGTAGATGTTCCGCGTCGGCTGGTTGCGCCGAACGATCTCGCAGGCGATCCGCACCATCTCGTCGACCGGCGGAGCCTGCATCAGCAGGGTGGTCGCGCTGCGCGTCAGGCGCTGGAAGTGCTCGCGCAGGAACAGCAGGTTGATGCGCTTGCCATCCCAGTAGCCGCGGATGCCCTCGAAGCAGCCGGTGCCATATTGCAGTGCGTGGGTGTTCACCGGGATCTGGCATTCGGCCAGCGGCTTCCACTCGCCGTTGAGGTGCGCGATGAAGGATGGGGAGGTGGTCATGGACGTTCCGTGGTGATCGGCTCGGCCATATATGTATATTCTATGCTATAATTGACAAGTCATATCGCCTATCCACCACGCCATGGTTCGTTATACAGCGCTATTTACTAGGCTATTAGTAGATATACATGGATATCACAATTCGACTTAGCGGATGGCGAAACGCCAGGTGGCGAGACGCAGGAGCGATATCGACGTTATGGTGTAGGACGGCAGGGCCTGGTCGAACCACCTGCGCCAATGAGCCGGGGCAGAGGGATCGCCGACGAGGTCGGCGCGCATGGCGGCCAACAGCGTATCAGCGTAGACAATCCGCGGCAGCAGCGGTGCGTCCTGTCCGGCGAGGGCCTCCCCCCAGGCCGTTACCTCGCCCTTCCAACTCGTGCGCGGTTCGCGGCGCATGCGGTCGACCAGCAGCCGTGCCTCGTCCTGCCGCCCGAGGCCGGCGAGGATCCCGATCGGTTCAAGCAGCGACGGAACCCACGTGATATCCGATACGTGGTCGGCTTCGCGCAGGCGGTTCTCGCGTTCCCAGCGGGCTGCACCGTTGGCGTCGCCAGAGGCGAGCGCATGCAGCCACAGGCTGTTGACCAAGGTCGTTTCGACCCACACGTGATCCATGATCTGGCGCGGATCGCCGAACAAGCGGGTGAAGATGCTGGCTGCCTGCTGGTCACCTGTGGGCAGCAGGGCCTGGTGTTCGGCCACGTCTCCACCTGCCGCCGCCGTGGCCAGCCATTCCGGCAGCGGAGCAGTCACGGGTTGGCGGATCCGCATGGTGACGGGCTGCGCCAGCCGCTTCTCCAGCTGCAGACGTACGCTCGGGGTGCCCTCCGCCCGCATGCGCTCCCAATCGCCGATCCGCTCGAGCAACTGCGTCCGGAGCGTCCGGTTCAGCGTCAGATCCAGCGCCGAGCGCAGTCGCCCCGTGCGCCGGGCGACCAGGTTGATCGCGGGATCGGCGTGCGCCGCCTCGGGGAACAGCTGTCGGCGGAGGTCGAAGTAGCGCTCGACCAGGCCCTCAGCGAATGCGCCGCGGGTCGACTCGAACAGCTGGCTGGAGGCGATCCACAACCGGATGAGCGCCTGTCTGCCGGTTGGAGACGCTCCGGGCCAGCGTCGCGCGATCTCCTCGAACAGCCGTTGCGGCTCCTGCTGCATCAGCGGCTGGAGGGCCAGGATCGCAGCCTCCTCCGCCAGCCTGGCATCGCCGATGCCCTGCCACGCCGCACCGGCCCGCTCCCACTCGCCGAGTTCGCTCCAGGTGATCCCCTCCTTGAAGCTGGCCCTGTCGGCCAGTTTGCTGCCTGCCTGCGACTCGGCGATGACCCGGTATTCCGCCGCGGCTTCGCGGGCCAGGCCCTGCCGGCGCAGGGCGTCCGGGACGTCCATGGCGGAGACGATCTCGGCCGAGCCGCGCAGATACACCGCGACGTCGCTGACCACCTTGCCCGGCCCCCAGGTGTAGATCATCCAGCGTCCGCTCCCGGCGCTGAAGCTGTCGTGGTGGTCGAATACCGTCCGGTCGTCGATGAGCAGCCGGCGGCGATCGCCGTCGACCTCGGCGCGGATGCGGTGCTTCCGGCCCGGGCTGACCACCAGCGGATCGCAGGCGATGACCCCGCGGCCGACGGCCTCGAGCACGCTGCAGGTGTTATCCCAGGCGCCGAACTGGAAGGCCCAGCCGGAGCGGCAGTCCCGCCAGCGTCCCTCCGCGGCCGCTGCTCCTTCGAGCCAGAATACCGAGATGTCGCCTTCCGGCGCACCGGCCGCGATCTCGCCGGTGAACTCGATGGCCGAGCGCGGCGGCCATTCGCGCCGCAGGATCAGCGAACCCTCGCCATTGATCAGGCTGCTGATGGTCCCTCCGGCCGGCTCCGTGGCGAAGCCCGATGGCGTCCAGCGTTCCTGCCAGTCCTCGGCGAAGCGTTCCTGGAACACCGGGCGTCCCCAGCTGGCCAGGCGCTGCAGATGGCTGCCCCACAGCACCCCGACCAGGGCGAGGGCGAGCATGACCAGCATGGAGGACAGCCACACCGTGCGCGCGTTGCGGCGGTGCCAGCGCATGACGCGCTCGGCCCAGGAGTCGCGGTAGGCCGAGACCGCCTGGCCACCCTGGAAGGCGGCGAGATCGTCGGCCAGCGCGCGGACCGTCGGGTAGCGCGCCTCCGGTGCAGCGGCCAACGCCTTGTCGAGCACCGCCAGCAGGCGCCGATCGCAGCGCGACGACTCCTCGACGGTCAGCGGCCCCAGCGCGCCGCGCCGCTTGCCTTCCCAGAACGCCTCCGGTTCGAGATGGGTCCCATCCAGCGGCGGACGCAGCAGCAGGCAATGGAACAGGCTGGCCCCGATGCAGAAGACGTCGCTGGCCGGCGTGGCCGGTTCGCCGCGGGCCTGCTCGGGACTCATGTACAGCGGGGTTCCGACCGGCTGTCCCAGTCCCTGGCCATCGCCGACCGAGGCCTCGCCCCAGTCGAGGATGATGACCTCGCCGAACGCGCCGATGAGGATGTTGTCCGGCTTGATATCGCGATGGATGACGCCGCGGGCGTGCGCCAGAGCGATGCCGTCGCAGACCTTGAGGAAGACGGTGATGGTGTCGTTGACCGTCGCCAGGCAGCGCGGCGGCTGTCCATCGATCTTCTCGCGCAGCGCCTGTCGCAGGCTCATGCCGTCGATCAGCTTCATCGCAAAGGCGATGCCGCCGTCGTTGAGCCAGACCAGGTCGTGGATGGGAACGATGTTGGGGTGATCGAGCCGGGCGGTGGTGCGGGCCTCGCGCAGGAAGGTCGCCGTCGCATCGCCGTGGGTGTGCGACATCACCTTGACCGCCACCTCGCGGTCGAAGGCGAGGTCGGTGGCCTTGAACACCACTCCGGTGCTGCCGGCCCCGACCTGGTCGAGCAGCCGGTAGCGCTCGCTGACCATCTCCCCTGTTGCACGGATACGCAGCGGAGTCCGTGCATCCGGATCGGACGTCCGCGTGCCCTCGATGTGCGAATCACCGTCCTCAGCCATGCCCATGGCGTACCACTCCGCAGTGGAACGGGAACCGCCAGCCGCCCGGCCTCGACTCCGCTGCATGGCAGCAGGCCACCTCGGATTATCGTGTTGCCTGTCTCCCGGGAGACAGCATGCGTCGTTTCGAATGCTCCGAAGAAGTTCTGGGAGATCGATGCGTCCTCAGGTCGGCTCGACCGGCTTCGGATCCCACAGCGCCTGCAGGGTCCAGCCAAAGCGCATCGCCAGCAGACGCACCCCGGTGGTGACGACGGCGATGAGCAAGCCCACCGCATCGGGGCCCAGGCCCAGGGCGTGCGCCGCCAGGCCGACGAGGCCGCCGATCTGGCAGGCGGTCACGAACAGGGTCGAATGCTGCATGACGATCGGCATGCGGCCGAGCAGGACGTCGCAGATCACGCCGCCGCCGGCGGCGGTCACCGAGCCGAGCAGCAGCACCAGGCCGGGATGCACCCCCTGGCTCCAGGCGATGGACATGCCGATGGCGTTGAACAAGCCGATGCCGATGGCATCCAGGACGTCGACGACCGTGGTCCAGCGGGCGAAGGCGCGGGGCAGGAACATCGCCGCGGTGGCGGCGATGAGTACGGTCAGCAGGGCGATGGGATCGCGCGGACCGATCGCCGGGATGCCGAGGATGGCGTCGCGGATGATGCCGCCGCCGAACGAGGCGGCATTGGCGATGATGTAGGCGCCGATGATGTCGGCACGACGCTGGCGGCTGGCGACCACGCCGCCGATCGCGAAGGCGGCGAAGCTGGCCAGGCTGAGGACGCGGAGGAGTTCATCCTGCATGGTCGGCGCAGCGGATCGCCCCGCCGCGCGTTCGCCACCGCTGGGATTGCCCGGGCTTCTGCTGCGCCGATGTTGGTATAGTCTGAGGCATGGACCTGATTCCACGTCTGGTGGAGGCCGGCCTGGCCGCGCGGCAGGCCCACATCTACGTCGCCCTGCTGCGCCTGGGCAGTGCCAGCCCGGCGCAGATCGCCCAGCTCGCCGCGGTCAAGCGGCCCACCGCCTACGAGGCGCTCGAGGACCTCTGCGCGCGTGGCTTGGCGACCCGGGCCGTCACCGGCCGTCGTCGCATCTACGCCGCCGCACCGCCCGACCGCTTGCTCGACGAAGCGACCGAGCGCCAGCGTCGGCTCAAGGATCTGCTGCCCGAATTGCAGGGCCTGGTCTCCAGCGCCGCCACCAGCAGGCCGCGCCTGATCTACCGCGAGGGCGTCGAGGGCGTGCGCCAGGTGCACGAGGACCTGCTGACCACGCGCGACTCGGAGTACCGCTATTTCGGCGGTTCGAGCGAGATGCTCGCGGCGATGGGCGAAGATTACCTCACGGACTACGTGCGCCGGCGGGTGGCCAAGGGCATCCGGTCGCGCTCGATCCGCTGGCGCTCGCACGAGGTCGCCCTGCCCTGCCTGGCCGACGGCGAGCGCTGGCTGCGCAGCGCGCGCTTCCTCGACATCACGCCCGGCGACGGGCTGTCCGGCCTGTTCATCTACGACCGGCGCATCGCCATCACCTCGTCGCACCGCGAGGGTTACGGCATGGTGGTCGAGAGCGAAGGACTCAGCGCACTGCTCCGCCTGGTGTGGGAGGCGCTGTGGACGGTGGCGCGCCCGGCGTGATCAGGCCTGCCGGCGCCAGGAGCGCGGGGCGCAGCCGAAGACGCCGCGGAAATGGCGCTGGAAGGCGCTCAGCGAATTGAAGCCGCAGCGCATCGCCACCTCCAGCACCGGCGTCCGCCCGTCGCGCAGCAGCGCGGCCGCCTTCTCCAGCCGGAAGCGCACCACGTAGGTCAGCGGCGACTGGCCGAAGGCGGCGGTGAACAGGCGGCGGAAATGCGTCGGGCTGAGGCCGCACACCGCGGCCAGGGTGGGGATGTCCAATGCGTCGCGGTAGTGCGAGCCGAGATAGCCGAGGGCCGGCGCCAGGCGGCGGAACGCGGAGCTGCGGCCGGCGCCAGGCGCACTGCGTCCGGGTAGGCGGTGCAGGCGGGCCATGACCGCCAGCACCAGGCCGCGCACCGCCTCGCGGCGATGCGCGGCGCCAGTCGCCGCAGCCTCGGCGGCGAGCATCCCGATCAGCCGGCACAGCTCCGGTTCGGTATCGGGCGTGACGATGTTGGCGAAGCCGCGGCCGCCCAGGCCGGTGGTACCGAGGATGCCCGTGTCGGCGATCGCCCCGGCGAGCAGGCGGGCGGGATCCAGCGACATGAACGTCCAGGTGCTGGTGGTGCCGGGCGTGCTCTGGGCGAGGTGCATCTCGCGCTCGCTGATCACCGAGGCGCAGCCGGCGCGGTACGGCAGCACCTTGTCCTCGACCACGAAGATGCCGCTGCCCTCGTGGCAGTAGCCCAGCTCCAGCACCTGATGCAGATGCAGGTGGCGGATGGGGTTGTCGCGCTGGACGTACGGCGCACCGCCGGCGAAGGGGAAATCCTCCGCCAGCGGGACCTCGTTCAGCTCCAGGGCGTATCCGGCAGGTCCGGATGGTCGTTTCTGCCGCATTGGTGGTCTGATCCTAAGAGAAGTGCCCTTTTCGACCACTACGATCCTGCGCATGGAGACAGCCATGGACCCCACCCGCTACGAGGAACTCGTCTACGCCGGCGTGCTCGGCAAGGTCATCGGCGTCTACATGGGCCGCCCCTTCGAGGGCTGGAGCAAGGACAGGCTGGTCGAGCATTGGGGCTTCGTCGACCGCTACGTCGCCGACGAGCGCAAGGTCCCGCTGGTGGTCTCCGACGACGACATCACCGGTACCTTCACCTTCGTCCGCGCGCTCGAGGACAGCGGCCGCTATGGCGACGCCGGTCCGCAGGATTTCGCCCAGGCCTGGCTGAACTACATCGCCGAGAACCGCACCATCCTGTGGTGGGGCGGCCTGGGCGTCAGCACCGAGCACACCGCCTTCGTCCGTCTGCAGGACGGCATCCCGGCCCCGCGCTCCGGCTCGTGCGAACTGAACGGACAGGTGGTGGCCGAGCAGATCGGCGCGCAGATCTTCATCGACGCCATCGGGCTCGCCTGCCCTGGTCGGCCGGAGCAGGCCGCGCGGCTCGCTCGAGCCGCTGCGTCGGTGTCGCACGACGGTGCGGCGATCCACGGCGCCCAGGTGGTGGCGGCGATGGTGGCCGCGGCGTTCACCGAGAAGAACGTCGACCGCCTGCTCGACATCGGCGTGTCAGTGATCCCCGCCGACAGCGTCATCGCCCGCGTGCACCGCGACGTGCGCGCCTGGTGCCGCGAGGATCGCGACTGGCACCGCACCTACGAGCGCATCGCTGCGAGCTACGGCTACGACAAGTTCGGCGGCGGCTGCCACATGGTGCCCAACCACGCCATCATGGTCATGGCCTGGGCCTATGCCGAGGGCAGTTTCCGCCGCTCGCAGGCGATCGTCAACACCGCCGGCTGGGACACCGACTGCAACGCCGCCAACGTCGGCTCGGTCATGGGACTGGTGGTCGGACTGGACGGCATCAACCGCGAGTACGACTTCCAGGCCCCCTTCGCTGATCGCCTGATCATGCCCACCGCCGAGGGCACGCGCTGCGCTACCGACTGCCTGGCCGAGGCTCTCTACATCGCGCGCATGGGCCGCACGGTCATGGGCTGGCCGGCGCTGCCGGCGCCCAAGGGCGGGGCCACCTTCCACTTCTGCCTGCCCCAGAGCCGCCAGGGCTTCCTGGTCGAACGCAGCGTTCACGGCATGCCAGGCACCGCGACGACGGAGAACATCGCAGTGGGCGGTACGCGTGCCCTGGCCATCGACTGGCGCGAGGCCAGCGACCGCCACCCGGTGCGCGTCTCCACCCCGGTGCTCTACGAGCCGACCGGCGGCGGCTACGGCATCATGGGCACCTCGCGCGTGGTGTGCGGACAGACCGTCACCCTGCACGGCCGGGCGGTGAGCAGTGGCGGCAGCATCCGCCTGTTCCTGCGCCATTACGAACCGTCGAGCAAGAAGCCGACCGGCCTGGCCTATTCCACGGCGGTGACACCGGACGCTGGCGGAGCGTTCACCCTGAGCGTCGCCGCGCCAGATACCGAGGGCTGGCCGGTGGTCGACATCGGCATCGAGGTCAGTGGCCCCGCGACCTCGGCCGGCCGACTGCTCATCGACCGCATCGCCATCACGGGTGCGCCGAACCTGCGCCTGTCTGGCGGACCGACGCGCGCCGAGCACGGCATCCTCGGCTGGACCACCGACGACAGCGGCAACTGGGGCGTGGTGCGCAAGGACCGCGGCCGAGGCGTCGCCGCCACCGGCACCAGCGACTGGACCGACTACACCGTCGCGGGGACGGTCGCCATCCACTGCGGCGAACTGGGCGGCCTGGTGGCGCGCTATCAGGGCCTGCAGCGCTACCTGATGCTGGTCAAGACGCGCACCGCGTTGCGCCTGGTCAGCCGTTATGATGGCGTCGAGACCGTGCTCGCCGAACGCCCGACGGTCTGGGCCATCGACGAGAAGCACCGCCTGGAGCTGGAGGTCCGCGGCTCGGCGGTGGTGGCGCGCTGTGACGACGCCGAGCTGTTTCGCGCGGTCGAGAAGCGGCTGCTGTCCGGCGGCGCCGGCTACGCCGTCGAGACGGGCATGATGCGGGTCGAGGAGACCAGCATCATCGGGTGACGGTCAGGAGAGTCGGCTCGGCGGCACGCCGTGCACCGTGCGGCAGGTGGCGGTGAGGTGGCGGCGGCTGCGGAAGCCGCTCGCCGCGGCGGCCTCCGCCACCGAGCTGCCGCCGGCGATGAGGTGGCGGGCGTACTCCAGGCGGTGCTGGCGCAGCAGGCGCAGCGGAGTCATGCCGAACCAGGCATTGAACAGCAGCTTGGCCCGCGTCGGCGCCAGTCCGCTGGCGCGCAGCACGTCGCGCACGCTGATCGGCGACAGCCGCTCGCGGCGCAGATACATCCACATGCGGCGGGTCGGCTCGGGCATCGGGGCGAGCGGCCGGGCCCGCTCCACTGCCAGCTCGGCGAACAGCTCGCGCACCAGCCGCAGACGTTCCGGCGCTGCGGCTCGGCAGGCCCGTTCGGCCAGGTGGCGGGCGGGTTGCTCGGCAATGGTCAGGAGCCATGTATCCTGGCCGAGCGAGATCTCGATATCGGCGAAATCGAGCATGAAGCCGACGCCGAGGAAGACGGAGCCGGTGCGCAGGCGCTCGTGCTCGTGCGGCACGCCCGGCGGCAAGAGCAGGGCCTCGCCGGCCTGCAGGTCGACATGCCCCTGGGCGAGCCGGACGCGGACCACGCCCTGCAGGCACACGGCCAACGTCGGCACGGTGTGCTGCTCGCCATCCCATCGCCCGCCCATCGGCGCCAGGGCGACCGAGCGTAGCGACTGGCTGAGCCGGCAGGCGTCGGACCACTGGCGGGCGAGATCGGAGTCGAGGAGGAAGGACATGGGTTGAAAAAGGACGCCTCGGTGTGTCCTAAATCAACCCTCGCATGGCAGAATGCCGATGCAACCCGGATCAGCGCCGCCATAGTGCAGCCAACACGGAGACCACATGCGCCTATTTATCCACGCCGACGCGCAGAGCCTCGGCAGCAAGGCCGGCAACGAAGCCGGCGACCAGATCTACGCCGCCATCAAGGCCAACGGCCGGGCCCGCATCGTGATCGCCACTGGCGCCAGCCAGTTCGCCACCCTCGAGACCCTGGTTGCACGTCAGGACATCGACTGGTCCAAGGTCGAATGCTTCCACCTCGATGAGTACATCGGCGTGCCCGACACCCATCCGGCGAGCTTCCGCCGCTACCTCAAGGAGCGCTTCGTCGCCCGGGTGAAGTCGCTTGGCGCCTTCCACGGCGTTGGCGGCGACGCGGCCGATCCGGTCGCCGAGTGCAAGCGGCTCGGAGCGATGATCCGGACGCGCCCGGTCGATGTCCTGCTGCTCGGCATCGGCGAGAACGGCCACCTCGCCTTCAACGATCCGCCCGCCGACATGGTGACGAAGGAGCCGTACCTGGTGGTCAACCTCGACGAGGGCTGCCGGCGCCAGCAGCTCGGCGAAGGCTGGTTCCCCAACATCGACGCGGTCCCGCGTCAGGCCATCAGCATGTCGATGAACTTCATGCTCGAGGCCAATGTGCTGATCTCCTCGGTGCCGGATGCGCGCAAGGCCGAGGCGGTGCGTGGCAGCGTCGAGGCCGCCCTGTCGCCGATGATGCCGGGTACCTACCTGCGCACGCACAACAACTGCAGCCTGCATGTCGACCGCGCCGCGGCCAGCAAGCTGCAGAGCCACACCATCGAAGGTGCCCTGAGGGGTTCGGCATGCGCGGCTTCGTCGACCTCCAGGTAAACGGCTACCGCGGCATCAGCTTCAGCTCGCCGCAGCTTGATGAGGCGGCGGCCGAGACTGCGCTGCGCGGCCTGATCGCCGACGGCACGGCGATGCTGCTGCCGACCGTGGTCACCGCCGCCGCCGCGGTGTACGAGCGCAACCTGCCGTTGCTCGCGCGGGTGATCGCGCGCCAGGAGTTCGCCGAGCACATCCCCGGCCTGCACCTGGAAGGTCCGTTCCTCAGCCGCAAGGACGGCTCAGCGGGAGTTCACAACCCGCTGTGGATGCAGGACGGCACGCCGGCGGCCTTCGACCGCATGCAGGAGCTGGCCGGCGGCAGGATCCGCATCCTGACCGTCGCGCCGGAGATCGACGGGGCGATCGGCCTGATCCGGCACGCCCGACAGGCGGGTGTCGTGATCAGCATCGGACACAGCGCGGCTGACGAAGACGCCTTCGCCGCCGCCTGCGATGCCGGCGCCACCTGGCTCACCCACCTGGGGAACGGGCTGCCGCACCTGATCAACCGGCACCGGAACCCGCTCTACTCCGGGCTGGCCGAGGATCGCCTCTGCGCCGGGGTGATCGGCGACGGGCACCACCTGCCATGGCGGCTGCTGAAGATCATCCTGCGGGTCAAAGGCCTGGACAACTGCGTGCTGGTCAGCGACGCCTCGTCACTGGCCGGGATGCCGCCGGGACGCTACGAGTGCTTCGGCGGTCAGGTGGAGATCGAGCCGGGCGGGCGGCTATACAACCTGCAGAGCGGCTACCTCTCCGGCTCCGCCTTCACCATCCGCAAAGTGGTCAACGCCACCCGCGCCGGGCTCGGACTCGACGACGAGACCATGCACCGCCTGGCAGTGGTGAATCCGCTGCGTCTGATCGGCCTTGCCGTGCCAGACGCTTTGCAGCCGCTGCCGCGCGCCACCGATGGATCCTGGCTGCCGGCGTAGCTCCGGAGTTTCCGACCGTGCGCGAGCGCTGGGAGCTGGAGGGCTTTTCCGCCAGTGTGCGGCGACCAGCACGTTGAGCCTCATCAGCATCTGGCGACGACGGCCGACCGCTCAGCGGCCGGGGATCGACGCCGAGGCGATGAGCGCAGCAACGGCGGCGCGGATGCGCGCCAGGCGCGAGGCATCGACCCGACCCAGTGTTGCGGCGCTGTCCGCCTCGGCACCCGCCAAGCGCAGCAGGGTGAGCACCGCCCGGTCGCGTCCGATCCTCGCCGCAAGCAACTCCACGTACTCGACGTCCTGTTGTCCGCGACGCATGGCCTTCAGACGCAGGCTCGGTAGCGCCTCGCGCGGGCCCGGTCGCCCCGGCAGGCCCTGGGCTGGATAGAGGATGGCAGTGCCTTCCAGCGCACGCCACGCCGCCGAAGTGCCGAGGTTGTTCCAATAGGTCAGATCGCCGACCGCACCCCAGCAATAGCGCATCAGGTAGCCGCCGACCATGGCGTCGGCCGCCATGTCGGGTTCGGCGCCGCCACCGTAGGACTGCCACTGCTCGTCGGGAAACCAGCGCCGCCGGATGGCGACACTCGGATGGATACGGGTCAGCCAGCTCGAGCAGTCGAGGTTCACTACCCCGTCCCACAGGCCGCGCGCCAGCCACGGCGCCGAGGCGTCGACGCGGTACTGGAACAAGGCCTTGCCGGCAGCAGGCGAGGAGGCGACACCGCGGCGGGCCAGCCCGAGGAGGAAGGCGTTGGCGGCGAAGTCGTCGTAGTCGATCGATTCGTCGAGCAGCCAGCGGCTGGTGCCGTTGCGCCCCATCGTACCGAAGAAGTCGCTGGAGAAATAGTACTTGTTGTTGTGGAAGAACTGGAAGCGCGTGCGCGTCCAGCCCTTGGCGGCGAAGTGGTCGGCGAACTGCCGCGCCACCGCCATGTAGCCCTGGGCGAAGGCGTCGTCGAAGCAGCGGGCGGGCGACGGCGCGGTCCTGGCCCAGGCGGCGAAGCCGCTGCGCGTCGCCACCGGCGCTGCACCGGGCAGGTGCTCGCTGATCGGCATGGGCCAGTTTTCGTGGAACGGCAGATAGAGGTGCGTCACCGGCTCGCCAGCGCCAGGTCCGCGGTAGCCCGCCGCAGCGGTGAACGCCGTGCCGTCCAGGTAGGGTCCGTATCGCTCGTCGAAGGCGGTCCAGTCGGCGACAGTCGTGGCGGCACCACGCCCGGACAGGGTCGGCACAGCGGCCTGGCTGAACCGCCCCGACTGCGAGTAGGGCACGATGTTCAACGTCGTGCGGTGCCGGTGGGCGAGTTGGTGGATCTGCCGCTCGGCGCGCAGGTATTCGTCGCGCTGCCGGTCGAGGGCGAGGCCGGCGAACCCGCCGATGCCGGTGTAGGCGTTCAACTCGATCGGCCAGGACACCCGTTCCGGCAGGATCAACGGGAGTACGTCGAGCTGCACCGCGCAGTCGGTGAGCTGCGCCGTTCCCGCGGTGATGACGAGGCGGCCGGTGTAGGTGCCCGCCGCAGCGTCGGGCGGAATGCGCAGATCGCAGAAGACGCCCTGCACCAGTTGCCCCGGCACGGCGTTGGCGGCATCAGGTATGGTGAAGGTGGAACCGTAGCGCGCGTCGAGCGGGATCAGCGGGTCCGCCGCCCAGACGCTGCGCGCCCTGGGCGCGGCGGTGCAGGGCAGGTACCACAGACGGAACAGCTCGACCTCGGCGGCGAGCGTAGCGCCACCGGCCATGGCCAACTGGCCGACGGCGACGGCCACGTCCTGCAGTCCACTGGCGCTGCGCAGGTGGAGTTGGCAGGAGACCGTCTCGCCGGCGGCCCCCTGCAAGGTGATGCGCCGCTCTGCCGCCGACCAGGGACCGCCGGCGAAGGCGGGACGAAGCTGCTCCGCGGGCAGGCTGCGGCCCTGGCCGACCAGCACCTCGCCGGCCACCGGCTCGATGCGCAGCAGATCGTCGGTGACCAGCAGCTCCGCATCGCCGCCGATGCGCGCCCAGGCCAAGCTGCCGGCGCCATCGGGCACCAACGGCTCCACCGGTGGCCGCCACGGCTCAGCCACGGCGATGGGCGTCGTCGCCTCCGGTCCGACGTTGCCGGCGCGGTCGACGGCGCGCACGCCCACCACGTAGCTGCCCGGGGCCAGCCCGGCCAGCCACAGGCTCTGCCGCTGTCCGCCAGTTACCGGCAGCGGCGTACCATGCAGCGGGTACGGCTGCGCCGCGCCGTCCGTCGCGGTGACGCTGATGCGGTAGGCCAACGCGGTGCCGGCCATGCCGTCGTCGCCGGGCGCCGTCCAGGCGATGGAGGCGCTGCCGTCGGCCGGATCGACGTTGCCGGCCCGGAGCTCGGCCGGAGCCGCCGGGGGCACGCTCTCGGGCGCGGTGGCGACCACCTCCAGCCAGGGCTCACGTCCGACCGCGCGGCGGGTGTGGATGAGCGGATCGTAGGCCGCGTCGTAGCGGAAGTCCTTGGTCTGCAGGCCGTCGAGCATCTCGGCCTCCGCCACCAGGCCCTTGTCGTCGGTCAGCACCCAACCGTAGGTGGCGCCGCGGGCCAGCGCCTCGACCAGCCGGGGCTCGACCGGAATGCGCAGCCAGCGCGTGCCGGCCGCATCGGCATAGCGGCCGAGCTGGTCGGGATCTGCGTGGCTGTAGCGGAGCGCGGGATGCATCCACGCCACCGCATAGAAGCGACTGCCCGACCAGGCCCACAGATGCTCAGCGCCCGCCGGGACGCCCGCCGGCGGTGTGCTGCGGTACAGCCAGGACGGAGCGCCGGCCTCGGCCACGCCCGCCGTTGCGCCCTCCGCCCAGGGGGCGAGGACGGTGCAGATGCCGATCCCGTGCAGGTCGCCGCGGGCCAGCGCCAGGTGCAGCCAGGCCTGCGCCACGCCCAGGCCGCGCAGCGGCGCGGGATCGAAATCGATGAGTACGGCCTTGGTCTCGAAGCCGCCCCAGTTCTGGGTCTGGCGCAGCGGCAGGGTCGACGTCCCACCGAAGCAGAGGTCGCGCTCCTCGGCCTGTCCCGGCGTCGCCCCGATCGCCTCGTTGGGCTCCCCGATCGATGACACCCCCTGCGTACGCATCGCCGGCAGGCGGAGCGGCTCCTGGCACATCGCCACCAGGCTGATGAGGAGGAGCATCCCAGCGCGGCAGCAGACCGGCGTCGTATCCATGCCGGCGGTTTATGCCCGTCCGTCCCGCCCCTCAAGGACCTTGCGCGCGATGAGGCGACCTGGCCGTGGCAGTGAGGGCCGCTTGCGGTGCTGCGGTACGCTTGACCATGTTGCCAGATGCTCCGCTACCTCGCCTACGGCTCCCGTAGCTACGGTGCACGGCCGGTGTTTCCGACCGTGCGCGAACGCTGGGAGCTGGAGGGCGCGCTCAGCGGGCGCATCGCCCCGGTGATCCCGGGTGGCGCGCATCTGGCGCCGCGCGAGCGCCGGCTCTGGCTGCTGCCTCCGCATCATGGCCACGGCTGGACCGGCGATGACGGCGAAGCCACCGTCGCCGTGCTCTCCCCGCTGAAGGTGCCGCTGGCGGTCGAACGTGCCGCGGTGCGCGCGGCCTGCCAGGGCAGGCTGCTGCATTGGGACATGAGCAAGGACGACGCCGCCTGGCTCGCGCGCGAGATCGAGGCGCTGATCCCGCGCTATGCCCATCCCGACGCCGTCGATCTGCTGCGCCAGGAGCGCCTCGTCCTCGCGGTGTGCATCCGCGCCCTCGATGCCCAGCCGCCCGGGCTGGTCGAGGCCCCCGACGACGATCCGCAGCGCCAGATCGATGCCGCCATGACCTGGTTCGCGCACCACCTTGGCGAGGGTGTCGGCGCGCTGGAGATGGCCGAGGCCCTGCACATCTCGCCAGCGCATCTGCGTCGGCTGTTCCACCGCGTGCTCGGCGCCTCGCCGCGCGTGGTGTTCAACCGCTTCCGTTTGCAGCACGCCGACCAGATGCTGATCTCGAGCAGCCTGCCCCTGGACGGGATCGCCGCCGCCTGCGGCTTCTCCTCGGCCTCGACCTTCTGCCGCGCCTACCAGCGCAGCCGCGGCCGCTCGCCCGGGCAAACCCGCTCCATCAGCCCGCGCTTCGACCATTCGCCGGCCGCGCGGTGAACGGACCTCAGAACGCGCCAGCGAACAGCTCGTCGACCCGCACCACCTGGCCGGTGGCGAAGGAATGGTTGGCGGCGATGCCCATCATGATGGCGTAGGTGCCGTCGCGATGGTCGGCGGCGCGTCCGAGCGGATCCTCGCCGCCACCGACGAAGATGTCCTCGAGCATGCGCGCGTCGCCGCCGCCATGAGCGCCTTCGGCCGTGGGCATCGGGACTTCGTACGGCTTCTCCCACAGCGGACGGACCAGGATACGGCGCATCGCCCCGGCTTGGTGCGGCATCGCCGAGCCGAAGCGGTCGAGCCGGGGATCGGCAGCGCCGGTGACGAAGGCACCCTCCTCGTTCACCACTTCCAGCCGGCCCTTGCTGCCGTTGATCATGCAGCGCCAGCCCTCCCACGGCGAGTAGGCGGTGAGATGGTAGGTGAGGGTGGCACGGTTGCGGTACCGGGCGATGACCGCCATGTCGTCGGGAATGGAGATGCCGTCGCCGAACACGTTCTGGTCGCGGCGGTAGCCGTCGTGGACGGCTGCGTCGTGGTACATTTCCTTGTCCCGCCCAGTAAGCTGCAGGGCGTAGGGGTCGCCGACCGCGGCGGGATCGCCGGTGGCGCTGACGTAGGGACGGAAGTCGCCGCGTGCCTCGGCGTTGGCCCGGCCGTAGAAGCGCAGGTCGCCGAATCCGAATACCGTCTCAGGTCGGCTGTCGAGCAGCCAGTTGATGAAGTCGAAATGGTGCGAGGCCTTGTGCACCATCAAGCCGCCGCTGTTGCGCATGTCGCGGTGCCAGCGCCGGAAGTAGTCGGCGCCGTGGCGGGTGTCGAGCAGCCACTCGAAGTGCACCGAGAAGACCTCGCCGACCACGTGCTCGGCCAGCAGCTCCTTGATCCTGCACGCCACCGGGGTGTAGCGCACATTGAACGTCGCGCGCAGCTTGCGGCCAGTGCGCCGGGTGACCTCGTGGATGGCGCGGCACTTCTCCACGTCGATGGTCAGCGGCTTCTCGACGATGACGTCGCAGCCGACCTCCATCGCCCGGATGATGAACTCGTGGTGGGTGCGATCGGTAGTGGTGACGATGACGCACTGCACACGGTGCTCGCTGATCATGCGCTCGAACTCGGCCGGTCCGTAGCAGGGCAGCGGCGCGACCTGGAACTTGGCAGCGAACTCGCGGTTGTAGAAGGCCATGCGTCCGGGGTTGGCATCGCACAGCGCGACCAGGTCGTGGCGGTCGCGGTAGGTGCCGAGCAGGGCGTGGCTGTACATCGTGCTGCGTCCACCGGTGCCGACCAGGGCGAAGCGGGTGCGGGGAATGGTGGCGGTGGTCATGCGGCCATCCTACGCACCGGCGTCAGCACCGCCGCACTCCGATCATGTGCTGGAACGCTCGCCGGCGTCCGCCCCTTCCCGCGACGGCCACCGTGCTATGCTGCGGCCTTCCGGAGGATGCCATGACGAAGAGCGTGATCGGTGCATACGGGACCTGGGCTGCGGGGCTGGTCGGCACCCGGCCGCCGCGACTGAGTCTGCGGCGAAAGGGCTCCGGAGGCCTGGCGGCCTGGCGACGGCGCGCGCTCGGCCGGATGATGGAGCTGCTCGCCCCACCGGCCATGCCGCGCATACCGAAGGTCCGCGTGGTGGAGCGCGGGGAATACGATGGCGTCGTCTGGGAGAAGCTGAGCTGGCGCCTGCCGTGGGGCCCGCCGACCGAGGCGGTGCTGCTCAAGCCCGCCCGGGCCCGGCCCGGCGAGGCCCTGCCGGGCATCCTCGGCCTGCACGACCACGCCGGACGGAAGTATTTCGGTTGGCGCAAGATCGCGCAGATCAGCCCGCAGGTCCACCCGCACATGGTCGAGCATCGCGCCAAGAGCTACGGCGGTCTGGCGTGGGCCAACCAAGCGGCCAAGCGCGGCTTCGCCGTCCTCGTCCACGACACCTTCCCCTTCGGCAGCCGGCGGGTGCGCCCCAGCGAGACCAGCGATTTCATCGCCAAGGACCTGCGCGAGCCGGTCGACGACGACCTCGCGAGCATCGACGCCTACAACCGCTGGGCGGGCGAGCACGAATCGATCATGGCCAAGAGCCTGTTCTGCGCCGGCACCACCTGGCCCGGCGTCTACCTGCGCGAGGACCAGGTCGCGCTATCGATCCTGGCGGCCCGGCCAGAGGTCGACGACACGCGCCTGGTGTGCGCCGGCCTCTCCGGCGGTGGCATGCGCACGGTGTTCCTCGCCGGCCTCGACCCGCGCATCCGCTGCTGCACCTGCGTCGGCTTCATGACCACCTGGCGCGACTTTGCGCTCAACGTCTCGCCGTACCACACCTGGATGACCTACGTGCCGCTGGCCGCCAACGATCTCGACTTCCCGGAGATCCTCGGCCTGCGCGTGCCGCGCCCGGTGCTGGTCCAGTCGACCAAGCAGGATCCGCTCTACACCCTCGCCGGCATGCGCTCTGCCGGCCGCATCCTGCGCGACGTCTACCGCACCGCCGGCGTGCCGGAGCGCTGCCGCGTGTCCTTCTACGATGGCGGGCACAAATTCGACGGCCCGATGCAGGACGAGGCCTTCGCCTGGTTCGAGCGCTGGCTGCGTTGAACCGGTAATTCGTCCGGCAGACCACGGAGGGACGGAGTTGAGACGGAGTTGATCCAGGAATCCGCCCTGCTCCGTCTTCACTCCGCGGTTCTCCGTTCCTCCGTGGGTTCGGAAACGGCGCTAGTCGGTGAGGAAGGTGCGCAGGACGTCGACCGCGCGTTCGAGCTCGCCCACCGCGATGCGCTCGTCGCGGGTGTGGGCGTCCTCGATCCGACCGGGTCCCCACACCAGGCACGGGCCGCGGGCCTGGAGGAAGGACGCGTCCGAGCACCACGGCGCCACCGTCTCGCCGCCATCCACGCCGTGGCGCGACAGGGCGCGCGCCAGGCGCTGGTCCAAACCGTGCCGCGGCGCGATGCGGCGCAGCGCCGGAGCTGCGAAGATGTCCTCCACCACCACGCCGGGGCCGGCCAGCTCGCGCAGCCGCGCCGCGACCCAGGCAGGGTCGCTGTCCGGGATCAGGCGGATGTCGAACTGGGCGCGGCAGCTGTCCGGCACCAGGTTGATGGCGGTGCCGCCGCTGATGCCGGTGAGCGTCATGGTCGGCGTGCCCAGACCGGCGTCGCGCATCGCCGCCAGTTCCGCGCCGAGGGCCTGCACTGCCGCCAGCGCTCCGAGCATGCCGGTGATCGCGTTGCTGCCGCGCTCCGGCTGCGAGGAGTGGCAGGCCCGGCCAGTGGTGTGCAGGGCGCAGCGGTAGGCGCCCTTGTGCGCCACCACCGGGCACAGCTTGGTCGGCTCCAGCGCCACGATCAGGTCCTGGTCGGCGCCGCCGGCGCTCCACGCCTTGGCTCCGAGCATGCCCGCCTCCTCGTCGGCGGTCCCGAGCAGGGTGATGTCGTAGGCCAGCGTGCGGCCTTCGCCGACCAGCGAAGCCAGCGCCACGCAGGCGGCGGCCAGCGGTCCCTTGTCGTCGCAGGCGCCACGGCCGAGGATGTCGCCGCCGCTGACCGCTCCGGCGAACGGTTCGGACATGCCGAAGGCCGAGACGGTGTCGAGATGTCCGGCGAGCAGTACGCGCGGCGCGCCCGGACGCGGCAGGCGGGCCTCCAGGTTCCAGCGTCCCGGCTGCACTTCGCGCAGACCCCCCGCCATCCCGTGCGCGGTGACGAAGTCGAGCAGCCGGCCGGCCACCGCCCGCTCCGGCGCGCTGGCGTCGGTGCCAGTCGGTGTCGACGACTCGCTGGGGATGCGGATCAGCTCGCTGGTCAGCTGGCAGACGGCGTGCGCGGACATACGACTCCTTGACGGGGGGCGACCCTCCTGCTATATAACCAACTAGTTGGTTTCGTCAATCCGCCCCGGAGAGTCCATGTCCATCGCGTCCGATCCCTGCCACAGCGAGGCCGACCTCAACGAGCGGATGTCGCGGCCGACTCCCGCCCTGGTCGCGCAGCTGGCGCGTGGCCGCGGCGACCTCGTGCTGCTCGGCATCGCCGGCAAGATGGGCGTCACCCTGGGCATGCTGGCGGTGCGCGCCCTGCGCGAGGCGGGCTCGTCGCGCCGCGTGGTCGGCGTCGCGCGCTTCAGCGACGCGCAGGCCCGCTCCACCCTGGAGGAGGCCGGCGTCGCCACCATCGCCTGCGACCTGCTCGACCGCGATGGTGTGGCGCGGCTGCCCGATGCCGAGGACGTGATCTACCTCGCTGGGCGCAAGTTCGGCACCAGCGGGCCCGAGGCCGATCTGACCTGGGCGATGAACGCCGTGGTCCCGGCCAACGTCGTCCACCGCTATGCGGGTTCGCGCATCGTCGCCCTGTCGACCGGCTGCGTCTATCCGATGGTGGCGCCGCAGGACGGCGGCTGCATCGAGTCGGTGGCGCCAGCGCCGGCCGGCGAATACGCGATGTCGGCCCTGGCCCGCGAGCGCGTCTTCTCCTGGGCCAGCCGGGCCGCCGGCACGCGCGTCTGCCTGATCCGACTCAACTACGCCCTCGATCTGCGCTATGGCGTGATCCACGACATCGCGCAGCAGATCGCGGCCGGCGCGCCGGTCGACCGCACCGTGCCGCTGTTCAACGGCATCTGGCAGGGCGATGCCAACCGCATGATCCTGCAGAGTCTCGAACTGTGCAGCGCGCCGGCGACGGTGCTCAACCTCACCGGACCCGAGACGCTGTCGGTGGAGCGGACCGCGCACGAACTCGGCCGTCTGCTCGGCAAGGACGTCGCTTTCACCGGCGAGCCGTCGCCGCACATGTGGCTGAGCGACGCGTCGATCGCCCTCGACCGCTTCGGCTATCCCAGCGTGGCGCCCGCCACCATCGTCCGCTGGACCGCGGCGTGGATCGCCGCCGGCGGCCGTTCGCTCGGCAAGCCGACCCATTTCCAGACCACCGACGGGAAATTCTGACATGAGCGCCCCGGCCATTCCCGCCCCGCTGCACGCCCGCCTGCGCGCCGGCACCGTCATCCCCGCCCTGCCCCTCGCCCTTGACGCCAAGCGCGCCTTCGACGCGGTGCACCAGCGGGCGCTGGTCCGCTACTACGTCGACGCCGGAGTCGGCGGCCTGGCGGTGGGCGTGCACAGCACCCAGTTCGCCATCCGCGACTGCGGCCTCTATGAGCCGCTGCTGGCCTTCGCCGCCGAGCACGTCGACGCCTGGGCGGCGCGTAGCGGCCGCCAGGTCCTGCGCATCGCCGGCGCCTGCGGCGCGACCGCGCAGGCCGTCGCCGA
>JALHRW010000026.1 GCA_022841245.1 Planctomycetota bacterium
GGCCTAGGGGGAGGAGACCCCCTAGAAGCAAACTCTAAGCCACCACGTTCACGCGCGTCCCCAGCTGTCCGATCGGGGTCAGCGTCCTGAGCGGGCGGTCCGGCGGGGCGCCGATGAGGTTGATCGCGCGTTCCACCCGGAAGATCGCGGCCCGTGCCGGCTGGCTGCGGAATACCGGCGCTGCCGGGCTGGCGGGTGGGACCTGGCCGATCATGGCTGGAGCATACTCCGCTACGACCGCTTGCCTACCGCCAGCCCACTGCGATCTTCCTGGCTCATGACCGCGGACATCTTCTCCCGCTTCCGCGCCCCGGACGCCGACGATGACGACGGCTCGGGCTCCGAGTACCGGCGCACGGGCGGCCTGGCGGAGGTCGCCGAATCCGAGGTCCTCGACGCCATCGATCGCGCTCCGTCCCTGCCGCACATTGTCGGGCAGGTGCTGCAGCGGGTCGGCGACGCGCACAGCTCGACCGCCGACCTGGAGAAGCTGATCGAGCAGGACATGGTCCTGGCCGGCAAGGTGCTCAAGCTGGTCAACAGCGCCTTCTACCGTCGTCCGCAACCGGTGGGATCGATCCGCGAGGCGGTCTCCATCATCGGTTTCGCCAGTCTGCGCAGCGTGGTGCTGGCGGCCTCGACCTCGAACATCCTGCTCGTCGACCTCGAACCGTATGGCATGAGCCGTGGCGGTCTGTGGCGCAATTCCATCGCCACCGCAGCGGTGGCCCGGGCAGTGGGGATGAAGGGGGGCGTGGGCCCTGACCGTTCCGAGGAGTACTTCGCCGCCGGCCTGCTGCGCGACGTCGGGCTCCTCATCCTCTCACCCTTCCTCGCCCGTTCAGGGGTGCGGTTGCGCAAGGATGTCCAGACCGACATCCTCACCGCCGAGCGTCGCGCTGTCGGCTTCGACCACGGTTGGGTCGGTGATCGTCTGGCCGAGAAGTGGGAGCTGCCCGCGCCGCTGCGCGCCTGCATCGCCCGCCATCATCGAGACGCGTCCGGCGATGGCGAAGTCGGGGCCGCCCACCTCGGCGCCGTGCGTCTGGCGGAGCGATTGGTCTACGCCGCCGGGGTCGGCATGCAGCCCGACCATCCCTTCCAGACCCAGGTCGACGCCAGGGTGGTCAAGCAGGCCGGCCTCGACGCCGTGCGCTTCGCCGCCGTCTGCGCCGAGGTTCCCAACCTGGTGAAGGACACCGACCCGCCGACCTGAGTCGCGCAGCGACGGGCGGGGCGAAGCCGGCGAAGCCCCTGAACGGAGGACGCTTCCAGTTCCGCTCCGCACCTGCTAGCTTCCGCCCGTGGCAGCGACTGACGATCTTGGTACGACGGCTGATCGGCTGCTAGCGGCGGATACCGCTCAGCACCTCATTGCCATCCTTGAGGACGAGTTGCCCCGCCTGGTCGCCACCCCGGCGGCGCTCTACCTCTACGATGCGAATGCTGCGGCGTACTATCCGGTCGCCGGATTCGGCCAACCGGTGCCGCGGGTCGATGTCCCGGAGCTCCACGTCCCGGACGGCAGTCTGCGGCTCGCCTCGGTGGGCACGCCGGTCGGCCTGCTGGTTGTCCCGGACGGCGCGCACCGCTCACCGTCGGTACGACATCTGTCGACCCTGCTCGGACCGCTGCTGGTGCAGCTGCATCGCCGCCAGACGGTGGTCGAGGAACTGCGCGAGACGCGTGAGATCGTCGCCCAGCTGGCGGTGGCTGGCGATCTGCTCCGCCACCTCGATCTCGACGTGCTGCTGACCAAGTTGCTGGAGACCGGGCTCAACGCGGTCGGCGCCCAGGTCGGGGCGGTCATGCTGCCAGACGCCGACGGCAAGCTGGTGCTGCGTGTGGCTTGGGGCCTGACCGCCGAGCACATCGACGCCATCCGGCTCAAGGACGGCCGGCCGGTGGTGCAGGCGGTGTTCGCCAAGGGCGATCCAGTGGTGGTTCCTCGCGCTGAACGCAAGGTGCTGCTCGATCTTCGCGGGCTGCAGGAGCGACTCGATGCCCTGCTCTGCCTCGCCCTGGTCTCGCGCGATCGCATCCTCGGGGTGCTGCTGCTGGCCAACCCGACCCAGGACTTCGGCCCGGCCAAGCGCCGCCTTGCCGAGACGCTATGCAACCTCGCCGGCACGGCGATCGACAACGCCACCCTGGTCAAGGACGCGATCGAGCGTGAACGTCTGCGCCAGGAGATCGATCTCGCGCGCAAGGTGCAGGAGAAGATGTTTCCGACCAGCGGCCTGGTCGTCGGCGAGCTCACCGCCGAAGGCTGGTCGCGGCCGTGCAACGAGACTGGCGGCGACTACTACACCTACCTGCCGCGTCCTGGCGGCATGGTCACCATGGTCGGCGACGTCAGCGGCCACGGTCTTGGCGCCGCCCTCTTCACCACCATGGCGCACGCCCTGGCGCAGCAGCAGTTCCGCGCCGGCTCCGACATGGCGACAGCCTTCCGCCAGATCAACGAGGGTCTGTTCCACACCCGCAGCGGCCGTTTCATGACTGCGGTGGCGGTGTCGGTCGATAGCGCCACCGGGGTCTGCGAATACGTCTCGGCCGGCCACACCCGTTCGCTGTGGATCCACCACGGCGAGGTGCAGTGGCTCGACAGCACGGCCATGCCGTTGGGGATCGTTCCGACGATGGAGATCGACCCCAGCCCGCGGGTCGTCCTCGACCCTGGCGACCTGCTGCTGCTCTACACCGACGGCATCACCGAGGCCGCGCACGAGGACGGTACCACGCTCGGCGAGGACCGCCTGGCCGACACCGTCCTGGCCGCCTGGCGCAGCCATCTGCCGCCCCGCCGGGTGCTGGACCTGGTGGCGGCGGCGGTTGACGGCTTCACCGCCGGTCGGGCCCAGGCCGACGACCTCACCGGGGTGGCCCTGACGCGTGCTGGGGATGGCCGAGTCAGCGGTTGGCAGGTGGCGGTCAAGTCCTAGGATCCGCCGATCGTGCTGACCCGTACCGCCCTCGCCCTGGCCCTCCTGCCGCTGCTGCTTGCCGGCGAGTCGCCCGACCCGCTGCCCTTCCCGGACATGGCGCCGTCGGTCGGCGCAGTCCTGGCGCAGCACTATTACGACCCCGCTCGCTTCCGCCCGCGGCTGATGGTCGAGCGCGCCCTGCGTCAGCTCGAACGCTCGGAAATCGGCATCGACACGGTGTGGGCCGACGGCCGCATCGTGCTCAACCTGCGTGGCAAACGCACCACCGTTCCCGCTGCGGAACCGGCTGATCTGGCCTCGGCGATGCGTCTGGTCGAACTGGTGCGGATCGCGGTCGAGGGGGGCTTCGACGGCAAGGCCGACCGCCTGCGCGAACTGGCCTACAGCCAGGTCAACGGCTCCCTCTCGACCCTCGACCCGCACACCGTGCTGTGGCCGCCCGAGGCCGCCCGCGAGTGGTCGGAGGACAACATCCAGGGGCAGTTCTACGGCATCGGCGCCTTCCTCAACCAGGAGGAGGGGCTGATCTCGATCCAGCGCGTCATGCCCGGACTGCCGGCCGAGCGCGCCGGGGTCGAGGACGGCGATGTCATCCTCGCGGTCGACGGTGAGAAGACCGCCGGCCTGACCCTCGACCAGGCGGTGCGCCGGATCAAGGGTCCGAAGGGCACGACCGTCAACCTGACGCTGGAGCGCAAGGCGGCGAAGGCGGCCATCGACCTGCCCATCGTCCGCGACCTGGTCAAGGTCATCACCATCCGCCACCACCGCGATGGCCCGGTCGGCTATGTGCGCATGGATGACTTCAACGCCAACACCGCCCACGACCTGTTCGTCGCCCTGCGCGAGATCGAGCGTGATGGCCCGGTGCAGGCCCTGGTCCTCGACCTGCGCTTCAACGGCGGCGGCCTGCTCGACCAGGCCAAGCTGATCGGTGGCTTCTTCCTCGCCCGCGGCCAGGAGGTCGTGCGCACCACCACCGTCGACGGCAAGGAGGACGTGACGATCAACCGCGCGCGCCGTTTCGTCACCGCACCGATGGTCGTGCTGACCTCGCCCGGCACCGCCAGCGCCGCCGAGATCGTCGCCGGCGCGCTGCAGCTCAACGAACGCGCGGTGATCGCCGGCGAAGCCAGCTTCGGCAAAGGCTCGGTGCAGAACATCCGCGAACTGCGCGACGGCAGCCGGCTCAAGCTGACCATCCAGGAGTACCTGCTGCCCGGCGGCGCTTCGATCCAGGACGTCGGCGTTGCGCCCGATCTGGCGCTGGTGCGCCACGGCGTCCGCGAGGACGGCACCGTCGACCTGCGCGACATGTCGACCGAGCGCGAGCGCGACAACGAGTTCGCCCTCGGCAGCCATAAGAACTACGACCGCCAGCCGGTCGCCGAGCTGGCCTGGCTCGACCCCTGGCTCGACCGCGAGGCGCGTCGCGTCCACACCATTTCGGCCCGCGAGTTCCGCCCCGACCGTCAGAGCCAGGTGGTGATCGACCTGCTCAAGACCGCCTGCGCCGCCGAGGACTGGGCCGCCGCAGCGGACAAGGCCCTGGCCGACGAGAAGCTCCGTCCGTTCGTGCTCGAGCGCCTCGCCGCCCCGTTGGCCGCGCGCGCCGAGGTGGAAGCCGCCGCCCTCGCAGCTGCCCTCGGACGCCTGCCGAAGCCGGTGGTGTGGGGGCCTGGCGGTGCTCCGGCCGCTGGCACGCTGACTCTGACCTGGACCGGGCCGCAGACGGTGACGGCAGGCGAGACCGTGGCCCTGTCGGTGCAGGTAGCCAACTCCGCCGCTACCGAAGCTGGCAGGCTGTTCGCCATCATCCGCGCCGATCCCCTCTCCCCGTTCTGGGAGGAGGAGTTCGTCGTCGGCGCCGTGCCTGCCGGCGGTTCGTCCACCGGCCTGCTGCACTTCCACATTCCGCCCCGCCTGCTCGGCGGCGAAGAGCGGTTCACCGTCGAGCTGCACCAGGACGGCGGCAAGCAGGCCCTCGCCACCTGTCCGGTCTCATTGCGCATCACGCCGCGGCCCTCGCCGCACCTCGGCTTGGCCTGGAAAGTGGTCGACGACAACGGCGATGGCCGCCTCGCCCCTGAGGAGCATGCCGACCTCGTGATCGAGGTGTTCAACCAGGGCGATGGACCGCTCGAGGCCGGCGCCGTGTGGGTCGAGAAGGACAACGACCCGTTCGTCTCGCTCGGCGCCAGCCGGCTGAAGATCGATGCGTCGATCGCCCCCGGCGCCTCGCGCAGCCTCAGCTTTCCCCTCACGGTGCGCAAAGAGGTCAAGCGTGCCGGCCAGCCGGTGCCCCTCAGCGCCGACCGGATCAAGCTCAACGTCGCCGCAGTCGAGGTCCTGCCTGACGGTGTCGACGCGCGTTTCCGTGCCAGCGTGCGCGCCAGCATCGAGATCCCCATCGGCCAGCCGCTGAAGGCCCGCCGCCTGGTGCTTCCGAGCATTGCGGTGGGCGAGCCCCAAGTCGAAGGCGGACGTGCACGACTGTCGTTCAGCATCGCCGATACCGCTGACGACGCGGTGGTCAATCCGCTCGACCTGGTCGCCCTGTTCCAGGGTGACGACAAGGTCGATCTGCAGGTCGCCAGCGCCCTCGATGGGCCCGTCGATGGCCGCTGGAGCTACACCCCGCGCATCAGCCTGACCCCTGGCCTCAACCTGCTGCGCCTGCTGGTGCGCGATAGCGATGGCGTGGTCAACGACCGGGTCGTGCGCCTGTGGGGGCCGGACGCACCGACCGTCGCCAAGCCTGTTCCGGTGCCGGCTCCGGCGCCACTGCCATGATTCCAGTGCGGCCCCGCCGCAACCGCACCAGCGCCGGCATCCGCGCCCTGGTGCGAGAAACCTCGCTGACGCCGTCCCACCTCGTGCTGCCGCTGTTCGTCCATGAGTCGACGCAGCCGCAGGCTATTGCTTCGATGCCCGGCTGCTGCCGGCAGGGTATCGACGGCATCGTCACGACCGCCCGCGAGGCGCTCGCGCTCGGCATCCCTGCCGTGGCGCTGTTCCCGGCCCTGCCCGACGCCGCCAAGGACCCGACCGCCAAGGCTTCGACCGATCCCGAGGGACTGCTGCCGCGCACGGTGCGGGCCCTGAAGGCCGCGCTGCCTGCCCTGGTGGTGGTCACCGACGTGGCGATGGATCCCTACAGCAGCGACGGCCACGACGGCTTGCTGCGCGACGGCCGTATCGTCAACGACGACACCCTGCCGATCCTCGCCGCCATGGCTGTGGCCCAGGCCCGTGCCGGGGCTGACGTGGTCGCACCCAGCGACATGATGGACGGCCGGGTGGCGGCGATCCGTTCCGCCCTGGACTCAGCCGGTTTCACCGACGTCGCGATCTGCAGCTACTGCGTGAAGTACGCCTCGGCGTTCTACGGGCCGTTCCGTGACGCCCTCGACAGCGCCCCGCGCAGTGGCGACAAGAAGACCTACCAGATGGATCCGGCCAACGTCCGCGAAGCTGCGCGCGAAGTCGCCCTGGACGAGTCCGAGGGTGCCGACTGGCTGATGGTCAAGCCGGGCCTGCCCTATCTCGATGTCATCGCGCGGGTACGTGCCCAGACCGCCTTACCGGTCGCTGCGTACCACGTCAGCGGCGAATACGCGATGCTGAAGGCCGCCGCTGCCAACGGCTGGCTCGATTACGAGCGCTGCTTGCTGGAGAGCCTGCTGTCGCTGCGTCGCGCAGGCGCCGATCTCATCTTCACCTATGGCGCCCTCGATGCGGCCCGTCTCCTCGCCAAGTCGGGGGGTTGACAGCTTCAGCTTCCCTTCATCATCTCCCCCCACGGACGCGGGCGTAGCTCAGTTGGCTAGAGCGACAGCTTGCCATGCTGTAGGTCGAGGGTTCGAGTCCCTCTGCCCGCTCCAAGTGATAACCCCCTGGGAAACCAGGGGGTTATACCTTTTCTGGGGACTTGGGAGAAGCCGCTCCCGAGGGCGTTTTCGGGGCTTGGTCAGACGCATCCTGCGAGAGCGCACTTCGACCCGAACCAGCGGAAGCTGACCCAACCGGAGAGTAGCTGGAAGCCCTTCATCACCGAGCACGGCCACGAGATCGCGGCGTACCTGATCCGCGTCTTGGGAGCCGACGTAACCAGTGATCTCCGCGATTCGGCAGAAATCAAAGAATAGGAATTTGCGAAAAGCAGCAGCAACCAGTGTACCGCAACAAGGTGTTGCTGATCTGGTGGTCCATCAAAGCAGGGGAAGATAAAAAAGTTTTGTCGAACACAGATCTGTTTCATCGCGAATGATTGACTGAAAATGAACCGCACCATAGGTCTGGGCTCAAGGTTTCCTCAGACCCCACAGGGTGCTCATGCGACGATTGCAGTTGTTCATGGCCGGATGTCGACCTGCGGTGGCGTCGCGGCCAGGCAGCCATGATGCTGCGGAGCTGCGCGCTGCTGGTGTGCGGTGCTTGTGCCCGTCCGTCAGCGCAGGACCCCGGAACTCCGCCTGCCGCCGCCTCCGCCCCCGTATATCACAAATAACCACTAGGCCGCAACCCGATTGATATATTGTGAGTAAGCTGCCCAACCGATCCGTCCTGACGATCGCGCCGCTACGGTTGGCTAGGAGCGGTCGACGGTCATGTGGGTGGCCGACAGGGTGGCCCGTCTGGGCGCCGGATCTCCAGAGGACGTGAAACATGAAAAAGAGAACCCCGATGAAACGCATCCGTCAGAATTCCGCCTGTGGCGAGCCGATATGGGCTCGTGCCTGCGGGGCGGTTCTGCTCTGTTTGCTGGTTTCTGGTGGCCTGATGGCCGCACAGCCGGCCACCACCGGCAAGTTTGACAAGGAGGTGTACGCTGCCACGGACACCGTTTCCGTGACGCCTGTGCCGGTAGCCAATGCTGCCCAACTGCTGTGGGTGGATTCATACGGCCGCATCCTGAAGGTCTTTCCGACCGACAAACCGATCACCATCAAGCTCGACGCCCCGACCAGCCGTTTCAACTTCATCGTCGCGGTGGACAAGGATGGCAAGACGCTCGCCGAATCGCCGTTCCTGGTCACGCCCGATATTCCATACTGGGACGACTACGAGGTCTGGCTGTACGGCGGCGCCGACAAACCACGCGATTTTCATTACAACCACTACCGCGCCTGCAACGTATCGGGGTCGATGGCTTACCCCTTCGGTGGCAAGCCGGAAGGCTTTGCCGTCAACAACTTGCGCTGGTACCGCGAATGGTGCGTGGCCAAATACCAACTCCACTATGGCGACCAGTTCTCCAAGGGTTTCTGGGCCAAGTTCATGGATGCCCACCGCAGCGGCGATTTCGACTCCGAGAACAAGTACTTCTACCGTCCTCACTGCCTCAGCGACCCGAAGTTCATCGAATCCTGCAAGCAGCAGATGCTGAGCGCCGTGTCGCTTGATGCCAAATATCGGCATGGCGCCTACAGCATTTCTGACGAGGCCTCGGTGACCTCCTTCTGCAGTCCGTTCGACTACTGCTTCCGTCCCGAAACCATGCAGGCCATGCGCCTCTGGCTCAAGGGCAAGTACAAGACGCTCGACGCACTGAACCAGGAGTGGGCCACGGATTTCAAGGATTGGGACGCCGTGACACCGCTGACCACCAACGAGACCTTCGAACGCAATAACCCGAAGTTCAAGGAGCTGCTCCGGACCAAGGTCGGCGGCGTGCAGATTCGCGAGCGCAATCTGCTGATGGACGAGCTTGTCGTACCCGGTCATGAGAACCACGCCTCGTGGTCCGACCATCGCGAGTTCATGGACACTGCCTACGCCAATATCCTGAACGTATGCACCGAGGCGGTCCGTGAGAAGGATCCGCACTCGCCGGCGGGCATTCTCGGCACGCAGATGCCGTCGGCCTTCGGCGGCTTCGATTTCTGGAAATTGGCCCACGCTGTGGACTGGTTCGAAGCCTACGACATGGGCAACTCGTGGGAGCTGCTCACCTCCTGGCGGACGCCCCGTACCGTCCTGAGCCAGACCACCTTCATCGGCAAAATCGACAAGCAACGCTATCAGGCCACGAGCTACATGCTCAAGGGCTGCCGCGGTGGCATCGTCTACGAACCGGCCAACGCCATCCGGAACGGCAAGGTTGTCAGCCCGGTGCTGGCAGCGCTGCGCCTGACCTGGGGCGAACTCCGCGGCGGCATCGCCAAGCTGCGTTTCCGTTGCTCTGACGTGCCCAATCCGATCGGCGTGTATTACAATCAGGCCAGCCGCCGCGTCTCGTGGCTGTACGATGCCGAGACCGATGGCACGACATGGCCGCGCCGTCTCAGCTCGTGGGATGCGGGCCGCTGTTCGATGAACAACGGCATATCCGGCGTCATGCGCGCCATTCAGGACAACGGCTACCAGTTCAAGGTGGTCGCTGAACAGCAGGCGATCGCCGGTGAGCTGAAGAAGTACAAGGTCCTGTTCCTCGCTCGCATCGAAGCCATGTCCGAGGCTGAGGCCAAGGCGATCGGCGCATTCGTGGAAGCCGGCGGTATCCTCGTCACCGATGGCGCCCTCGGCACCTTCGACCCGCAGTGCCGCCGTCGCGACAAGGGCCTGCTTGACGAGTTGTGCGGCGTCAAGCACGTCGACTTCCGCTACTGCGAACGCGATGGTGGCTACTTCATGTGGAACCACAGTCGCATGGAGAAAGGCCCGGCTGCGCAGGTCAACAAGACGTGGACCCTGATCCCCGATGGAGACGCCCTGCTGAAAGACGTGGACCTCTCGCTGCTCTTCGTCTCCTCGCCAGGGCTGCGCGCCACCACCGGCACGCCGCTGGCCAGGGCTGGTGAAACCTCAGCCTTTGTCGTCAGTCACGTCGGCAAGGGAGTGGTGATCTGCAGCAACATCTACTGGGCGGATTATATGGAAAAGCGCGGCAACACCAAGCTTGGCGCGCCGATCCTGAACTTCGTCCGCAACGTGCTGACGCAGGCGGAGATCAAGCCGAACTTCGAGTTGTATGAACGCTCGGGTACCGAGGCCAAGGCTGCGGGCAAGGTTCCACCGATGATCCAGCGCTACCTCTTCAAGGAAGGCGACCTGCAGTACGTCGCATTCAACGCGCAAGGCCGCATCAACCAGCAGTCAGACGGCAGCATCTCCATCTCCGGTATCGAGCCCGGCTCGCTCGTACCGCTGTCCGTGAAACTGCCGTCGAAGTCGTACGTCTACAATGCCCGCACCGGCGAGGCCTTTGGCGAGACCGACCTCGTGCCGGTGGAGCTCGACACCATGGGCTATGTCTGGCTGTCGCTGCTGCCGTACAAAGTCAGCGCCGTCGAGGTGAAGCGCGTGGATGCCGACAAGGATCCGCTGCTCGTAAAATACCAGGCTGCGATCAGCGCTTCCGGTACGCCCGGCACGCACGTCCTGCACCTCGAGGTCATCGATCCGGAAGGCAACATCTGCGATTATCTCGCCGGCAACCTCGTCGCCGAGATGGGCAAGGTCTCCGGTGCGCTGCGCCTGTCTGAGAACGGCAAGGCCGGCACCTGGACGCTGCGCTTCCGCGACGCCGCCACCGGCGTCACCGGCGATCTGGCCGTGGTCAAGGCCGAAGGCGCGTTTGCGTCGTCCAGGCCGATCCACAACGCCATCCAGAATGGCGACCTGTACGGCCAGATCCGCGGCCCGACCGGCTTCAAGCAGGAAGGCGGTCAATATGTCGCCTCCATGCTGGTGATGGTCTGGTCGGAAGGCTTACGGAATCCCAAGGGCAAGGTCGCGCTCAGCGTCAATGCCCCGTGGAGCCTGAAGACCAGCGAGGTCGATCTCGCCGAGCAGATCGCGAAACTGCAGGGCGAATTCTCGGTACAGGTCTCCTGCCCCGACTCGACCAAGCTGGATGCCACGCCACTCAATCTGACCGCCAAGGTAACGTGCACGGATGGTCGCAGCTTGGAAATCAAGGGGCCGGCCATCGAAGGCAAGAAGCTGGCGCAAAGGCTGGAGAAGCACGCGCCGATCAGCATCTCGTTTTCGTCCTATTACGAGGACATGAACCGCCTGATCATCACGGAGCCCTCGTTGTCCCATTCTCTGCCCTACACGATCGGCTATCATGGCGAAGACGAACCGTCCGGGAAAGTGACGTTCGCCGTTTCCGAAGGCTGGACCATCGAGCCCAAGGAACTCGACCTCGCCAACGTCGTCCTGCGTCAACGTGGCGAAGGATTTCTGACCGTCACCGGTCCGGTCCAGTTCAAGGATGAGCCCGTGGTCACCATCACGGTCACAACCAGCGATGGCGCCATCCAGAAGGCCTCGCAGAACATCGCCATCAGCTACGCCTTCTACAGCAAGGAGGCGCCGACGCTTGATGGCAAGCTGGACGAGGCGTGCTGGCAGAAGGCCCGCACCGTCACGCAGTTCCATCCGGAAGGCTCATCCGACGTCGCGCCGTATCCGACCTCGTTCAAGGTCTGTTACGACGACCTGAACCTGTACGTCGCGTTCCAGGCTGGAGGCATCGACCCCGAGAAGATGAAGGTCACGCAGCCGACCCGTGCGGATGGGAAAGACGAGCAGGTCTATGGCGAGGAAAGTCTCGAGCTCTTCCTGGATCCGACGCAGCGCGCCGGCAAGATTCCCTACCAGCTGATCATGAACTATCTCGGCAAGCGCCAGGACATGATCGGCGAAGACGAGCGCTGGAATGGCAAATGGGACGTCAAAGGCGCCAAGACCAAGGATGGCTACATTCTCGAAATCGCGATCCCGTTCACTACCCTGAACACGCAGAAACCCAAGGCCAATGACATCTGGGCCTTCAACCCATACCGTGACACGGTGGCGCCCTTCAAGGAATTCCACGGCCACTGGAGCGTGGTCGGCGATGGCCGCGCTTCGAGTTTCTACGGCCGCCTGTTCTTCCGGCCATGAACAGCCCAGACGTATATCCAGTGACCCGCGGCCACTGGTCGTACTCCCGGCTCATTCATCGCCCGCAGATGCGGCAGCTGGAGCGGGCCGGCGTCGACCTGCCGAAGCAGACGATCAGTGGTGTCGCGGCAGTCTGGGGCGACGTGTCCACCCCGCTGGACTGCCGAACTGCCTACATCTCGTTGGGCTGGGGTTAATATGCGCATGTCCATATTTCCAGGCTCCTCGCCGAGCCTAGCGCTGCCAGAAAGGGACGCTCCCATGACGAGCAAGCCGACCTGCGTTGTGACGATGGTTGTTTCCCTCCTTTGCCTGGCGCTGCAGTCGCCAGCTGCCGAAGCGAAGCCCAACGCCTGGGTGACGATTCGCGACGACGCGTTCAAGGCGGCGGACGGCAAGCCGGCGGCGCCCATCGCGGGCGGCGTGGTGTTCGTCAACCGCGTCAATGGCGATGTGTTCCTGTCGGCGTGGAATGTCGGCGTCTGGAAAAGCGCCGACCAGGGCCAGACCTTCGTCCGCGTGGACGGCGGGAAGATCTCCGGCAACGGCAGCGGACCTTTCCTCGGCAACGCGGTGGACAGTGGTTTCGACGGGAAGAAAATCGCGGTATTCAACATGAACAATGCGCCGGGACCGTCTGGCTGCTCGCTGGACGGCGGCCAGACATGGACCGCGTTCACGTCGGTGGAGCGCAACTGGGATTTCGGCGCCATCGAACCCGGCGAGGGCAAGACGGTCCTGGGCGCGCGGCACGAGGCCGATGGCCTGCACTACAGCGCGGACCTCGGTAGGACCTGGACGCAACTGGCGAAATCGCGATTCCACCCGGTCGTCACCGGCATGGGCGTCTTCAGTCCCACGGAGCTGGTGCTCGCCTACCGCTACAAGATCGAACGTAGTTCCGACGCCGGCAAGACCTGGTCGCGCGTTTCCGACCTCGGCGATTGCAGCGGCCCGATGCTGACGATCAAGGGCGTCGCCTACTGGTTCTGCCGCCGAGGGCTGGTGGTCAGCGCCGACAAGGGCAAGACATGGGCGGTCCAGGGCGTTCCACCCCCGGCCCGTCCCATCGACGGATATCCGCCCTGTCCGGGCAAGGATGAGCAGCATTTCGTCGTGCCCACGGTAGATGGTTTCTGCGAAACCACGGATGGCGGCAAGAGCTGGAAGTTCATCGCGCCGCTGCCGGAAGGTGTTCATCTCGGCGACTGGCAGGAAAGTCTGGCCTTCGACCCGCTGAACAACCTGCTCTACGTGACCAACAAGGGCAAAGCGCCGGTGCAATACGCCCTCGGCAGCGGCGCGGTGTTCCAGCCGGCGCCGAAGCCGGCGCCAGCCCCGATTGCGGCAAAGGCGCCGGAAGGCGCCGCGGCACTGGACGAGGAGTTTGCGCAGTTGCAGAAGAGCGCCGGCAACGGTCCGGTGGTGCGGGTGAAAAGGCTTGAAAAAGCGCAAGATTTCACCGGTAAAATCGACGACATGTTCGAAAGGAACGCCACCCCGCTGACCTTCCGGTTCACCGATGGCGCGAACGGCCAGCCGGTCAACAAGACGACCGCTTGGCTGGTTTCCGACCAGGACAACCTCTACATCGCCATCCGTGCCGAGACCCCGGATCCACAGAAGGTGCTGACGAAGATCACCGAGCGGGATGACGATCTGTGGAACGACGAGTCGATCGAGTTTTGCCTCGATCCGACCAATACGCGCACGCAAGCGTATTTCCACATCATCGTCAACTCGGCGGGCGTCACCTATGACGAAAGCGACAGCAAGGACCTGACATGGAATCCGCGCTTGACCGTCAAGTGCGGCAAGGAGCCGGGCAAGGCGTGGATCGTGGAGATGAAAATCCCCTTTGCCGACCTGGGAATCAAGCCCGACCAGCTCAACCGGATCTGGACGTTCAACATGAACCGCACCGCCTACGACTCCACCGACCCGTCCAAATACGAGGATACGGCCTGGTCGCCGACCCACGCCAAGAGTTCCAATGTACCGCAGCGGTTCGGCTACCTGCTTCTGGAAGCCGGCAACCTGCTGAATCAATAGTAGACCGTATCAGAAATAAGACTGACCCTATTTTGGACCCAATTGGAGATGCCGCCTTTCTTCACGCCGGGCTATGTAAATAAAAGACTTATGGCTTTGGTGCAGCTTTGCCAAGTGAGGCTTACTGCGCATGATAACCCCTGGTAAACCAGGGGATTATACCTTTTCCTTGCCTGACGTGGATGCCCGGCCCGGGACGTTGATGCGGCGGGACGCTCGTGCTGTGCTCGTGTCTATACTGCATAATAGGGATTGGGTCTCGTCGGATCAGGCGTGCACAAGGTGCGGGGTTCACCGCGCAACGTTTTGATGGTTCGCGAGTGCATCGTTTGGTGGGGGGCATTGCCGATCGGGAAATAGTTGTCCAGACGGCCCGGCCGACGTGGATATAACGACATGAAGGATGATCGCGACTCGGTCTTGCTGCTGGCGGTCGCTGCCGGAGATGAGACCGCCCTGGCCACCCTGATCGGTCGCTACCACCGTCAGGTGCGGGCGGCATGTGCCCGGCAATGCCCGCCGGCCGACCTCGACGATTGCGTCCTGGCCGTGTTCCTGGTGCTGCACCGCCGGCCGCAGGCGGCGGCAAGGGCCCCGGTGCTGCTTGCGTGGCTGCTGCGTGTGGCGCATTTCGTGTCCCTGCGCGCACGCAGAACGGACCAGCGCCGCCGGCGTGCCGAAGGCGGCATCGCGGACAGTCCGGCCGCCGCGCATGCACCCGATGCCACGGTGCTGGATCACCTCGATGCCGCGTTGCTGGGTCTGAAGGAGCGCCAGCGTGCGGCCATCCTCCTGCACGTCGTCGAAGGCGAGGCTCCCGCCAGCGTCGCTGGCCGCCTGGGCGTCACTCCGGAGAACGCTGGCAAGCTGATTCAGCGCGGCCTGGAGGCCCTGCGCACCTCGCTGCGTCGTCGTGGCGTGCCGATCGGCGCCGCGGCACTGGCCGCCTGCCTGGCCCGGTCCGCGAATGCCGTCGAGGCGACGCCGGCGGATCTGGTGACCCTCATCACCCGGGCTCCTGGCGCACGCGCCGAGGTGCTCGCAACGAAAGTGATCATGACCATGACCGCCATTGGCGCCATTCCCGCAGCCGCCATCGTCCTGGTTGGAGTCCTGATCGGCACAGGTGCCCTGGCTATGCATGCGCCGCCCCGTCCCGCCGCCATGGCCGAAGTGCCACCGGTAATCGCGCCGGCCCCCGTTGTCTTGGTCGACCGGCGGCTCGCCCAGCCCGTCACAGCGATGTTGATCGGTCGGGGCATCCTGCCGGTCGTCCGCCAGTTGAACTGCTTGCTGCAGGAGCGATTCGATGTCGTCATGCCGCAGCACCAGTTCACGGTGGAATTCAACACGACTCTCGATGGACCGGTCGTGGTGCCGGATATTGCCGTCGTCCTGCCACCCGGATCGACGGCGGCAACTGCATTGGACGCCATTGCTGAGCAGGCCGGCTGCACCTGGAGGATGGCGGAGGGCCTGGTCTGCTTCGAGGATCGCGTCCAACTGCTCGATCCCCTTGACGGCACCTGGGACAGCTTGGATGTGCACCGGGCCCTGACCCAGGGTGATGCCGCGACGGTGGGACGCGGCATCGCCGCTTGGCTGGATCTGCCGCAGCGCCGGCCGATCACATCACTGCTCATCCATCCCCGGTCCTGGCTGGGGAGGGTGGCTCTGTTGGGCGATGCCCGGCTGGCAGAACGCTTCCGCCAAGCCTGCCCGGATTTTCCCGGAAAAAGGGGCTACTACGATGATGTCATCCTTGGCGATCCGCATCCGAGCGAGCGCCTTGGCAGACCGGTGGATCCGACCGATCTCGCCCGGTTGATCAGGATGGGCATTCGGGATCCCCAGGTGGAGGAGCCTGCCATAGCGGCCGTGGATGCACTGCTCATGTCGCCCGATGGTGCGCCCTTGGCTGTCTACGCGACCCATCTGGCAGAGATGCAATCTGCGGGCATTGTCAGTCCAGAGTCATCACCTCGTGGATTCCGGCTAGGGAACACGGTACTCGCTGGGAAGGATGGTGGATCGTGGGTGCGCCTTCGTGACGACATAGACGGGCTTCCTGAGGCATTGACGCGGCTGCTGGTGATCCGTGGTGACGGGGGTCTGCGTTGCAGATTGCTGGATGAAGGGATTCTGCAGCGATACGGTACCTGGATGGCCGGATCGGGCTGCCATCCGGCATGGAACCATCGGTTGGCGGAGGCCGTGCGGGCAGGCGAGGAGGACGCCACGCGTCAATTGGCCGAACGGATCCTGGCTTCGTCCGCTGATCCGGAAAACTGGACCAGGCTGCTGGATATGTGGTGGAAGAGCCAGGGGGGTGCGTTCAGGCGTCTGACCGGGTTGGTCCTGGGTGCAGGCCAGCGGGGCAGCGAGGCCATCCTGGCCGCGCTGGCCGAGGGGACCTTGCCGGCCGACGTGCTGACGGCCAGTCTGGAGGCTGATCAGCCGGACATGCCCGTCTCGAAGATCATGTTGTGCACCACGGTGGCGGGGAATCCCAACTGGCCAGATCGGCTGCGCCAAGCCGCAGTGCGGCGGCTCTGCTCAGACGACAGAGTGCCGCGGCATCCATTGGCCGTAGGGTTGGCGACGTCTCTGATCGAGGAAGGATCGAAGCGCTCCCGTTCGCTTCTGGTCGGGCTGGGCCTCCAGCTGCGGTTCAGCCAGGGCCTCATCGCGGATGACGATCCTGACCTGGCACGTACCCTCCAGTCATCCTCGCCTTACCTGCGCGCCGTTGCCTTGACCATCGAGGACAAGCTCCTGACGCAGGCCCGGAAGCGATCCAAGCTGCAGGTGCGCAGGGATCTCGTTCGCCGATTCCCTGCAGCGGATCCACTAGCGGCTTCTTGGCCGAAGGCGTATGGTGGTGAAGCGTGGGCGCACTATCTTGCCCCTGATCCCGGACGGGCTGCAACCATGCTGGCGATGGCCCGGAACGATCCTTCCCCCCAGGTTCGGCTGCGGGCGGCTGCCGTCGGTGTGCGACTGCTGCCTGAGGAAGCGGCCATGGAAACGCTCCGTTCGCTGGCTCTCCAGGAGGATGACCCCGCGGTATTCAAGGACCTCGATGCCCGGATTCCGACCTGGACGGAAGAGAAGGAGGGTGCCGTCAGCGCCACGTGGGAGCATTCGAATATCCTCGTCTTTGGCTGCCCGGATTTTCCGGAGTGGCTGGACAACGAGACGGAAACGCCAAATGGCACAGAGTGGAAGGGTTTCCCACCAGACTCGAAGGACGTCACCAGGCCGGACGATGCGCCCCGCCCCGAGGAGCGGCCAGTGCGTACCCATATCCATGTCCATTGATGGAGGAACGGACATGGATGAAGCGGTCTGACCGCCTTCGCCTCCGTGATGCTACAGTTCGGATTCCCCCGTCCGCCATGTCCACTGTCGAAGGATGAGCGTGACGAGTGGCTCGCGCCAATGTTCGAGGAGCAAGGACATGACAGTCGCGCTACGGATGAGGTCCAGCTCCAGGCTGTCAATCGGGTTTTCTGTCATGGGTGGCCATGTTCGCCTGCCTGACTAGCGAAGCGCGACCTCGATATCCCGGGTCATGAGGCGATGCCCCGAGGGATGGACTAATGGCATGCGGGCAAAATAAGCCCATGAATGCCATAAAAATACAATATTTTTGCGTGTACGGGGCAGGGTTCGCGGAGCAACCTGCCCAGGGTCCAGTGATCCGGAGTTAAGGAGTCCTGTCGGCCTGTGTCGTGCCTGCTCAGCATCGTTGAGGAGTCGGCGCCGAGCCCGGACAGGGGTTCAAGTCGGTTCAAGTCCCTCCAGATCGCCGACCAATGTGATCGGCACGCGATGCCGGAGAGGCTCAGGCCGGTGTCCAGTTTTCCGGACACTATTATCGCTGGACTCTCCTCTGAGCCCATGAACAAGTCGGCCGTCTTTCTCGGAGAAGCCATGCTTGCCATCCGCAAGGTGCACCTGCCCCTGATCCTGCTCGCCGTCGTGCTGGGCGTCACCGCCTGCGCCCGGGCGGACCATGCCGGCAATGAACGCGCTCCAGCCCTGCCGCCTCCTGTGATGCTGCCGGCGCCGGCAGAAGGCGATCACGTCACGGCAGATGCCACGCCCGTACCGTCGACCACAGGCTCCGGTGCGCACCAGGCGCCGTCTCGCACGGTGCTCGATGCCCAGGGACAGACGCTGGTCGCCAAGGACGGCGAACATGAGGTGCTCGCCGCCGAGGACGGCCCGGCCGACGCCCAGGGGCGCTTCACCCGCGTGCGCCTGGTGCGCCGCGACGGCCTCAAGTACCCGCTCATCCGCCAGATCGAGCAGATGCAGCGCGACCCGAGAGGCGAGGCCAGTCGCATCGTACTGCATGAGGCGGTGGCCGACCATCTGCAGGTGACGGTGCACGACCCCACCACCCGTGCCCTGCTGGGCAACGCCCTGCCGGCAGGCTGCTCCGTGCGGCGCGTCATTCCTGGAGCCCCGGTCGTGCTGGTGCAGATCCCCGCCACCACCCACGACGACTATCCCGCCGCCCTCGCCAGCCTCGCTGCCCTGCCCGGCGTGTCCCATGCCGGTCCCGACTGGCTGGTGCAGGCCACCATCACCCCGAACGACCCCTCCTTCGCACAGCAATGGGCCCTCGACAACCAGGGACAGGACGGTGGCACCGCCGACGCCGACATCGACGCCCCCGAGGCCTGGGCCTACCACACCGGCAGCCGCTCGGTGAAGGTCGGCGTCATCGACTCCGGCATCGATCTGCAGCATCCGGACCTGACCGAGAACCTGTGGACCAACCCCGGCGAGATCGCCGGCAACGGCCTCGATGATGACGCCAACGGCTACGTCGACGACGTGCATGGCTGGAACTTCGTCAGCGATAACGCCAACCCGGACGATGACCATTTCCACGGTACGCATGTGGCGGGAACCATCGGCGCCAGCACGGGCAACGGCCTCGGCGTAGCCGGCGTGTGCTGGCAGGTGACCCTGGTCCCGCTCAAGTTCCTCGACGCGAGCGGCAACGGCTATACCTCCGATGCGGTCGCCGCCGTCTATTACGCCAACACCATCGGTTGTGACCTGACGAACAACTCGTGGGGCGGCGGTGGCTTCGACCAGACGCTGAAGGACGCGATCGATGCTGCCGGGGCGCAGGGCCGGCTGTTCATCGCCGCGGCCGGCAACGATGGCGTCGACATCGGCAGCTACCCGCACTACCCGTCCTCATATGCGTGCAGCAACCTGGTCGCCGTCGCCGCCACCGACCGCAAGGACACGCTGGCTGCATTCTCCAACTTCAACAGCAGCGGCGTGCACATCGCTGCGCCCGGCGTCTCCATCCTCAGCACCTTCCCGATGCAGCAGACCTGGGCCATGGCCGACAAGGGCCTGAGCGCGGCCTACGGCAGCATTTCCGGCACCTCGATGGCCACACCGCACGTCGCCGGCGCGATCGCCCTGCTCAAGGCGGCCGAACCGGGCCTGGATGCCGCCGCGTTGCGCAGCCGTCTGCTCCTGCGCTGCGACGCCCTGCCCATGTTGGTCGGGAAGGTGGCGGGTGGACGTCGCCTGAACGTGATGAAGCTGCTCGATCCGGCCTGGACGACGCCGCCCGCCGCGGTGGCCCTGGCCGGCACGGCGATGATCGAGCAGCAGGGCAACCAGGACGGCTTCCCCGGACCTGGCGAGACGATCCGGCTGACGCCGAGCTTCATGAATGTGGGCGGCGTGGACTCGGGCCAGTGCACCATCACGGCCCTGACGGCGAGCGCCGGAGTGACGGTGCTGGCGCCGACGTCCGGCTCCATCGTCAACCTGCCGCCGCTGGTGGCCGTCACCGGACCGTCGTTCTCCATCCAGCTCGACGCCAGCCTGGCCGACGAGCAGACGATCGCGGTCGATTTCGCGGTATCCGGACCGGCCGGCGGCCTGGGCACCTTCCGCTGGAGCGGTCTGGTGTCCGCGCCGCCGCCGCGTGCCGAGGCCACGGTCACCGTCGCCATCGGGGAGATGGTGGCGGATCCGGTCCGCAACCTGGTCTATGTCATCGACGCGACCACGCCCGCCATCATGGCGATCAACACCCAGACCGGACGGCTCGCGGCCCGCGCACCGCTGTCAGGTGCGCCGAACATCGATCCGCCCGTGCCTTCCAGCATGGTCGCCACCGGCCTTCCGACAGTCAGCACGGATGGCAGCCTCCTCTACGTCTGCCTGACCCGCGCTCGGAAAATCCAGTGCTTCGCGCTCCCGGGCCTCCAGGCCGTGCGGACGATCACCTGCGATGGGTGGGAACCCTTCAGCGCGGCGACCGGACCCGACGGCAGCCTCTATGTGACCAGCCACGACTATTGGGGCCCCATCCGCAAGCTGGACCCGGTCAGCGGAGCCATCCTCCGGTCCTTCGGCTACGGCCCGGCCTATCCGGAAGACCGTTTCTACATGCTGCCACTGCTGCGGACCAACGCGGACCACACCAGGCTCTATGTCGCGGAAACCGGGCTGTGGGTGACTGGTGGGCCGGGCTACATGCGCGAGCTCGACATATCCGGATCCACGCCGGCCTTCGTCAAGAGCCATCCCTTCCAGATGGTGTACCTGAGCGACTACATGGTGGACCAGGCCAGCGGGACGCTCCTGACGACCCATGGGGGCATCTACGGCGTCCAGCTGACGAACATGGCCACCGGCGCCTATGGCACGGTATGGCCGTTCGGCACCCCTTACGGCAGTGCCGTGCAGATGGTGCCCGGTGATGGTTCCGTGTATGGCGCCTCGGCCGGACCGTACGACGCGACGATCTACCGATTCAACCTGGCCACGGGCGCGAAGACCGCCAGCTACCCATTGAGCAAGGGTCTGGCCGGCAGCCTCTCGGCGCGCGGATTCGTCATCGCTCCCGATCGCCGCATCATCTATTACCTGCGTGGCGGCCAGAATGGCAACAAACTCGGCATCATCGGCTGCCCCAGCCTGACGCTGGACAACTACCCGCGAGCAGTCGCTACCGTGACACCGCTCAGCGGGCCGCCCGGACTGACCGTGACAGGCAATGCCACCGCCTCCTACGATCCGGACGCCGGCGGCGGCATCCTGGCCTACCGCTGGAACTTCGGCGACGGTGCCTCCGCAACCACCGCCATCGCCTCGCACACCTACCCGACGCGCGGTTCCTACACCGTCACGCTGGAGGTCACCGACGTCGAGGGTCTCGTCGGCAACGCGTCCTATACCGTCGTGGTGAACGGCGCGCCTGTCCCGCAGGCGCAGAGCGTCACGACGCTGGAGGACACGGCCAAACCCATCGTGCTGACGGCCAGTGATCCCGAAGGCGACACGGTCACCTACAGCATCGCCAGCTACCCCGGCAAGGGGTCGTTGGGCGGCACGGCGCCGAACCTGACCTACACGCCGTCCGCCAACCAGAACGGCAGCGACAGCTTCACCTTCCGCGCCAGCGACGGTCTGAGCAGCGCCACTGCGACGGTCTCCATCACCATCACCCCGGTCAACGACCCGCCGGTGGCGGGCGACCGCTCAGTCCTTGCCCGGCTCAATACACCTGTCGCGGTCAGCATCGTGGCGACCGACCCGGACTCGACGACCCTGTCCTATCTGGTGGTGCAGGCACCGGCATCCGGCGTCCTCAGCGGCATCGCCCCAAACCTGACCTACACGCCGAATCCAGGCTTCGCCGGGATCGACACGCTGCGCTTCACCGCCAGCGACGGCACGCTCACCAGTGCGACGGCGACGGTGACCATCCGGGTGAACCAGCCGCCGGTGGCGCAGCCAGCCAGCATCCCGGTGGTCTATGAGACCCCGAAGGCGTTCGTTCTCGGCGGCAGCGATGCCGATGGCCAGGCGCTGACCTACCGGGTGACCACCAGCCCGACGCGTGGGACGATCAGCGGCACGCCGCCCAGCCTGACCTACACGCCCAAGCCTGGCGAGACCGGCACCGACACCCTCGCGTTCGTCGCCAACGACGGCTACCACGACAGCGCCCCGGCTACCGTCACCTTCACGATCTCGGCCACGAATCCCTGGGCCGAAGCCGACCTGGCCCAGGCGCCGACCCCGGGGAGCACCGGCTTCGTACCGCTTGGCACCGTCTTCACCGTTCGCGGATCCGGCGACCTCGCCCCGGCCAGTGATGGTGGACGGTTCACCTGGACCACCCTGCCGGCCGACGGTACTCTGGCCGCGCGCATCACCGCCATCACGGGTGGACGCGGCGGGCTCATGCTGCGCGCCGCCAGCACCGCCGATGCCGCCAGCGCCGCCCTCCTGCTCGATGGGGGGCAGCTGCTGCTGGTGGTCCGCGCGGGTGACGGCATCGCAGCGGTGACAACCCCGCTGGGCGCTCAAGCGGCACCGTGTTGGCTGCGCCTGCAGCGGACGCCAACCGGCATCGACGCTGCCCGTTCCAGTGACGGCAAGACCTGGGTCCAGGTCGGATCAGCCGCCGTGCAGCTGCCCGCTACCGCCATGGCCGGTCTGTGGGCAGGCAGCGCGACGACCAGCCTCGCCCAACTCACCGCCGACCAGGTGCGTACCCACCACTCCGTCGACCGGACCTGGCAGACGTTCGGCGCCTCGCCAGCCCGGACCGGTGTGGCCTCCGGCAGCTTCGCCGGCGCGCCCTTCACGCAGGTGTGGCAGGCCGCGCCCGGCGGCGACCTCCAGCCGGTCGCGGTCGGCAACGGCTTGGTCTTCGCGACCAAGTCGATCTACATGACCACCGGCTGGATCAAGGCGTTCGATCTGGCAACCGGCGTCGAGCGGTGGCAGGTCACGACTCCCAGCGCATACTCGCTGAATCCAGCCGCCTTCGCGGATGGCCGCGTGTTCGTGCAGCGCGGCAACCACGGCAGCGATTCGCAACTCTGGTGCATCTCGGCCGCCACCGGGTCAACGTTGTGGAAGTCGCCCTTCAGCGCGCAGTGGGAACGCTACATGGCGGGATGTCCCGCTGGCGGGATGATCTGCGTCAACGGCGGTTACTACGGCGGCATGTACGGCTTCGATCAGGTCGATGGCGCCCAGCGCTTCTTCAACGGAACCCTGGAGCAGATCGACCAGTGGGCGCCGGCCTTCGCCTCCGGGCAGCTCTTCACGTGGATCGGCGGCAAGGCTCGCGGCCACGATCCCCTCAGTGGCGTCACCGGTTGGACGCTCGACCTGTTGAATGGCGACGGCAGGGGCACGCTGCCGGTGATCGGCGGCACATCGCTCGTCCTGCGCGGCTCCAACGCGCTGCATGTGGTCGACACTGCCTCCCGCACGAAGCGCTGGACCGTGAACGCCACGGTCGCCGGCACGCCGGCGGTGACTTTGGACGCGGTCTACGCCCTGGTCGGCCCGCAGCTCAATGCCTATGCCCTGAGCAGCGGCAGCCTGCTGCGCAGCTACACCGCCAGCGGTACGCTCATCGGTCAGCCGCTGGTCACGGACGACTCGATCATCATCGCCAGCGCCAACACCACCTGGGTGCTCGACCGGGCCTCCTTCGCGGTGCGTCAGACCCTGACCTACGGCGGGCACCTCGCCCTCGCCGGCCGCACCCTGGTCCTGGCCGATGCCAGCGGATCGATCCGCGCCTTCACTTCTCCGGAAGCGAACGCCGCCCCGGTCGCCAACGCCCAATCCGTGGCAGCCGTCGAGGACACCGCCAGCGCCATAACCCTCTCCGGCAGCGACCCCGCGGGCCAGGCGCTGACCTACCAGATCGCGACGCCGCCGGCGCATGGCGCGCTCAGCGGGACGCCGCCAACGCTCACCTACCTGCCGCAGGCCGATTTCGCCGGCAGCGACACGTTCACGTTCACCGTGCATGACGGTCAGGTGGGCAGCGCCCCGGCCACGGTGTCGATCACTGTCACGGGGGTCAATGATCGTCCGTCCATCCTCGCCGGATCCGACCAGACGGCCGATGGCGATGGCCAAGCCGTCGCTGTCCCCGTCTGGATCGCTGCGTTCATCCCGGGTCCAGCCGACGAAGCGGGCCAGATCGCCAGCTACACGGTCACGACCGACCGCACCGATCTCTTCGACGTCCAGCCGGCGGTCGCTGCGGACGGCGGACTGACCTTCACCCCGAGCATGGGCGCGGAGGGTACGGCCACCATCACCATCACCTGCCAGGATGATGGGGGCACCGCGCTGGGCGGCATCGATACTTCGCTGCCAGTGACGGCGCGGATCGATATCCTCGCACGCTGGGATGCCGACCTCGAGGTCACGCCGATCACTGCCGTCGCCCTGGTGGCGAGCGATACCCAGGCCACCGAGGCCGGCGATCCGGGTCGCCTGACCCTGACCCGCAGCGGCCCGACCACGGCCGATCTGCAGGTCGACCTGTCCTGGGGCAGCACCAGCACGGCCATCAACGGCACCGACATCGCCTACATCCCCGCCAGCGTGACCATCCCCGCCGGTCAGACCGCATGCGACATCGTGATCATGCCGCTGCAGGATCTCATCTCCGAAGGCAATGAGACCGTGACGCTGGCAGTCTCGTCCAGCGCCGCCTACCATCAGCTGTCGGGCACGGTGCAGACCGCAACCGTCACCCTGGTCGATGACGACCCGGTGACCGTCAATGTCAGCGCCAGCGACGCCACGATGGCCGAACCAGGCAACCATGGTGCCTTCACCATCACGCGGACGGGACCTCCGGTGCAGGCCCTGACCGTGGCACTGGCGACTTCCGGTACGGCCACGTCCGGTGCCGACTACGCGCCTCTGCCCACCTCGGTCACCATCCCGGCCGGCGCCGTATCGGTCATCATCCCGGTGACCACCAGCAACGATGCTGATTCCGAGGAGCGCGAGACGGTGATCCTCGCCGTCCAGCCTGGTGCTGGTTACATTCCCGGCGGTGTGCCGAAGGCCACCGCAACGATCAACGACGATGAACCGGAGGCGGTCGGCATCGAGGTGATCTCCGGACTCGCCGCTGAGCCCGGCATCGCCGCTACCCTCCGCGTGTATCGTCGCGGGCTATCGACGGCGGCGCGCACCCTGACCTACACCGTCAGCGGCACGGCCACGTCTGGCACCGACTACACGGCCCTGTCCGGCACCGTGACCCTGGCGGCCAACGCCAGTTCGGCGAACCTGACCATCACCCCGGCGAACGACAGCCTGGTCGAGGATGCCGAGACGGTCGTGATCACCCTCGTTGCACCAAGCGGCGCCGGCGTCATCGCCGACAGCGCCAGCCTGACCATTCTCGACAACGATGGGACGGTTCGTCCGGTGGTGTCGCTCAAGGCGGGTATCGCCAAGGGGGGCGAACCGGCCACCGATGCCTCCTTCATCATCAGCCGCACCGGAGCGATCACGACATCCCTGCGCGTGCTGCTCCAGCCCGTCACCGGTGGGGCCATCGCCGACGCCGACTTCGCGCCCCTGCCCCTGGCCGTGGACATTCCGGCCGGGTCCGCATCCGTCACCCTGCCGGTGGATGTGACCGATGACGTGGTCTCTGAGCCGTCCGAGAATCTCACCCTCGCCCTGGCGGCCAGCGCGGACTACAGCGTCTCCACCACCCGTTCCGCCACCGTGACGATCACCGATGACGACGCCCAGGTGGTCAGCATCTCGGCATCCGACTCCACCGCCGCTGAACCGGGCACGGATACGGGCAGGTGGACCGTGTCCCGCACCGGCAGCCTCAGCCAGCCGCTCACCGTCTTGCTCGCCAGCCACGGCACCGCCACCGCCGGCAGCGATTACACCAGCCTGCCCGATCAGGTCATCTTGCCGGCAGGGAGCTCGTCGGTGTCGGTCACCCTCACGCCTCTGACGGATGTCGACGCGGAGGCGGGCGAACAGGTCATCCTCGAGATCCGTCCCGACCCGGCCTACGGCATCTTCAACACGGGTTCCGCCACGGTGACGATCAAGGATGACGAGACGCCGCTCATCGACCTGATGGCCATCGACTCGGCTGCCACCGAGGGCGGTGATACCGGGAAGTACCGCATCATCCGCCGCGGCAACACGTCGGCGGCGCTGACCATCCCGCTGGCCTGGAGCGGCACCGCGCAGAACGGCGTCGATGTCAACACGCTGCCGTCATCCGCCACCCTGGCTGCCAATGCCGTCTCGCTCGACCTCACCGTGACGGTCAAGCAGGACAGCGCCATCGAGGCCGTGGAGACCGTGATCGGCACACTGCAGCCCGGCACCGGCTTCACCGTCGGCCAGTCCCAGGCCGCCGTCCGCATCACCGACGACGAGGTGGGTGGCGCGGTAGCGATCCGCATGATTGACGCCAGCGGCTACGAATTCGACGCCGTGCCGGCCGCCATCGAGGTCTTCCGCACCGGCCGACTGACGACGGCCATCACCGTGCCATACACCCTGGCGGGAACCGCGACCGTCCGCGAGCACACCATGCCCCGGCAGGTCGTCCTGCCCATCGGCGTCGACCGCATCCGCATGGTGGTCACGCCGCTGCGCGACCAGCGCGTCGAGAGCGACGAGACGATCATCCTCCGTCTGCTCGGCGGCACCGGATACACGCTGGGAACCGGTTCGGAAGGCACCTTCACCATCATCGAGACGCCGCCCGGATCGGGCTGACGGACGACGCCTGCGCCGCGCGTGACGTAGCCCGCGATCGGCTATGGGTCGCTATCGAAGGATGTCCACAGGCCGGTGATGGCGCTATTGTGGGTGTTTTGCCAAGCCAACCCCGGCGGGATGGCCTTCCAGCTATTGGAGGCCTTGGCCACGTCGAACCATGAGGTGTGACCGTCCCCATAGCAGACGTTGACGCCGGAACGGTGCCGGCTTGCCACGACGCTCGGATCGTGCGCGATGTCGGCCAGGATGGCCCTCCGGCTGTAGTTGCGCAACAGGGGTGGAGCAGAAATGCCGGCTGGCTGCGCGTTCATGGCGAAACGCTTGTCGACATGCCAGGCCGGCCTGTTCGCGTACGCGGACGAGGTCCAGGTGTTGTGCGCATGGGGCCAGACGTTGCTGGTTGTGTTGAAGGCGAAGCCGAGGCGCTTCTCCGCAGAGCAGAAGAATATGCGTGGATTGTCGATGAAGTCCTGTGCCCAGAGCAGACCGAACTGCTTGTTGCAGTTGAATTCGTTGGTCATGAGGAAGCTGTTGTAGGCTTGGAAGTTTTCGTAGCTCAGGTAGATGATTCCGTCATTCTCACCGGACCAGGCGATCGTCGTCGCACCCAATTGACGGAGCGTGCTGGCGCATGCGGTCCGCACGGCAGCACCTTTGACCATGCCGATGACAGGCAGCAGCATGCCTGCAAGGATGACAATCACCGAAATGACGACGAGCAGTTCGACCAGCGAGAATGCCCCAGTACCGTGGCGGAGGGCATCGCGGAAGGTGCGGTGCCGCGCCGCGGGATTGTAAGCAGGTCGATCGCTGGGCATACCATCATGATCCGGACCGACGAGAAAAACGCATGAAATATTGCTCGTGCCTTAACCCCTTGGTTGCTATTGGCATAAATCCTGTCGTTGTTGGATGATCTGGCAGGTTCGCCGCTGCGCGGCGGCCAAGCTGTTAACATAACAATAGGAAGCACTTATAGGGCACGGTTTTTTCAGGCCCTTTGCCAACCGAAGGAGACGATGGCCAGCATACCACGCGATTCCCCGAAGGACCCCATGAGCACCATGTCCAGACAACGCCTGTCCACCGCCGCGCTGGTGTGGCTGCCAGCAGTCCTCGCGCTGGTGCCGGTGGCGGCCTCGGCGGCGGACATGCGCCTCGGCGACCACGGCATCGTGATCGCGGTCAAGGGGATGGGCGATGTGGTCTTCGGCTACCCGGTGCTGCAGCCGGGTGCGCTGTCCGCTCTGCAGGTGAAGGCGACCGGGAAACAGGTCGATCTCACCTATGCCGGCGACATCGGACTTCGTCTCGATCTCGATGACGCTGGCATGGTGACCATGCGATTCAGCAATGTCGCCACGCTCAAGGCCTTCACCATCGGGACACGCATCGGACTGCACTACATCGAAGGGGGGAACTGGTCGATCGGGACGCAAGTCGGCCGGCCGTTCCCGGCACACAAGCCGGAGACGCCGCAGGTCGCGCACATCTTCCAGGGACACGCGGGCAACTTCATCTTCGTCGACGGCTCGGGTAGGACCGTCTCCATTGGCGGGATGCCCGAGCACGCGTATCAGGATCTGAAGGATCTCCGCGCTTGGAACGACCGCTCCTTCTCGTGGAAGGCGACCATCCCGGTCAATTCCAAGCGCGAGACCTACAGCCTGACCATCAGCGACACGGTGGCCGGCCCAGTTGCTGCGGACGCCGCGGCCAAACCGAAGGTGCTGGTCGACCGCTTCGGCCAGACCACGACCAAGGACTTTCCGGGGAAGGTGGGAAGCGAAGCGGACCTGCAGGGCGATGTCGCGGCCGAGGCGGCGTACTGGGCCACCTACAAGCCCCTGGCGGTCAGCAGCTGGGGCGGCTTGCCCGGTACGAAGGAGCGGCTTGGACTGCAGGCCTCGGGCTTCTTCCGGGTCGAGCGGAAGGGAGACAAGTGGCTGCTGGTCGATCCGGATGGCGACGTCGTATTCCACCTCGGCGTCTGCGTCATGGGCTATGCTCCGGGAGACGATTCGACCCTGGTCAAGGACCGTCGCGAGATATTCGAGTGGCTGCCGCCGGTGGAGGGGGACTTCGCTCCGGCCTGGCATCCCCAACCCTATCATCGCAAGGACGTATTCTCATTCTATGCCGCCAACGTGATCCGCAAATACGGCAAGGATTCCAGCAAGGATCAGCATCTCGGGCGCATGGTCGACCGCCTCCGCGCAGTGGGCTTCAATGCGGTTGGCGCCTTCACTGCGCCGACCGCGTCATTCGCGGAGAAGCGCTTCCCGCGCATGGCGCACACCGGCTTCGGCCCCGCCTTGCCCGGCATACGCGGCGTGGCCGACCCGTTTGACGACGAATCCAGGCGCAAGACCGAGGAAGGCATGGCCAGGTCGCTACGCCCCAACGCGAACGATCCGCTGATCATAGGTTATTTCTTCGGCAACGAGCAGGCGTTCGAGGACATCCCCCGCGCCATCCCGCGTCTGCCGGGGAAGCATGCGGCGAAGCGCAAGCTGGTCGAGATCCTGCGGGCGACCTATCCGACCATCGAGGCCTTCAACGCCGCCTGGGCCGTCTCGGCTGCCAGCCACGAAGCCCTGGTCGAAATGCCTCTGCCGGTCTCCACCAGAGCCGCATTTGCAGACATGCAGGCCTACACCGAGCTGTTCCTCGACGAATACTTCAAGTTCGTCACCGGAACCTTCAGGAAGTACGACCAGAACCATCTGATGGTTGGCACCCGCCTGCAGCCGCACACCGCGAACAACGAGGCGTTCTGCCGCGCGGCCGGCAGGTACATGGACATCATCAGCATCAACTTTTACGGCTGGGGCGTCGACCGCACGGTGGTCGACCGGGTGCATGCCTGGACCGGCGGGCGGCCGCAGATGTGGAGCGAGTTCTTCTTCTCGGCGAGTCCGGAGAGCAATGCCGCGGCCTACAACCGCGACATGCCGACGCAGCGCCTGCGCGGCGAGGCCTACCGTCAGTACATCGAGCACGCCGCTGCCACCGGATATGTGGTTGGCACCGAATGGTTCAGCCTGGTCGACCAGGCCGTCACCGGCCGCTGGTTCCAGAAATATACGGGCGAACGGACCAATAACGGGCTTTTCAACGTCTGCGACCGGCCCTACGACGCCATGCTGCGCGAGATGGCGGCCGCGCATGCGTCGGTCTACGGGGTGCTGCTCGACGGCAAGACGCCCCACAGACTGGATGATCCGCGCGTCGCCAGCGGTCTGGGCGGGGCAATCAAAGAGGTCCAGGCGGGCCAGGTCGGGCCGGGGAGCATGCGGATCGACGGCCTGGTCGATGGCTGGCCCGGTCGCCCTCCCGAACTGTTCAGCGTCGTGCGGCCGGTCGGCGACAAGGATCAGACGGCCTTCGAGGCCGCCTTCAAGGTGGCCTGGGACGCCAGCTTCCTCTATGTCCTGGTCAACGTCACCGATCCGACCCCGATGAACAACCGCTCTGAGGGGGACCGTCTGTGGCAGGGCGATGGCATCGAGCTGTTCATAGGCAGTGAGCAGGTCGACCGGCCGGGGACGCTGCTGTTCACCGACCGCCAGATCCTGCTGGGTGCCAAGCCGCCCGGAGTGGCCGGTGCGACGCATGTGGTCGACGCCGCCCGGCAGCCGGACATCGCGGTGTTCACCGCCCCGGCGGTGGACGGGACCGGGTACACCCTGGAGGCGGCGATCCCATGGGCAGCCCTGGACGCCACTCCGTCGGAGGGAGCCGTCCTGCTCTTTGACATCGCGATCGACGACGCCCCGGCCTCGGGCGGGCGCACTCGGCAGGCGATCTGGAACGGCGGTACGGGCAACAGCGGCGACCGCTCGCGCTGGGGTCGCCTCCGCCTCGTGCCCTGAACGGTCCAGTATGAAGCGGCTTGCGGCACCGGGACAAGTCGCGGTAATAGCCGCAATCACCGGAGCCTCCGATGCCGCGCAGACCAGCTAAGCAGATCACCTTGGCGGATGTCGCTGCGGCGGCCCATGTCAGCCAAGCGACGGTTTGCCGCGTTCTGAATCAGCACCCCACGGTCAGCGACCAGCTGCGTCAGCGCGTGCTGACGGCCATCAGGAAGACCGGATTGCCGAGCCGGTCCGTCGGCGATCATCTGCGCGTCCTGAGGCCGACGACGACCGGCCAGGGAGCCACCCGGATCGAAGTTCTGGTCATGCGCGAGCGGGGCATCGAGCCCGTCCAGGTGCACGCCGACAGCATCGACATCGGGCCCTCGCAGCCGGAGCCGCCCGGCTATTACAATGATCCCCGGCATGCCGTGCAGAGCAGCTTCTACAGGTCGCTGCTGGACGGGGTGCAGGAGGAGGCCGGCCCGTGGGGCTACTCGGTTGTGCATCGCCAGGTGGCGAGCCTCGACGATGGCGGGCTTCGCGACGCAATGCTGGCCTCGGACCTGGCGGGGATCGTGATCATGGGCGAGTACCTGCCCGGACTCGATGCCTTTCTGGCCCACCATCGGGTGCCGGTTGTGCTCGTGGATCTGCCGGAGATCGCCAAGGCACCGACCGTGGCTTCGGATGACAACGTCGGCATGGCGCAGGTCCTGGCCCATCTCACCGGCCTCGGCCATCGGCGTATCGCCTATGCCGGCGCGCTGGAATCGACCCTCGGGCAACCTGTGGGCGGTCGGCGCTTCCTGGCATGGCGCCGACTCATGGCGGATGCTGGCCTGGCAATCGAGCCGCATTGGCAGCAGATCGGCCAGGGGCGCATCCTGCAGGCGAAAACCTGGGCCGAGCAGGTCCTGGCGGGGACGGACCGGCCGAGCGCCGTAGTCTGCCAAAACGACTTCATCGCCCTGGCGATCGTCGAGGCGGCCCGGATGCGAGGCTTGTCCATCCCGAGCGACCTCAGCGTGGTCGGCTACGACGACTGCGCGATCGCGGCCCTGACCTGCCCGGCACTGACCACGGTCGCAGTGCCGACGCGGTCGATGGGGCGGGTGGCGCTGCACGAATTGCTGATTGAGATTGCACGGCCGGAGGATGCTCCGCCAATTCCGCGCCGCATCCTGCTGACACCGCAGGTCGTCGAGCGGCAAAGCACCTCGGCGCTCTGATCGAGCAGGCGGGAGTCACCACACCAGGAATTCCAATGACCACGCCTTGATGCCTCGCAACCACGTTGTTCGCCGGTGAATCAGGCAACCCAGACCGAGACTCCTTGCGCAACAACCTGCTCAAGGCGGCGCAGGCGGTCGAGGCAGCGACCAAGGGTGGTGGTCGCATTCCTTGGCACCCAGCGGTGGAGGGCGATGAACCCCAAACCAAGCAAGCCGCCTTCCTGACCGTGGCAACGGTCAAAGCGGCTGCTTGAGGACCATAGCCGGCTGGAACGACGCGTCCGCTGATGGGTCGTTGTCAGCTCAACTCAACTGGATGACTCCGGCTGCTCCATCCTCCGCAAGTGACCACAGGAGTGCAGGTCGGGTCGCAATACAGCCATTGGCCAGCATCGTCGTCGATCCCAGATCGCCCCAGCCGTCGGCGGGCGTACGCTCGTCCGTCCGGCCAAGCCGGTGCGCAACCTGACCCCAGGCGCGCGCCCGCCACGGCTCGCCGGTGAGGTCGACCCAGTCCTGACCGCGTGGCGAGCTGCCGGCAGCTCTGAGCCAGCGTTCAGCGTCCGCGATCGCCGATCGCGGACCAGTCGGCTGGTAGCCGGCCACGATGTGCGCCAGCGCCGTGGGCTCGGCCGGACCGACCAGCCAGCAGGCGGCGGCCTCGCCGGGAGCGACGCCATCCGGCGTCTCCGGTCCGCGCAGGCGGTCGGTGGAGGCCAGCCAGGCCAGCGACAGCGGATCGAGCAGGCTGTCGACCGCGGCGATCACGACCCGACGGCAGGTCCGCGATGCGATCAATTCCTCAGCGCGCAGCAGCGCGGCGGCCGGTGCGGCGTGGCCGAGAGCGAACTGCTCGTCGCAGGGGATTGACGGCATGCCGTCTGGCCCCCAGCGCTGGGGATCCGCGAGCGGCCGGCACAGCAGCACGGCATCAGACTGGCAGGGGCCGAGGTCCTCGCGGGCCAGTTCAAGCAGGAGCCGGCAGCGTTGCTCGTGATCGCCCTCATCGAACACAGCGTGACCAACCGCTTGCGCCGCCTCTTCCCCCACCCCCAACACCGGCGCATGGGCGAGGCGCTCCGCACGCGACAACCCGGCGGCGAGTGCAGGACCGGCGATGTCAGCCGGTCCGAGCGGACAGGCCAGTCCGTGCGCGAGCAGCGCGATCATCGCAGCAGGCCCAGGGCCTTGTTGGGCAGGCAGATCGCCGTGCGGATGGTGTCGGACAGCGTCTCCAGCGCGAGTTTGGCGACCGCTCCGGGAGCCGGCCCAGGCTCATCGCAGGCCTCGGGGCGGAAGCACGCGGCCAGCACGGTGATGATCGGCTTGAGTAGGAAGGCGATGATCAACGCGTAGAGGTCCTTGCCCTCCCACGCGGCGACGAGCGCCGGCGGGATGCCGACCGTGGCGGCGTCGAGGACGAGTCTGCGTGGCAGGGCCAGGCGGCGGGCGTCCTTCGGTTCCAGCGGCAGAGCGAGGAGGTTGCGTCCGTGGTTGATGTTGTAGCCGGCGTGCAGCAGGGCGAGTCGGCAGAACTCAGCCTTGGCTGTGTCATCGCAGACCTCGTCGATCACCTCGTGCAGCAGGCCCGGAGCGATGATGTGATGGACATCGTGCCAGCACGGAATGCGCCGGTCGCGGAAGGCGTTTGGCGCCAGCTGTCCATAATCGGCTGACAGACCGGCGCGGGCCGCACGCTCCGCCTGCCAGCGATGGCAGCACGAGGTCTCCTCCCAGCCGCCGCGGTGGGCCCACAGGCAGGCGCCGCCCTCGGTGTCGCCGCGCTTGAGCTTCTCGTCGTGCACCTCGTCGAGCGCCCCGGCGGGGACGTGCTTACCGGGTGCGTTCGGGTCGGTTGCCTTGCCGCACACCAGGCAGACCGGCTTGGCCGTGCCCTTCAACGCGATCAGCGGCGGTTGCAGGATCGGGAAGGGCGGCGTATTGCGGTCGTTGTGCAGCCACAGATCGAAGGCGCGGACCACGCCTTTGCCTTCCACCTGCACATCACCGCTGGCATTGATCGGATGCGCCTTGCCCTTGAACTTCTGCGAGAGCACGCCGCCGCCGGTGCCGGGCTCGTCGCCGCACGAGGTCGACAGCTCGCTGCTTTTCAAGCACACCGGCTTGCCGTCGGCGGTGGTGCGCTTCGCCGTCTTCGCCACGTCGGCGCTGCGGGCGATGTTGGGATACGGCAGCGGAGCGCCGAGGGCGGCGGGCGTCTTGCATACGTCGGGGAATGCGATGGTGACGCCATTGGATGCGGCATGGACCAAGGTGCGGGCATTGGCGGCGACGGTGGCGGACATGTCAGGCGACCCTAACCGTCTCGACCGTGGCATGCTCGTCGACCAGACACCAGGCGCGCCAGGTCAGCCGGATGCTCAGGGCATCGGCGTCGACCAGCACCGTGTCGAGACGAGCCTCGGGCGTGAGATCGCCGCAGCGTCTGACCAGGCGAACCTGCGGCTGCGGCAGCCCTGGCAGGCGGCAGGCGATCGGTTGGCGACAGCCTTCGACGATGATGTCTTCGTCGCCGCGCAGGACTGGCGCGATCAGGTCCGGAGGAGCGACGTGCTGGGCGGCAGGATCGAAGGCGTCGAGCTCGCGGCGATGCGCCCAGGCGGGCGTGGTCGGGCCGAAGCCGACCGGCGTCGGACTGCGTCCCCAGCGGGTCAGCGGATGGGTGGGGTGTTCGATGCGCGGCAGGGGGACGCCGTCGCGGAACTGCTCCTTTCGCGGGACCACGCCGATGCCGACCGGATTGGCCGGCTGCGCTCCGGCGGCCTGCTCCCAGAGCAGGGGCACCGGTTCGAACGCGGCTTCCGGTCCGGGCCTGACACCGCACCAGCGTCGTACCCAGGAGCGCGCACCCGACAATCGCGCCCGCTGCTCCACCGGCCCGCAGCGGAAGCGCACGCTGCGGGCATGGCCGTGGCCGCGCAGCAGGCAGTCGGTGCCAGCCTTGGGCATGCAGCAGCACGGAGCCTCCCGCGGAGCGCACACCGCCGGATCGCCGGTCCACGTCCCATCGAGGCAGATTGGCGGCTGCTCGCACGCGGTACCGTCGACTCCGATGCTCGCCTCAACCACGACGCACAGGGCCGGCTCGCCGTGCCGATCGCTGATGCCGAGCGTTGCGACCGCCCACGGGGTGTGGTTATCGATCACGTGTAATCCTTGGCCGCTGCCGCAGCCCGCCGTCCCACGTCATCATCGGCTTCGACCGGTCCCAGGCAGGCGGCAGCCAGCAGGTCGGCGCCGCACAGCGGCCGTTCGAGTCCGGCCAGCGGATCGGCGCCACGCCGCACGCAGGCGCGCATGCCGACGACGTGCAGGCGGATGCGCTCGCGCAGGTCGTCGTCGGGTTCCTCGTCATGCAGCGACCACAGCAGGGCGGCCTCGCGCGCGTGCTCCTCGGCCAGTTGCTGAATGATGCCCTGCATCAGTTGATCTTGACCTGCGCTCCGGTGATGCGCTGCAGCCGGCGCGCCTTCGAGCGGATGTCGCGGCCTTCGAGCCGGATGGTGCCGTCGGCGGCGATGCGGATGGCCGCCGCGCCGCAGCGCAGCACCAGCTCGCGCGCCGCCTCCAGCACCAGCCGCTCGTCGGGCACCGTCGCCTGCCCCTGCACCACGCCGATGACGATCGGCGGATCGCTGGTGACCAGCACGGGTAAATTCCCGGCGACGGCCCGCTGCAGGTCGGCGAGCGGAATGGTCGACAGGACGCGTGCCGCCTGGCCGTCGATCCACAGCGATCCGTCCGCGTCCACGCGCTCCAGCCGGCAGACAGAGGCCTGGGTCAGCATCTCAATTGCCCACCAGCTTCGAACCCTTCACCACCACCTTGCCCGAGCCGTCGATGGTGATGGCGCCGCCCTTGATGATGATGTCACCGTTCTTCTTCAGCACGATCGAAGCCTTGCCGCAGGTGATGGCGAATTCCTCCTGCACCGCGATGCGCATCTTCTTGGCCCGCATCTGACGTTTGCCGGTGGTGGTCTCCTGCTGATCGCCCGCCACCGTCAGGTCGCAATCGTTGCCGATGGTCGTGGTGCTGCTGCCCGCCACCACGCTGAGCTTGGCCGCGCCGATCTGCTCGGCCATCGCCCCGCCGACGGTATGATTGAGCACCCCGCCCACCGACACCTGCATCGCGCCACCGACGGTCACCGCCTTGGCCGCGGTCACCGTCTCGCTGCTGGTCCTGCCGACCACCGTGCTGCTGTCGCCCTGCACCGCCACGGTCTCGCTGCCGGCCACGGTCGCGGTGCGATTGCCACGCACGCTGCTGTCGTCATCGCCGCCGACCACCGCGCGGCGGTCGCGTTTGGCCACCGTCTCCCACAGTTCGCGGCCGATCGCGTCATCGAGCATCAGCCGGTTGCCGGAGGCGCTCTGCAAGACGCATTGGCTGCGGTTGCCGTTGGTGACGACCGAAGGGTGGGTCGGGTTGGGCACTGCCGCCGCGATCACCGGACGATCCGGATCGCCGTCGACATGGGCGATCAGCACCTCGGTGCCAGCGTGCAGCGGCAGGTGCAGGCCGTGGTCCTCGCCGGCGTAGGGGGTGGCCAGGCGCACCAGCATGCTGGCAGCGCCATCAGCGGCATAGACCGGTTTGACCCGGTAGCATCCGTCATCGTCGGGATCGGCGTAGACCGCGCCGGACGAGCCGTCGATGACGGCGTGGACCAAGCCGCTGATGCGGGGCACTGGCGTGCTGCGCGCGGGGCGCCAGGGCCGGTCGGCCGGCCAGGCGTTGAAGCTGCAGTGGTAGGTGTTGCCGCCGCCACCACCGGCGCCGGTCTCAAGCGCCTGCGTCGCCTCATGCCGCACCGCGGTCAGCAGCCATTCGCCTTCGGCCTCGGGCTCGTCCGGAGCGGAGACGCGCAGCACGCGGCCAGCAGACAGCGCGGGATGATCGGCTTCGCCGTGCCAGGCCTCGCGGGTGCAGCGCAGTTCCTCGGCCCGGATCGCTGCCAGGCGGTTGGCTTCGCCGCCATCGCGGTGGTGACTGCCGTCCTGCCGGCTTTCGCCCGCCAAACCGCCCGCCGCAGCGGCGCGAGCGATGGGTTCCTGGGGGCTGCGCCAGTTCCAGTCGCGCACCGCCGCGCTGCCGGGCACGGCGAGCAACTCACGGCTCCAGGCGCGCACCGATGGTCGCCGCGCCGGATCGATCGACGCACGGGCATGAGCCGCGGGCGGGATCCACGGCAGTACCTCTTCCAGGCGGGGGAAGCCGGCGGCGTGGTCGGTAAGCAGGATGCCGGATCCATCGCACACCAGGCTGATGCCTTCGTGTTCGAGCAAACGCTGGCACCACGCCAGATCGCTTTCGCGCCATTGCGTGAGCTGCTCGCGGCTGGGTGGCGGCTGGCGCAGATCCTGTCGCACCGGATGCGCGCGGTCGCCGAGCACCTCGCCGGCGATCGCGGCGGCGTGGCGGTCGCGTACCAGACGGCTGCGCGTGTCGAGCCGGCGCAACGCCAGCGGATGCTCGATGGTCAGTAGCCAGCGCCGCCAGCTGGTCTGCGCCGGCTGACGACGGCAGGCGGTGATGACGCCGTCCCACGCGCGGCTGTCGGTGGTGGTGCGCAACACGCTGAGACTGGCGGCGGACCCGAGCATGGCTTCGGGATCGAGGGCCGGACCGCCGGCGGCCTGCACCGCCTCGACCTGCGCTGACCATGGTTGACCGAGCTGTTCGTCGACCGTCAGGCTGACCATGCGCAGGCTGCCATTGCGGTCGGCATCGCAGCGCAGGCGGAGTGGTTCACGAAGGGCATCGAGCACGGGTCCGTACCCTGGGCGGGAAAGGCACGGCGACCAGATCTACTATCCCTAGCGTCAATTAACCTACTACCGGCCTGCGTCGTTCTGCTCGCAATTCGACACGATTCGCCTGAGTTCTTGCGTGATTTGGAGTCACCGTTATCACCGCGCCTTTCCCATGCCGCGCCTCATCCTTCTGGGATTTGCCTTCCTGCTTGTCGGCTGTGCCGCTCGCACGGCGCAGATCCGTGGTGTCGCGCCGCTCAATCGGAACGCGGAAGGAGAAAGCACGCCGGTCGACGTCCGCTTCTATGTACTGCGCGATGACGATGCCTTCGCCCGCGCCGGCTTCGCCGCGCTGTGGACCGATGCGGCCGGCAGCCTGGGACATGAGCTGATCGGCAAGCCGGCGGTGGCCACCGTGCTGCCTGGCGCTGTCACCGATCCGGCGGTCTGCGTCGAACTACCCGGCGACGAGGCGGCGTGGGTCGGCGTCCAGCTGCTGGTTCGACGCGAAGGCGAACTGCCGCGCACCCTGCTCATCCCGATCGACCGGCTGTCATCCTGTGTCGTCGAGGTCACCGGCTACGGGCTGCGCTTGGCGGACCGGCGATGAGCGTCCTCGCCCCGCTGTGGCGCGAGGGCATGCTGCTCGGTCCGCAGCATCTGCAGCAGGGTGATCGGGCGCATGAGGCGCGGCTGGCGTCTGCGCTGCGTGCCGCCCTGCCGCTGGCCTGGGGTGTGGTGCGTCTGGCCATCGACCCCGCGGCCCTCGCCGCCGGCAGCCTGCGCCTGACCGCCCTCGAGGCGGTGATGCCCGACGGTTCGCCGGTGCGTGCCGACGGCCCCGAGGATCTGCCGCCAGCCCTGCCGCTGGCCGAGCGTTGGCAGGACGGCGCCGCCGGCACGACCGTCCATCTGCTCCTGCCGCAGCCTTCGCCGGGCGGCATCGATATCGCCGAAGACGGCGTGCACGAGGGCCGTCGCACCCGTTGGCGCAAGCGCTGCCTCG
>JALHRW010000027.1 GCA_022841245.1 Planctomycetota bacterium
CGCCGCCGCGGCCGAGACCGAGCGCATCGGCGCCGTCCGCGCCCTGGCCAAGGGCCACCCGGCGATCGAGGCCCAGGCGATCAAGGATGGCTGGGACGCCCAGCGCACCGAACTGGAGGTGCTGCGCGCCAGCCGGCCGCAGGCGCCGGCCGTCCACGTCCGCGACGAGAGCCTGACCGCCGCCGTGCTGGAGGCCGCCTGCGTCGAGGCCGGCAAGCACGACGAGCCCGAGACGGTCTGCGACCCGAAGGCGCTGGAGGCCGCGCACCGCCGCTTCCGCGGCAAGATCAGCCTGCAGCGCCTGATCCTGGAGGCGGCCTGGGCCAACGGCTGCACCGTTCGCGCCTTCGACGACGATCCCCGCACCGTGCTGCGCGCCGCCTGGGGCGGTGGCATCCAGGCCGCCGGTCTCTCGTCCATCGATCTGCCGGGCATCCTCTCGAACGTCGCCAACAAGTTCCTGCTCGACGGCTTCAACTCGGCCGAGGGCACCTGGCGGAACATCTGCCGCATCGGCTCGGTGAAGGACTTCAAAGCCATCACCCGCTACCGCCTGCTGGGCAACATGACCTACGAGCGGGTCGCGCCGGGCGGCGAACTGAAGCACGGCAAGCTGGGCGAGGAGCGCTTCACCAACCAGGCCGACACCTACGGCAAGCTCGTCGCCATCGACCGGCGCGACATCATCAACGATGACCTCAGCGTCATCACCGCCGTGCCGCAGGAACTCGGCCGCGGGGCGAGCCAGTCGCTCAACGACCTGTTCTGGACCGCCTTCCTCGACCACGCCGCCTTCTTCACCGCCGGCAACAAGAACCTGCTCACCGGCGCTGACACCGCCCTGACCATCGACGGGCTGACCAAGGCCGAGGTGCTGTTCAACCAGCAGGTCGACGGCAGCGGTCGTCCGCTGGGCATCGCCCCGGCGATCCTGCTGGTGCCCACCAGCCTGACCGCCATCGGCAGCGCCCTGGTCAAGGCGACCGAGATCCGCGAGACCACGGCCAACGCCAAGTACCCGGTCTTCAACCCGCATCAGGGCAAGTTCCGGGTCGAGATGAGCCGCTACCTCGACAACCCCAAGATCGCCGGCGGTTCGTCGAAGGCCTGGTATCTGCTGGCCGAGCCGGCGGACCTCGCGGCCATCGAGGTGGTCTTCCTCAACGGCCAGGAGGCCCCGGTGATCGAGACCGCCGACGCGGACTTCTCGACCCTGGGCATCCAGCTGCGCGGCTACCACGACTTCGGCGTGGCCAAGCAGGACCCCCGCGCCGCGCTGAAGGCCAAGGGCGAGTGATCGGCCCGGCAGGAGCAGGCGAGCCATCATCGCCTGCTCCTGCGCACCCCACCCATCTCCATCAGGAACCAACCGCATGCCCGCGATCTACGTCCAGGACGGCGACATCGTCGATCACATCCCCGCCACCGATCTGCCCCTCGGGGCGGTGGTGGTGCTGGGGTCGATGATCGGCATCGCCCACCGCCCCATCCCCGCCAACGCCCTCGGCAGCCTCGCCATCGAGGGCATCTGGGACCTCCCCATCTCGCCCACGCTGGTCTTCCCGGCCTGGTCGCCGGTGTGGTGGAACCCGGCCAGCGGCGAACTGACCCTCGACCCGGCCCTGTTCCCCGGCTGCGTCCGCGCCGGTGTGCTGGTGCGCGCCGTCGTGGGCAACGAGCCGACCGCCCGCGTCCTCATCAACCGCTGAGGCAGGCGTGGCAGACCTCCTGGGCGCCGGCCTCGACTGGCTCGACCAGCAGCGCGAGCGGTTCCTCACCCGGCTGGTGACCTACCGGCGAGGCGCCCAGGAGGTCGCGGTCCCGGCCACGGTCGGCCGCACGGTCTTCCGGCTCGACACCGGGCCGGGCGTCACCGAGCGGATCGAGGCCCGGGACTACCTGATCGCCGCGACGCATCTGGCCGGCTTCGGCCCACCGCAGCGCGGCGACCGGGTGATCGAGGAGGCCGGCGGGCAGCGCCACCTCTACGAGGTGCTCGCCCCCGGCCGCGAGCCGCACTGGCGCTGGTCGGACCCGAACCGGCGCACCTACCGCATCCACACCAAGCATCTGTCCTCGGAGGCCGCCCCATGATCGAGACTGTCGCCAAGATGAGCATGGTCGGGCTGTTCGCCGCGGCGACCCCGATCGATGCCTCCGAGCCGTCGCTGTGGGCGCAATGGGGGCTCGCCGGCCTGGTCGTGGCCTACGTCCTCTGGCGCGACTGGCAGCGTGAGAAGCGCATGGGTGCGGCCATCGACGGCCAGCAGAAGTGGATCCGCGAGACCCTGGTCGGTGCCCTGGAGCGCAACGCGAAGGCGATGGAGCGCATGGCCACCTGGCTGGAGCGGGCCGAGGACCCGCGCTTCGCCTCGACCCGCCGGCTGCGCGCCGTGGAGGACGCCGATGGCAACCACGGCTGAGATCGCCCAGGCGGTAGTCGAGAGCCTGAACGCCACCGCGTTCAGCCGGCCCTTCACTGCCGAGCGGGCCTACCTCCCGCTCTTCGACCTCGGGGAGATGGCGACCCTGCATGTCACTGTCGTCGCTGCGGGCCGGACGATGAAGCCGGTCTGCCGGGCGCACCTGGAGGTCGAACACCGCATCGAGATCGCGGTGCAGCAGAAGCTCGCCGGCGAGGGGCTCGCGGACTGCGATCCGCTCCTCGACCTGGTGGGCGAGATCGCCGACCACTTCACGGGGCAGCGCCTGGCGGGCGCGCCCGAGGCGGCCTGGGTGAAAACCGAGCACGCGCCGCTCATCGCCCCCGAACACCTCAACGAACTCCGCCAATTCACCTCCGTCCTCACCGTCACCTACCGCACCTGGGAGAACTGATGACCAATCTCGTCCAACGGGTGATCGACTGCACCCCCGCCTGGCAGGCGGCTACCACCCTGCCCGAGGAGATCGCCACCGTCGATGTCCTCGCCCTGTCCACCAACAGCGCCCCGGTCGAGTTCCTGGGCGACACCGGCCAGGCCGTGCCCTGGGCGCCCGGCGAGTGGCATACCTTCCCCCGCATCAACCTGGCGAAACTCCAGGTCCGCGGTCAGCAGGGTGACCGCGTCACCGTGGTGGGTGGCGCATGGTGATGGGCACCTACCGCGGCGCGGCCGGCGGCGGCGTCCCCGGACCGCAGGGGCCGATGGGACCGCCGGGACCGCCCGGCCCCCAGGGGCCGGTGGGCTTGTCCGGCCCAGCGGATCTGAGCGGCAGCGCGCTCGGCGTCTTCGGCCAGGCCGTGATGGGTCCGTCCCTGGTGCCCTACCCCAACAACCAGTGGAGCGTCCTCAGCTTCGACGTGAAGGAGTGGGACACCCATACCGCCTTCTCGCTGCTGCCGGAATGGCGATGGACGGCTCCGGTCCGCGGCGTCTATCAGTTGCAGGCCAGCGTCATGCTGCAGAGCGTCGCCGGCAATCCGATCTGGGAACTGCAGGTGCGCCGCTCCGGCCAGGAACGTGCGCAGGCCGCCTTCACCGGCTTCGCCGGGCAGATCTCCTGGACCGGCATCGTCGGCCTTGGGGAGTTCCTGCAGGTGGCCATCCGGCCCACGGGTGCTCCGACGCTGATCCACGGCGGGCCGCCGCGCACCTGCATCACCATCGCCGGCTGCGGGGTGCTGCCGTGAACAACGTGGTCCTGCGCACCCTCCCGCTGACCGCCGCGTTCCGGCCGCTGTCGCCCCAGGACGTCGAGGTGGCGACCGTCGATGTCACCGCGCCCCCGTCCAACCAGGGGCCGGTGATCTTCGAGGGCGACGATGGCAGCACCGTCACCTGGATCCCCGGCGAGTACCACACCCTGCTGCGGGTGAACCTGGGCGCGATCCGCGTCCGCGGCACGCCGGGCGATGTCCTGACCCTGGTCGGCGGGACCTGGTGATGGCGCCGCCCTTCTTCGGCGGCGGCGGAACCGGTGGCGGGGGCGGCGGCTCGCCGCAGCGCCTCAGCTACCGGCACCGCCAGGACGCCGCCTCGTCGGTCTGGATCATCGCCCATGGCCTCGGCTTCCGCCCGGCCGGGGTGCAGGTGACCGACAGCACCGGCGATGACGTCGAGGGAGCCGTCTCCCATCCGGACGAGAACACCACCCACATCCACTTCGACGTGCCGGTTGCCGGCATCGCCGACCTCTCCTGAAGGCCCACACCCATGAAGAAGATCGCCGTTCCCATCGACATGCTCGGCCTCGCCATCCGCCACCTGGCCAACCCGGTCGCGGCCGACGATGCCGCCACCAAGGGCCACGCCGACACGGTGGCCGACCAGGCGCGGGCCACCGCCATCGCCACCATCGCGGCACAGCGCGGCATCCCCAACGGCTACGCCACCCTCGACGTGGACGGCAAGCTCGCCATCGGCCAGCTGCCGGCCCTGGCCATCACCGACACCTTCGTGGTCGGCAGCGAGGCCGAGATGCTGGCGCTCGACGTCCAGGTGGGCGACGTGGCGATCCGGTCGGATCAGCAGAAGTCGTACATCCTCGCCATCGACGGGGCGAACGACATCGGCCACTGGCGCGAACTCCTGGCCTCGGGCTACGTGGTCGCGGTCGATGGCATGACCGGCTACATCACCCTGTCCTGGCAGACCGACATCGGCGACGGGGTGGCGACCAGCTTCCTCCTCGGTCACGGCCTCGGCACCCGCGACGTGCAGGTGGCGGTCCTCGATGCGGCCGACGACTACGCCGACGTCGAGTGCCGCGTCACCCGGCCCTCCGACTGGGAGGTGCGGGTCGAGTTCGGCATCGCCGCGCCCGCGGCGAACGCCTACCGGGTCGTCGTGCAGCGCTGATCCGAGCCATGAGCGCCCATGCCGATCCGCCGCATCCTCGTCGACCTCGAACTGGCCGCGCTCGCTGATCCGGATGCCTCCGGCGACGTGCTGCTGGTCGTCACCCCCGATGGCGTCCTCAAGCGCCAGGAGATCCCGCCACCCATGAGCACCCTGACCTACGGCCCTGGCACCTACGACCTGGTGGTGCCGCCCGGTGTGACCAGCCTCCAGGTCGAGGCCCAGGCCCCCGGTGGTGGGGCGGCGGGCGCCGGCACCACCACCACGCCAGGGACGCCGGGCACGGACGGCGGCAACACCGAGGTCCTGCGGGCCGGAACCCCGCTCGTGCGGGCCTTCGGCGGCAAGGGTGGGCGGTACAACGCCCCGGTCGGATCGCGCGCCGGACGGGGCGGATTCGGCGGCCTGGGCGGCATCAGCTACCGAGGTGGCGATGGCCTGACCGCCACGCCCTGGAGCGGTGGTGCCGCCGGGGTGTCGATCGTGGACTCCCTGCGCGGCCAGGGCGGGCTCATCACCGCCGAGGCGTCCTCGGGCGGCGGCGGGGCCGGGGCCAACAACACCGTCTCGCTGCCCGGCGGCGGGGGCGAATACGTCACCGGCCAGATTCCGGTCACCCCCGGCGAGACCCTGACCCTGGTGGTCGGGGTCGGCGGCCCCGGCGGCGCGGGCAGCACCGCCACCCAGCAACCCGGCCGCAGCGGCGGCCCCGGCTTCCTGGTCCTGCGGTGGTGAGCCATGATCGGCATGCGTCTGGCGCAGGCCAAGGCCGGCTTCTTCGACCGCGCGGCGGTGATGAACGCCACCTCGCGGGCCGAGCGGAAGGTCCTCTCCCGCTTCGGCGCCTTCGTCCGGCAACGGGCGAGGACCTCGATGAAGCGGCGCAAGGATCCGGCTCCGCCCGGTCAGCCGCCCTCGGCGCATGTCGGTCTGCTGCGGCAGCACCTCTACTTCGCCTGGGACGGGCAGCGCCGCTCGGTCGTGATCGGCCCGGTGCTCCTGAACCAGAAGCGGGGGAACGTGCCGCCGCTCCTCGAGTACGGCGGCCCGACCGTCCTGGTGCGCTGGGGGCAGGCCCGCCGCATCACCATCGCGCCCCGCCCCTACATGGCGCCGGCCTTCGCCGCTGAACAGAAGTCCCTCCCGCCCCTGTGGCGCAACTCCATCCGCTAAGGAATCCTCCCCATGGCCATCCGCCTCGGTCTCCAGTGCAAGGCCTACATCAAGCGCGGCACCCCCGCCGCGTGGCATGAGGTCGGCAACCTCCGCAACGTCACGCTGTCGCTCGAAAAGGGCGAGGCGGACATCACCACCCGCGCCGCCAACGGCTGGAAGCTGACGGTCGGCACCCTCAAGGAGGGTTCGGTCGAAACGGAAATGGTCTGGGACGGCGACGACCTGAACTTCGTGGCGATCAAGGACGCCTACTTCAACGACACCTCGGTGGAGATGGCCTTCCTCGACGGGCCGAACGTCGCGCCGTCGCAGGGCCTCTACGCCCGCTTCTCGGTCACCAACCTGTCGCGCGACGAGAACCTGGAGGAGGCCGTCCTCGCCAAGGTGACCCTCAAGCCGACCTACGATGCGACGCTCGCGCCCACCTGGGCGACGGCGCCGCTGGTCTGAGGGCATCACCATGCACACCTTCACCGATGCCCTCGGACGTTCCTGGTCCATCGAGATCACCGTCGCCACCCTGAAGCGCATCCGCGCCCTGGCCGGCGTCGACCTCATCGAGGCGGCCGGCGGCACGCTGCTCGACCGCCTGGTGGCCGACCCGGTGCTGCTAGGCGACGTGCTCTTCGCCTGCGTGAAGCCGCAGGCCGATGAGCGCAAGATCACCGACGAGGACTTCGGCCGCAGCCTCGCCGGCGACGCCATCGACACGGCCACCACCGCGCTCCTGGAGGAGTTCGTGGCTTTTTTCCCGAAGCCCCGCCGGCAGGTGCTCGCCCAGGCGCTGGCCAAGCTGGCGGGGTGGCGGGCGGCGGCGCTGTTGGCGGCGGAGGCCCGGCTCAACGACCCCGCCCTCGACGCGACCGTGCTGGCGGCTCTGCGTGGTCCCTCATCTGGCAGTGCGCCGGCCTCTGCGGGATCGACCCCGCCGAGCTGACCCTGCGAGAACTAATGGCGATGGCTGAAGCGCGGTCGCAGGAGCGGTGGAACCACACCGCCGCCCTGCTCGCGCTCATCGCCAACTGTCACCGTGACCCGCACCGGCGGAAGGCTTACGAGCCGGCCGACTTCCTGCCCGGCCGCGCCGGTCGGGATGAGGTGTTGCCGGCCGCCGATCTGTCCGTGCTGAAGTCCGTCTTCGTGGACCGCCAACCCCTGGAGAAGCCGCGATGAAACGCCTCCTCGTCATCATCCCGATCGCGCTCCTGCTCTCGGGCTGCTTCAGCCAGACGCGGTCGGAGACCCAGAAGACCGACCGCATCACCTTCCAGGCCCAGGTGCCGGTCCCTACCGCCGAGGGCGTGAAGGTCGTCCCGGTGACGGGCACCATCCGCCGGGTCGGCACCGAATCGGAGGAGACCCATGCCGGTCCCGACACGGAGGCGATCACGCAGGCGGTGGCGGCGGGGCTGGCAACCATCGCCCCGGTGGCGACCGGTGCGGCCTTTCCCTGGTCCAACGTCCTCAGCGGCGTCGGCGCGGCGTTCACCGCCGCGACCACCGGCTACCTCGCGCTCAAGAAGCGGGAGCAAATGAAGGTGCCGACCTCGAAGCGGGAGGCCTGACCCATGGCCGGCGCCAGCGGCATCCGGGCGGGTCGCGCCTTCGTCGAACTGTTCGCCGATGATCGCGCCCTCGTGCGCGGGCTGCGCTCTGCCCAGCAGAAGCTCGCCGCCTTTGGCGCCGCCGTGCGTGGCCTCGGAACGCAGATGCTCGCCCTCGGGGCAGGTATCGTCGCCCCGCTGGCCCTGGCGGCGAAGTCCTTTGCTGACACCGGCAGCCAGTTGAACGATATGGCGGCACGCACCGGGGTTTCGGTCGAGGCGCTGGGGGAGTTGGGCTATGCCGCCCAGCAGTCCGGGGCATCCCTGGAGGACGTCGAGAAGGCCGTCCGGACGATGCAGCGGACCATCACGGCGGCGACCAACGGCAGTGACCAGGCGGCGACCGCCCTCGATCGGATCGGCCTGTCCGCCGAGGCGCTCGCCGGCTTGAAGCCCGAGCAGCAGTTCGCCGCCATCGCAGCGGCGCTGGCCAGGATCGAGAACCCGACCGAACGGGCAGCAGCCGCCATGGGCGTGCTGGGCAAGTCCGGCACCACGCTCCTGCCGATGGTCGGCGACCTCGCCGCCCTGCGCGCCGAGGCCCGGCGCTTGGGCGTCATCATGTCGGGCGGGCAGGCGAAGCTGGCCGACGACCTGGGCGACGCCTTCGACCGCGTGAAGGCCAGCCTGCAGGGCGTGGCCAACGCAGTCGGCACAGCCCTGGCGCCGGTGCTCCTGGACCTTGCCGCCAAGGTCACCGGCTTCCTGGTCGGCTTCCGCGAGTGGATCGCACAGAACCAGGGGCTGGTGGTGACCATCCTGACGGTGGGCGCGGCGGTGGCGGGCATCGGCGCCGGCCTCATCGCCCTCGGACTGGCGGTGTCCGGAGTGAGCGCCGGCATCGGCGCCCTGGCGTCGGCGGCATCGGTGGCAGGGACGGTCATCTCGGCGCTCGGCGCCGTCATCGGTGCCCTGTTCTCGCCCATTGGAGCGGTGATCGCTGGGGTGGCGGCGCTCGGCGCCGTGATCGTCACCCAGACCACCACTGGCCAGCAGGCGCTGGGGATGCTGTCGGGGGGCTTCCAGACCCTGCAGGCGGACGCAGTGGACGCCTGGGGCGGCATCGCCGATGCCCTCGCCGCCGGAGACATCGGCCTCGCGGCAAAGATCGTCTGGGCGACCCTCAAGCTGGAGTGGGAGCGCGGAACCAGCTTCCTCCTGAACTTCTGGGATGCGGCCGTCGCCGGTTTCGCCCAGATCTTCGCCTCGGCCTGGTACGGCATCCAGACCGTGTTCTGGAACGTGGTCTATGCCCTGGCCGACGCCTGGGATTGGGTGGTGGGCGGGATCACCAAGGCCTGGAACACCGCAGTCGGCTGGATCGCCGGCAAGCTGGCGCAGTTGCTCGAACTGGTCGGCTTAGCTGACAAGGGTCTGGACCTCCGCATCCAGACGGAGACCGACCAGAAGAATGCCGGCGTCGACCAGCAGCGGCAACAGCGGACCCAGGCCCGGGACAAGGACCTGGCCAACCTCGCCGCCGAGCGCGATGCGGTGAAGGCCGGCATCAGCCAGGACCTGGCCGACAAGGTCATGCAACGCGATGCCGGCGTGGAGCAGGCCCGTGCCGAACTCGACGCGGCGCTCGCCCAGGCCAAGCAGGAGCGCACGGCGGTGGAGCGGAAGGTGCAGGGGCCGGGGCAGCAGCCGGTGCAGGTGGATCTGCCGGATCTCGACGCGCTGCGGAACTCCCTCGACCAGATTCCGGCGACCGTCAGCGCCGAGACGCAGAAGCTCGATGTCACCGGCGCCTTCTCGGGCGCGGCCATCGGCCAGCTGGGCGTGGGCGACACCACCACCGAGCGCACCGCCAAGGCCACGGAGGAGACCGCCAAAAACACCCAGCGCATCGCCCGCGCGCTCGAGGACGGCGACGGAGCCACGTTCGGATAAGCCATGGCCGCCACGCTCCACGAACTCTTCGCCGGACGGACCGAGACCCTGGGCGCCAAGCCCAAGGCCGAGATCGCCTACGTCGTCCTCGGGGCCGCCGACGAGACCGAGGTCCGCACGGTCGCTCTGGCTGGCATCCCGGTCGCCTACCAGGGCCTCAACCGCAGCACGATAACGCTGGACGAGCGCCTCAACGCCACGACCTGGAAGGTGGTGGCGGCCTTCGAGGCGCCTGAGCCGCAGCAGCAGGATAACCCGGAGTCGACCTTCGCCTTCGATACCGGCGGCGGCACCCAGCACGTCACGCAGTCGATCCAGACGGTCGGCCGCTACGGGCCGGCGGCCTCCACCGCCCTGGGCGGGGCCATCGGCTACGACGGGCAGAACGTCGCCGGCGTGGACATCACCATCCCGGTCTACCAGTTCAGCGAGACGCACTACATCGCGCCGGGCTACGTCACCCAAGGCTACAAGCTCGCGCTCATGGGCCTGACGGGCGCCGTGAACAGCACCTCATTCCGCGGCTTCCAGGCCGGCGAGGTGCTGTTCATGGGCGCCAGCGGCACCCGCCGCGGCACCGATCCGGATGATCGCTGGGAGATCACCTACAAGTTCGCTGCCTCGCCGAACCAGAACGGCCTCACGGTCGGCTCGATCAGCGGCATCCAGAAGCGCGGCTGGGACTACCTGTGGGTCCAGTACGGGGATGACGTCGATCCTACCGCCAAAGTGCTCATCAAGAAGCCGATCGCGGCCTACGTCGAGCAGGTCTACCCGTTCGCATCCTTCGCCGGTCTGGGGATCGGTTCGTGACGCTGGCCAAGGTCAGTGCCGGCCAGCCGCTCCGGATCCCAGCGGAGACCTTCAATGCCTTCGTCGATGCGGCGGCAGCCTTCCAGGCCAGCCGCACCTCGCGGCAGGCCGAGGGTGGGGCGATCATTCCGACCGCCGGCATCGTCACCGTGCGCAACGACTCGGGCACCGACCAGGATCGCTTCGCCATCCTGGGCATCAGCACGCCGCTGATCCTGCCGACCGAGAACGCCGCTGCCTTCCAGGAGCGAGTCGCGGTGGCCCTGGTCGCCCCGGACGAGGACGCCCATGCCGACCGCATCTGCATCCTGCAGGAGCCCATCGCCGCCGGGGCGCTGGGGCGGGGCCTCATCCTGGGGGTGACGCCGGTCCGTCTCGATGTGCAGGCCGAGGATGACCGCGTGGCGGCGGTGGTCACCGGCGAGACTGGCAGCCTGAAGACCGGCAGCACCGGCGCCGCCCGCATCCTCTGGAAGGAGGCCGGCACCGGCGAGGTCTGGGGCATCGTCCAGATCCCGTCCGGCGGGGCCGGCGGCGGCTCGCCCAACCTGGTGCTGGAGGTCACCTCGGCGAACCATCCCTGGATGGTGGGCGACGTCCTGCGCTGGAACGGATCATCCTGGATCCTGGCCGATGCCGCGGTGGTGGGCGACACCGACACCCTGGCCGTGGTCGGCCGCATCCCGGACGCCAACACGGCCCTACTGGTCCTGTGGGGCGTTTTCTGCCTGGAGGGCCTTACCGACCACTCGGACTACTGGCTCGATCCCGGCGTGCCGGGGATGCTCACGCTCACCAAGCCCACCGAGAGCCCGCGCCTGGTGCTGCACCACGCCGAGGCTGGCCTCTGCGTCCTGCGCGCGGGGGCGGCCGGCGGCGGCGGCTCGGCCTCGCGCTTCGCCGACCTGACCGACGTGGATGTGGCGACCACCCCGCCGACCGATGAGCAGGCTGCCCTCTGGGATGCCACCGCCGAGCGCTGGAAGCCCCACGACGTGGTGGTGGCCGACCCGGTTCCCGCCCACCAGGTGCTCGCCGGGCCGACCTCCGGTGCGGACGCCAAGCCGGACTTCCGCGATCTCGCAGCCGCGGACCTGGCCGAGCAGGCAGGCACCAGCATCGTGGCGAATGCCACCGGCGGCAGCGCCCGGCCGACCGCGTTCGCCGCCGACACGGATGGCACCGTGCTCCTGCGCCTGGGTGGGGTCCTCCGCTGGGCGCAGATCCCCACCGCGGCGATCGAAGACCACGCCGTCACCTCGGACAAGCTGGCCGATGGCTCGGTGTCCGAGCCGAAGCTGCAGCGCGATGCGGTGTCCACCCTGACCATCCGCGACGGGGCGGTCACCGATGCCAAGATCGCATCCGTCGCCTGGGGCAAGGTCACCGGCAAGCCCAGTACCTACCCGCCGTCCTACCACGAGCACCCGCTCGATGGCGACCTCAGCGGCTGGACCAATGCCGCTCAGATCAAGCCCGGCGTGGTCGGCACCCTCGAATTGGAAGACGGCTCGGTGGTGACCATCAAGATCGCGGACGGCGCCGTCACCGACCAGAAGGTCGCCTCGCTCAACTGGAGCAAGCTGTTCAACAAGCCGCTGAAGTATCCGCCCGAGGACCACATCCACGACCTCTATGGCGACATCATCGGCACGACCGATGCCTCGTGGATCGCCGACAACGCCGTGGTGACCCAGACCATCGCGGACGGCGCGGTGACGAACGCGAAACTCCAGAAGGACTTTCTGCGCATCGGCACCACCGACTGGCACCTGGGCGAGACCGTCACCGGGATCATGACCAACCCAATGACCGGGGTGGGCGACCTCATCACTGGTGGCACGGCCGGGGCGCCGACCCGCATCCCGGCGAACCAGGGCGGGACGCTGCAGATCCTGACCTCGAAGAACAACATCACCTCGCTGGTCCCGCACACGATGGACCAGATGGAGGATGTGACCATCGCCACGCCGGCGGATGGCCAGGTGCTGACCTTCGAGGCGGCCTCCAACCAGTGGAAGAACAAGGCGCCGGCCAACGCCGGCCATGGCCAGCACCCGGCGATGGTCGGCAAGATCACCAGCAAGTCCTCGGGCAACGTCTACAACATCACGATCTATCCCGAGTATCCGAGCCTGGCGGTGGCCTGGGTGACCAGCGCCACCCAACTGCAGGGCGACACGACGAAGACCATCCCGGCGAACACCTGGACCCTCGCCTGCGGGGTGCTCAAGAGCGGCCAGGTCGGCACCAACGTCGCGCATTACGACTTCTTCATCCAGGTCCCGGTGTGGATGTAAGCCATGGTTGATGCCGTCCCGCAATACCTCGATCCCGCCCTGGCAGCGACCCCGCCGCGACCGCCGGGCTTCCGTGCTGGGGACTATCCCCAGCAGGCGAATACCGCCGGCCTCGTCTACTGGACGCTGGGTGTCTCCACCCGCGCCATCCGCCAGCCCTTCGGCGATGCGGTCGGGGCGCCGCTCCACTACGAGTACGACCTCTGCCCGTATGCCCTGGTGGCGGTGGACTGCCGCGGCGATCCCGAGCATGTCGACGATCGCAGCGTCGTGCAGATCGCACAGAACAACCCGCCGCAGGCCGGGCTGGTCTTCCCGACCTGGTTCTGGTTCGATTGGGTGCGCAGCACCGCCTCGGCCTCGGCCTACTACAACAAGAGCCTCGCCACCAAGGCGCCGTCTGCGTACTGCGGCCAGCAGGTACGGGCTGGCACCGAGCGGCCGGCGCTGGGGGTCACCGGGCTGTCGTCCAATGGCGGCACCTACCACACCAGCCTGGCTGACGTGGTGCTGGCGGCACCGGGAAGTGCGACCAAGAGCACCCTCGACTGTCCCCTCATCGCGGAGGATGGCAGCGCGGCGGCGCCGCAGCCGCTCCGAGTGCCCTGCTGGGTCGGGCGTTGGGGGTTCAAAGGGGCGACCGGGCAGGTGCTCACCGGCGGCACCTCGACGCAGAACCTCGGCTTCATCCTCAAGCTGAAGCCGCTGACCCTGGCCTTCACCGAGAACGCGGCGGCCCTGAAGATCGAGTTCACCGCCCAGACCGCCGAGTACGGCTGCGAGGTCTTCGGCGCCTGCGCCTACACCATGGCCTTCGTCCAGAACTCGGCGACCTACTCGGACATGGACTTCAATCAGCCGGGGCCGCCTTATCCCTGCAAGACCTACGGCGACCGCTGCTGGAAGAACATCGATCTGTGCGCCTACACCCAGATCTTCCTCACTCCGATGGGCGACGTCTGGCAGGCCATCGTTGAGATCCACCAGTTGCGCGCCGAGCGCCAGGCGAGCGGCGGTCGCTACGTCCTCTACTCCAACTTCTCGCCCGGCTTCTACCACCAGAAGGGCAATCTCTCCCTGACCAAGCTGGCCGACGATGTCTCGGCAACCACGGTCGGCATCGGCACCACCACGACCGTGACGAAGAACCTGTTCGGCGGTGAGGCCAGCCTGACGGTGGAGATCGCCGTCTCCGCGACCGGCAAGGTGACCAAGTGCGAGGCCCGCATCACCCGGAATGCCAGCGTGACCAACCTCGGTCCCGGCTGGCACGACAAGTTCGTAAAGCTCTGACCCCATGGCCCTCGTCACCGGACAGATGGTGCGCGTGCGCGTGGCGGTGGTGCTGGACAGCACCGACCTCTCGGTTGGCCAGGTCTACGACGAGGAGGCCGCGACCTGGACGGACCTCGTCTGGGTGGATCTGGCCAGTTCGACGGTCATGCCCATGGAGTTCGGCAATGTCGAGTTCTGGTGCGAGGTCTACTCGCTCGCCCTCACCCGGGTCACGATCGCGCGCCCGGCCGTGCGCCTGCGCGCCTGGCGCTCGGGCGGGGCGAAGCCCGACCAGTTCGAGATCCTGACCAGCGGCAACGCCAACAGCAACGTCGCCAAGGTCCAGTCCGGTGGCGCCGACCTCAGCACCGACCTGCCGGGCCTCGGCCCGACGCTCAACAAGGTCCGCATCAAGGGCATGCGTGACCAGCGGGTGGGATGGACCGGGCGGGTGCCGGGAGCCATCTGCTGGGACCGGACCTACCTCGCCATCCGCAAGCGCATCAAATACGAGGCGGCGTCCTCCTACGAGATGGAGTACCTGTCCGGCGTCTCGGGCTTCGCCGGCGACCTGGGCGGTTTCAACTCCTGGCTCGGCACCAACCAGCCCGAGTACGGCTCGCCGATCACGGTCGGGGCGACGGTCGAGTTCCTGCGCACCTCGCTGTCGTCCACCTGGAACTACCGCTACAAGTACGTCGCCGTCTTCACCCTGCACGCCTACCTGGCCTATGACGGCTCGGTCTGGTCGTGGAACACGCGGGGGGCGAAGATCGCCCAGACCGTCAATGAGGTGAACTCCACCGTCTGCGGCGGCGCGTCCCTCAGCCTCTTCTATGGCGACGCCTACCTGCCCAGCGCAGCGAACGTCGCCTACTCGCTGGCCAGCACCCACAGCTACGGCACCACTTCGGGCAGCTTCACCACCCCGGCGTCCGGCGGCGGCACGGTCACGGCCAGCCCCCGTGGCGGCATCTACTCGGGTGGGCCGACCTACGGAACTGACATCACCTTCACTGTCAGTCCGCAGGGCCGCGTCACCAACGTCGCCGCCGCCGGTTTCAGCAGCGACGGCACCGTCGAGTCGGTGTTCGCCTGGGGTGCCTGCAAGGCGGAAGGAGGCTACCTCGCATGAAGGTGTTCCTGCCCTGGTTTGGCCACTTCGGCGACCTCATCCGCGATGTGCTGCCGTGGATCTGGGCGCAGCACCAGCCCGGCGACATCGTAGGCGGCAATCCGCTGCACGGGCCGCTCTACCCGGCACCGCCGGATCCTCGCCTGTGGGCGCCGGTCCAGGCACACTACCCGGCCGGTTACGACTACCGCATCCGGCCCGATGCCCTGGAGGAGCGGCTCCGTGCCGTCGCCCAGGACTTGTGGCCGCGCGCCGACCTCGTTGCCTGGGCGCCGGACGGCGAACGCTACCCAAAGCCGCCTATCCGGTTGCCAGAGCCATATCCAGTGGACGTGGTCCTGGCCCCGCGGTCCAAGCCCTACGAGGACGCCAAGAACGGCTGGCCGTGGGCCGACCTGGCCCGTTCCTGCCGTGAACGCGGCTGGATCGTCGGCCTGGCCGGCTCCTGGGCCGAATCCGCCGAGATCCCGGCAGACGTGGCGGCGTGGGACCTCGATCAGGCCGGTGACGCCATGACCGGTACGCTGCGCCTCCTGTGCGGGGCGCGGTTGGTGGTCAGCCTGGACTCCGGGATTGGCCATCTCGCCAGCCTGGTGGATGCGCCACAGGTGGTGGTCTACCCCCAGCGCGGCGACGAACGCCGGTCGGTGGTTCTGCGCGACGGCCACCCGGTCGCCATGCGTTTCGCCGACATGCACCGCTGGAACCAGCGCCTGTGCCTGCCGGCCTGGGGTGGCCCCGACGAGGTGCTCGCCGCCATTGATGAGGCCATGCGCGCCCGCGTACTGCCCGGACCTATCGACGCCTGGAAGGGTCGTCACCTCGCGGATGTCCCCGGCTGGACGGCACCCGAGATCATCGTCATCCGGGAGACCGACAGCTCGTTGGTCATGCGTCCGAACGGCAACGATATCATCGAGACGGTGTCGCTCACTGATCTGCCGCCTGCACCGTCCCCGGAGGAGGCCGAGCGCCGGGCGGACCTCTGTCGCACCTGCCAACACTACCGGGCCGGCAACGACCAATGTGCCATGTGCGGCTGCGCCTTCGTCGTCGCCGAACGCACCCGCTCCCGTGTAGCCCGCTGCCCGGAGGGCCGCTGGATATGAAATGCCTGGAGCCGACTCGTCCTCCAGTGCTCGCCGCCACGGTCGTCCCTGATCTGGCCGCGAGTGCCTGCGCGCCCTGCCCGGCTGATGAGCGCCCGCCGAAGCCCTGCGGCCAGGTCACCGCCAGCGGCGGCCAGGGCGTTACGCGCACGCGCCACGCCCTCGGCCTGACGCCTGGCCTCGTCCGCATCACCTACGACATGTACTCGATCCCCGACCGTCTGGACTGCTTCTACAAAGGCGTACTGGTGGCATCGACTGGCGGATTGGTGTCGGGAACCGGCACGCTGCAGTGGACCTATACCCCCGCACCGGGCGATCCGTCATGGTGCATGGTCGTCATGAGCGCCCCGAACAGCGGGACGGCGTGGGTTTACACCATCAACTGCCCCATGTGAATATCATCCGGCGCATGCCGACCGGATTGGCCGCCCGGTCATGGACGAGGGCGTCCAAGCCCTCCGGCTCGAACGTGCCGCTACGGGCATGACGGATTCTACTGGTATCGATTGTCAAAGGAGGCGGTCACTTCGCCTCAATCTCGTCCCCGCACTGTTCCAGCAACTGCTTGAAGGACTTCAGCATGTCGGGGTGATGCTGCGCCAAGGCCTCGCGCAGGGGCTTGGTCGTCACGACCTGTCGGACGTAGGTAGCCAGCCGGATCAGGTCGTTGGCGTACTGGCGGTAGAGCCCCTGGTAGAAATCGTGTCGCCGCTCGGCCTCAATCAGGCGGTCGACTAGCTTCTTACGCACCTCCGCGCCCTTGTTCCATGGATTGCGCCGCGTCGGCCCCTGAAGCCGCTGTTGGGGTGGCGTCCGCAGTACCTGGGCACGGATGAACGCCGAGGACGAGTCGCCGGCCTTGTCCGACACGTCGAGGATCTCCTGCTGCCGTTCGTGGGTAACATGCATCAGATGGTAGCACGCCACCTTGGATAGCCGCCCCTCTTGCTCACGCTCCAGCACCGCCGGGCACAGGGCCGCCTTCTGATTGGGTGAGAATCCGCGCTTGACCTCGCGCAGGTCGAGGGCGGCCTTCAACGCCTCCTCCCCGACATGCGGCAGGGCCGCCTCCAGCATCTTCCAGCGCTGGGAGCGGCCCAGGAAGTTCACTTGCCGGTTGGGTGTGTAGATGTCCAGCGTCCTGATCACGAGGCACGGCGCCGTCGTATGGCCGATCAGCAGCAGCACCTGGTAGCGCAGGTAGCCGTCCAGGATGTAGTGCTGCCCGTCTCCGTGCCGATAGACCAGCAGCGGCTCGATCAGGCCAACTGATCGGATGTTGGCCTCCAGGCGGGCCATCATCGCCTTCTTGACCGCGCGCTTCTGCAGCGGCATCAGCGCCGTCAGCGGCAGGTCGATGGTGACGATGTCCTCGGATGCCCCATCCGCGGGAGTGCTGTCGGCGTCAGGAACCATAGTTGCCTTGCAAGGTCGGCATCTCGCCCAACCGGTGTTTCTGGAGCAGCGACCGGATGGTGTCGTCGGCATGCAGGCGCTGCAGGGCGCTCATCAGCCGGAAAAGCCGGGTCTCGCGCCCTTCGACCTCCTTCACCCAGCGCTCCTTCTCCCGGGTCAGGTTGGCGATGTCCCGCCGCAGGGTGTCGGCCGTGACCGCCTCGCGCTGGGAGCGCTTGCCACCGGCGTCGCCCTGCCGCATGCGGTCCATGAGCAGGTTGCGGACCACGTCGACATGCTTGGCGGTGATCAGCTTCTGGTCGAAGGCGTCGATGAGGATGTGCTGGATGGCCGCATCCGGCGAGGTGGCCACCTTCATGGCGAACTCGAGCGGGAAAAGCCCCTGTTCCAGGCCCTTGATCAGGCGCTCCTCGCCGCGCTCGACCAGGGTCAGGTAGCTGCGCACGTACTGCGTCGAATGGCCGGTGATGCGCGAGAGGTCGGTGAGGCTCGAACCCTGCCGGTGCATCTCCTGGAGCGCGTAGGCGTACTCCACTGCCTGCGGCGGGCACTTGGTCATGTTCTCGCCCAGCGACATGATGTGCGCCGTGGCCAGCGGGACGGTGACGATCTCGGCCTTGATGAGTTCCTTCTTCAATTCCTGGTGGGCGAGGAGGCGCCCCTCGCCGCAGATCAGGTGGTAGCGGCCGGTCGTGGCGTGCTCGATGGCGTTGACGAGGATTGGCTTGTAGAGGCCGTTGTCGGCGATTGAGCGCACGTTCGATTTGAACTGGCGCTTCCCCCGTCCGCGGGAACTCACCACGTCCACGCTATCGACCCGGATCATCGCAAACGTCCGAGTGGAGCACGGCTTGATGTCGGCGGGAGCCGACGCCGGTTCGGAGTCGGATGGCGTCATGGGGAGAGGTCCTTCAGGAAGTCGAGGCCGCGGTAGCCGTGCAGGGTCAGCAGGCCCAGGTTGCTCCCGCTCAGGCGCAGCCATCCGCTGGGCATCATCAGGCGCGGCATGGCCAGATAGCCCAGCACCTCGCCGCCCTGGGTGTCGGACAGGGGCACGCCGATGGTGATGTCGACCACGGGGCGCTGGTCGGTCTTGAACAGCCAGCTCGGGGCGTCGTCCTGCCGGATCGGCAGCGACGGCTGGATGCAGACGGAGATGTGGCGGTTGATGATGAGCAGATCCTGGTGCGCCTCGACCACTGCGTGCTGGGCCGTGATCAGGTCGCGGACCTCCCGGCGGGCGCGATCGTGGACATCCGCGTACAACTGGTGGAGGGTGCCCACGGCGCCGCCGAGTCGGTTGTGGACCGCAGAGAGCCCGCGCAGGTCGCTGTCGGCACGGATCAGCTGGTCGGTGAGAACGCCGTGCCTGGCGTAGATGGCGCGCAGGCGTTCCACCATCTCCGGGGTGCCGATGCGGCATTTGCGCTCCGCGAATCGGGCCTGCACCCGCTCGAAGATCTCCAGAGGGATGATCGCTTCGTAGGCGTTGTCGGTCACCACCCACTCGGCCGGCGGATTCCGCAGTCGTGGTCCCTTCAACTTGCTGGAGGTCCGGTTGTAGACCACGGAGCCGGCGTAAGTGCGGTTCTTCAGCACCCGGCGCACGGAGGATGCGCTCCACATGCCGCCGCCAGGCGAGGCCAAGTTCCGCTGGTTGAGCCGCCCCGCGATCTGGCGCTCGTCCAGACCGTCCTCGACGAACCAGTGGAACACCTCCTGGATGACCTGGACATGGTGCGGTTCGCCCGGCGTCAGCTTCACGCGGAAGTTGCTGATGGCCTTGTGCTCGCCCGGACCCAGCACCTGCTGCGGTTCGTCCTCCTCGTCCACCATCAGTCGCTGCAAGGCGAATGGCGCCGGACCGCCGCTGGAATAGCCCTGCTCCGCCACCTTTTTGCAGCCCTTGAACACCTTGTCGGACAACTCGCGGCTGTACTGCGCCGAACGCCAGCGTTCGAACCCGACCATGAGCGGATACACCGGGCTGCCGTCGTTCTCGATGCCGAGGTTGACGTAGACAACCTCCTTGCCGTGCTGCTTGCAGGCGGCGCTGTAGCTGGCCGACAGGTCGAGGTCCTGGAACCGGCCCCAGCGGCTGACGTCGAGGACCAAGACCTGTTCAAAGTCATGACTGCTGCGCACCTGCTCCATCATTTCGGTGAAGGCCGGTCGCCCATCTGCGGTCAGCCCGGACTTCCCGTGGTCGGCGAATTCGCGGACGATGGCGACGCCGTTCGCCGCGGCCCATTTACGGATCTGATCCTGCTGGATCTCGACCGAGTTCTTCTGCTTATCCTGCGCGGAGTGCCTGTAGTAGGCGACGGCCCTGATCCTGCCCGCGTCGGGATCCGGGACGGTGTCCCACCAGTTGGCCGGTGGCAGTCCAGCCGACTGCCGTTCGTCTGCCGACGCCGCGGGCGACGGGGCCGCATTCGCTGGTTGATCAGGAGGCGGGGGCATGACGGACTCCGGCGACGCACGGGGAAGCCACCACCATACCGGCCTGACCGGAACCGCCGTTCAAATTCCGTGAACAGCTGTTCAAGGATTTTGAACGGCGCCGCCCGGCCGTCCGCTACCGTGCATCGGCAACCGGCAGGCGAACGGGAGGACCTGCATGGATCCCACACTCCTGCGCAGCTTCGTCGCCCTGGCCCGCCTGGGCCATCTCGGGCGAGCGGCCGGCGAACTGCAACTCACCAAACCGGCGATCAGCTACCACCTGAAGGAACTGGAATCGGCCGTGAAACACCAGCTTTTCGAGCGATCTCCCACGGGCATGCTGCTGACAGCCGCTGGCAGCCAACTGCTGCCGGCGGCGCAGCAGGCCCTGGATGCCCTGGATGCCGTCGCCCTGACTGCTGCGAACCTCAGCAACCGGTTGTCAGGACGGGCGATGATCGGCCTCATCGGGGATGCCGTCTGGTTGCGGGCACCTCAGGTCGTGGGGTTTCTGCACCGGCATCACCCGGACCTGCGCGTCCATCTGCATCAGGAGTTCGGGGAATCCATACCCGGCGCGGTGTTGGAAGGGCGACTGACCGCCGGCTGGGTACTGGGAGCGGTCCAGGAGGCCGGCCTGGCTGCCAGAACCTTGGGTCGCGTACGCTTGTCCGTAGTCGGGCCACGCGCTTGGGCCCGGCAACTGCAGCATGCGTCGGTGGGCGAACTCGCCGATTTCCCCTGGGTGGATGCGCCGGCCCACAGCGCCTTCACCCTCCACCGCCAGTCACTGTTCGCGTCATCAGGACGTCTGCCAACCGGACGCTTCCAGGCGGACTCCGAACGTGACCTCTACGGCATCGCTGCCGAGGGGTTGGCGCTCACCCTGCTCCGTGAGGACCTGGCATTGACCGGACAGGAAGCGGGCGATCTGACCATCTGGCCTGGGCAAGTGCCAGACCTGCACCTGCGCTTCGTCATCCCGGCCATCCGCCGGGACGAACCGATCGGCCAAGCCCTGTTCACAGCCGTCCTACGTGCCTGGGGTCATGACGGAGGCCAACGTTCAGACGCTGGTGGTCGCCAGGGATGACGCCTGCTCCCATCTGCATCTCCGATCCCTTGACCGACAGAGAATGCGACCCTCCTCATGGCCGTGGTCATCGACCGCTGGTTGCGATTGGCCCGACACCGCCAGCCTGCGACACATTCTGGAGCCCAGCATGTCTGACGTCCGCCTCATCGAACTTCGCATCCTCCAGATGGCCGCCGCTGGCGCGTTCAATGGATCCAGCAGCTTCTTTACCACGGATGCCATCTGGAACCTCGTGAAACCACACGATCCGGCCGAGATCATGGCCACCATGCTGGAGGACTTGTACGTCCGCTGCAGTTCGAACCAGGTCATCCAGCACATCGCCCTGCGTTTACGCGGGGAATACCACCGCCGCCCGCAGGACAGCAACGAATTCCCGATCTGGGAATGGGAAAACCCGCGTGAAGCGCTGGTCCAACGGCTCCGCGGGCAGGCCCATCAATTGGTGATCACCTGGCGCGGACTGCATCGCATCGAAGCCTTGCGCAGCGAATTGGCCTCGGAACGGATCCTCGAACGCTTCGGCATCCTGCTAGATATGCGCTACTATCACCAGGATCTGGTGGCCGAACTGGAGAAGACTGATCGGGCCAGTCTCGCAGTACTGGCCCTCGATCTCGACCGCTTCAAACCCATCAACGACAACTACGGCCACAAGGCTGGTGACGAAGTGCTCAAGGGCTACCTCACCGCAGTCCGCGATACCATGGGAACCTTCGGGACGGCCTATCGCGGCGTGGGCGACGAGGTCCAAATCATCCTGCCTGGGTTCGCCAAGGACCGCGCCGTCACGCTGGCCGAGGCCATCCGAGAGGCAGTGAAGCGGCAACGCTGTACTTACGGTGAGACGGAACTACCGACCGTCACGACCAGCATAGGCGTTGCTGTCACCCCGCCCGACGAACGACTGCCCAGTTTGGAGGACCGCGCCGATGAGCGCCAGCGGGCCGCCAAAACTCAAGGGCGGGATCGAGTGGTCGCCGGATAGGGGACCTTCCCGCAGCCGGGGTTGCCCCTCGCGCCCGAGCGGACCCTTGCTAACCTGCCCCACACCTTACCAAGTCCACTCACGTCCACAGAGGCCAACCCCCGTTGGTCACCTGGAGTAGCTTCGCCGATGACCACCGAGCCCTGGGTAACACTGCAGGAAGCCGCCAAGCACCTGCAGGTCAGCGAGGAGACCATCCATCGATGGATGGCCCGCAAGGGGTTGCCCGGCACCCGCGCCGGTCGGGTCTGGCGGTTTAAGCTGTCGGAGGTGGACACCTGGCTGAAGGCCGGTGGCGCGGCGACGGACAAGGACACTGGCGAGGATGCCCCCCATGGCTCATGAAATGTCGCCCGATGGGCGGAAGGACGCGGCATGCCGCAACTGACTTGGATCGGCCGCAGCGCCGTCGAGAAACATCATCGTGACGTTCCGGTCCACCTCCTGAAAGAGGTCGAGACGGTTGGCCCCGATGCAGGCGGCAATCTTTTGATACAGGGAGATAATCTGCTCGCGCTTAAGGCGCTGCTACCGCACTACAAGGAGAAGGTCACCTGCATCTACATTGATCCACCGTACAATACCGGTGAAGAGGGTTGGAAATACAACGACAACGTGACCAGTCCGGAAATGCGATCATGGTTGGGCAGTGTGGTCGGGAAGGAATCCGAGGACCTATCGCGCCACGATAAGTGGCTCTGCATGATGTATCCTCGTCTTGTACTATTGCGTGAACTACTCCATCCCGAGAACGGATCCATCTGGATCTCCATTGACGACAATGAGGTTCACAATCTCCGCGCTCTCATGGACGAGATCTTCGGTCGGGAACGGTTTGTAGCCTGCAATGTTTGGCAGAAGCGATACTCAAGAGAGAATCGCGAGGCCATCGGTGATGCTCATGAGTACGTCCTGACTTATGCGATGAACACAGAATCCTTCAAGACATACAGGAACAAGGTCGGATTCGACGAAAAAAGCGCCAAGGTTTACAAGGATCACAACAAGGATGGCCGACGTTGGCGCGGCATCCCCATGACAGCACAGGGTCATCGACCCAATCAAATGTACCCTATCACCACCACATCTGGGAAAGTCATCACCCCGCCTCCAGGTCGGTGCTGGAGTACGATAGAACCAGAGTTCCTAAAGCTAAAGGAGGCAGGGCGCATCTATTTCGGAAAAAAGGGGAACTCGGCGCCTTCTATCATTCGCTATCTAGAGGAAGTTGAAGGCCTCACTCCCTGGACATGGTGGCCGCATGGAGACGTCGGACACACTGACGAGGCCAAAAAGGAGATCATGTCCCTTTTGGATGGTGAAGTTCCGTTTGATACTCCGAAGCCAGTCAGACTCATCGATCGCGTCATCTCCATCGCCAGCAAACCAGGCGACATCGTCCTCGATTCATTCGCAGGCAGTGGCACAACCGGCCATGCGGTTCTTGCTGCCAACGCACGTGAGAAGGATAAACCAGGAAGGCGATTCATCCTAGTCGAAATCGTCGAGTCCATTTGCCAAGATGTGACCAAGACGCGCCTTCAGCGAGTCGCAACTGGTCATGTTGCCCGCAACATTCAACCGTTCGGCGGCGGATTTTCCGTCAACGTGCTCGACAAGCCCCTGTTTGACTCCGCCGGCCACATCACAGTCGGGGTCAAATTCAAGGACCTCGCCCGCTACGCATACGTTGCCGCCACTGGCCGAGCGCTGGGTGGAAGCGTCCCAAATTCGCCATTGTTAGGCGTCGAGAACGGGACGGCCGTCTACCTGCTGTTCAATGGCATTCTCGGTGATACCCGCCCGAAAGGCGGCAATGTCCTGACGTGGCCCGTACTCAACAAGATGCCGAAGCATGATGGACCCAAGATTGTCTATGGAGAAGCCTCCGCCATTGATGCCGCAGCCCTCAAGACACTCGGCATCCAATTCCGCAAAATCCCTCACGAACTCGCCGGGACGGTGTGACCATGGACCTTAAAAGCTACCAACGCGCCGCGATTGACCGGGTCGAAGCCTACCTCATGGCGGTGCGTCGCATCGGCAAGGCCGCAGATCCGTTCAAGGAACTCACGGGCCAGGAGTATGTGCAACCTCCGGGCATCCAGGGGTCGCCGGCCGTCTGCGTAAAAATCCCCACCGCCGGCGGTAAGACGATCGTCGCTGCCCATGCCGCCGGATTAGCAGGCGGAGCCTTACTCGAACGATCCAATCCGCTCATCCTATGGTTAGCCCCTAGCGAACCCATTGCATCGCAAACCATCCGCGCTCTACGCGACAATCGCCATCCCTATCATACAGCTGTCGCCAAACATATACCCGTGGCCAATGTCTTCTCGTTAGATGAGGCGCAGTGGAAGAAGTCCGGCGACTACGAGGCCGGTGCGACGATTATCGTCTCAACCGTACAGGCCATGCGGGTCAGCGAGGGCAATACACGCTTATTCTACCGCCAGAATGGCGACCTCATGGGGCATTTCAGCCCCGACGATGCTCGCCATCCGCTCGGTTGGTTGGATGAGAGTGGCAATCTGTTGCCCGAAGGTCAGCAACCAGTGCCGTCCTTAGCGAACATGATCCGCAAGCGCACGCCAATCGTGATCGTGGACGAGTCGCATAACTTCGTCTCCATCTTGTCGCGCACGCTCATGTCCCGACTCGCGCCGGCCTGCATCCTGGAAATTACCGCCACTCCGGATGAATCGGCAAACATCCTCTACGACGCGCCCATCCTTGAGGTCAAAGACGCCGGGATGCTCAAACTCCCGCTCCACCTCGAGACAGGCAACGAATGGCGCGATATGTTATCGCGCGCCATCGCCATGCGGGAAGTTCTTGAATCCAATGCCGTCGATGAACGGTCGAAAACTCATGAATACATCCGGCCAGTTTTGCTAATCCAGGCTCAGTCCGACACCGGCGCTGATTCCATAACACCGGACAAGGTCGTCGCCGTCCTAACCGCCAAGCGCGAGGACGGGGGATTCGCAATACCACGAGACCAGATCGCCATCGCCACCGGCGAGAAGGACGAGTTGCCCGACGATATTCAGGCCGAATCCTGCCAGATCCGCCACGTCGTCACCATCGCCAAATTGCGGGAGGGCTGGGACTGCCCATTTGCCTACGTGCTCTGCTCGCTCGCCCAAACGGAGTCGGATCGCGCCATCAAGCAGATGGTTGGGCGCGTCCTCCGTCTTCCGCAAGCCACCGTGAAGCAGAACATAGGACTTAACCACGCCTATGCATTCACTGTCAGTGAAAACTACCAGCAGAGCACCGAGGAATTCCGCAAAGCTCTCATCGGCAATGGGTTCAAAAAGGCAGAGGCTCGTCAGTTCGTCACCAGCCGAGCACAGTTCTTCCTGCCATCTCGCACGCTAGTGATTCCGGCCAATGAGGTCGACCAGCGTGCGCTCCTGGATCTTGGACGGCTCAACCAGGAGGTTGCCGATAAGGTGCGTGTCGAGGAAGTACCAGCACCTCCCCCCGAACCTGGCGAGACTGCCTCCTCCCAACCAACTATTGCCATCCATCTCCATGGGACCTTGAGCCCCGAGGCCACGCGGTTGGTCAGCACCACCGTGCAACGGCAGCTGGTGCGGACTAAGGTGATTGAGTTTCTGCAGGACACGACAGCAGCCCAGGATGGCCCTACACGTTATGGGCGTATCCAACTACCACTGCTGGAAGCGGTGTTCGAGCAGTTCACCATTCCTTTCACCAGCGAGTTCGCCAGCCAGCAACCATGGGATTTAGCCGATTGCCCCGCGACCCTTGGCGAAGACATATTCCCGGCAGCCTCTCCGATTCAGGCCTGGGAATACGATTACACTAAGTCCGGTTTGCAATTCCACCAAGAGCAGGACTTCCTGACCATCGCCCTTCAGAATTCGTTTCTCAAAAACTGGAGTGATCGCCTAACATTAGAACAAACGGTGGCACAGTTCGTCTCCATGGATTGCCCTAGTCACACCTTCGAGGCTATTGCCTTGTTCGTGGATCGGGTCATCGACCACCTCAAGACCACGCGCAACCTTGACCTCGCCAAGTTGCGATTGGAGACCCGTCGCCTCACCGCCGCCATCCTCAAACTCATCCAACGGCACGCTGATCAGGCAAAGAAGCGGACCTTCCAAGAGATGCTGTTCGACCAGCCGAAGACGGTGCGGGCCTCGGCTTCGGCGATCTTCGATCTCGCCACCAGCGATTACAGTCCGACCTATTACTACAGCGGCGCGTATCAATTCTCCCGCCACTACTTCACAGGCCGGATCGGCATGCTCAAGGACGGCACTGAGGAATATGAGTGTGCCCGACACCTCGACACGCACCCGCAAGTAAAGTGCTGGCTGCGCAACCTGGCCAAGCATGGATTTGGTCTACCCTGGCACGAAGGCACCTTCTATCCCGACTTCATTGCCATCCGAACGGACGGAGTGCTGGTCGTCGTCGAGCATAAGGGCAAACACCTGCGTTCTGGCCCCGAGGGCCAGAACAAGGCCGAAATCGTCAACCGCGTCGGGTTAACCTGGGCAAAGCTGACAGAGTCCACGCCCACACCCTGTCGCTTCGTCATGACCGAAGGGAAGAATTGGCAGGTCATCGATCAGGTCCTGTCCCCCTAAAATTCACAGATACCATAATATGACCCTACACTTCGAACTATGGCGACTCGGCAAGATGGTCGAGTATGCGCATTTCACCCAGATGCCGCGCCATGCCCTAATCCTCCTCAGCAAAGGGACGCCATGAAGCTCGTAAAGTTCCAAGTGCAAAACTTCAAAAAAATCGACAACACGGGCGAGATCGAGGTGGACAACCTCACCTGCCTTGTCGGGAAGAATGAAGCAGGTAAGTCCGCTATTCTCCAAGGTCTAGCCAAGCTGAATCCGACCACCGGAGAGAAGTACGACCCGCTAAAGGAGTTCCCTCACGGCCGATTCTCTGACCAATACAAAACCCAGGATCATTGGCCTGTTGCCACCGGATGGTTCGCGCTCGATCCCGCAGAACTAGCACACATCGCGTCGTTGTCGCGTGCCCTGACGACTACCAAGACCGTGGCCATTACGCGGCATTACTCCGACATTGTGACTTTCGTTTTTGATCCGGTTCCTTCGCCTCAGCGCCCGTCACAAGCCGAGTTTATCGCCGTTTTGAACCAGACCATCTCGGATATTACCGATTCGGTTGCGCCTGATGGCAAGGGTGACCTATGGAAAGTCATCAAGCAGGCAATTCTGCCGGCCCTCTTACCGATGCAGCAGCAGGCCCAGGCCAGCAAGGAGACCATTGCCGCGCTTGCCAGCATCAAACCGTGCGTGGACCTCATCCAGTCGCACATCAACGAGGCCTGGCACAAGGAACGACTCGACGGCCACTTGGGCAAGTTCAAAGCCCTCATCGCCATGCATACTGATGTTGACGGAATCGACCGGGCAAAGTTGTACCTCGCCGAGAGAATGCCCAAGTTCCTCTATTTCGATCGTTACGATGTACTCACGAGTGCAGTCCACCTGCCGACCTTTAAGCAGCGGGTCGCCAGCAAAGACCACGGCGCACGTGTCGCATCCTGCCTCTTCAGGCACGTCAGCCTTGATGTCGACAAGATGATCGAACTCGGAGCCAGCCTAAAGAGTGGCACCGATTCAGCCGATATCCGCAGACAAGCCGACGAGCGCAATATCCGTGCAGGTTCAGCAGCGCAGGGCATGACGAGCAAATTCCAGAATTGGTGGCAGCAGCGCACGCATCGTTTTTCCTATCGATTCGATGGTGATTATTTCCGCGTCTGGGTTTCTGACGATCTCGATCCCAGCGAAGTGGAACTCGACCAGCGCAGCGCCGGTCTGCAATACTTCTTCAGCTTCTACCTCGTATTCCTGGTCGAACAGCAGGATGCCCACCATGGATGCATCCTACTGCTTGATGAACCTGGACACTTCCTCCATGGCACAGCACAACTGAAGCTGGTGAATTTCTTCAAGACGATTAGCACTGGCAATCAGGTCTTCTACACTACCCATTCGCCATTCCTCGTCCCAGCCAATGATCTGCACTTGGTTCGGGCCGTGTACGAGGATCCGCAAACTGGCAGAACGGTCATCAGCAATGACGTCTGGCCGCGAGACAAGGATTGTCTGTTCCCTTTGCAGGCCGCCCTGGGCTATGAACTGGCCCAAGGATTGTTCATTGCCCCGAAGCAGGTGATTGTCGAAGGCATCACGGATTACTGGATCCTCAAAGCTCTGGATCAGGTGCTGGGAACCGTTGCGAAGACGACGCTCGATCGAGATGCCGTTATCGTCCCTGCTGCCGGAGCTGCCACGGTCGTTCATCTGGCCAGCATGATGGTTGGCCAGAATATTCATGTGGTGACCCTGCTAGACGGCGATCCGGAAGGGCAAAAGGCGGCCGCCAAGCTGCGGCAGCAACTCTTTGTCGAGAGCCCATCTCGCATTCTTCACTACGCAGAGTATCTGACCAACGGCGGCACCGACCTCGAATCGATCTTTCCCGATGATTGGCTACTGTCGGCAGGCAAAGCGGGGTATCCGTCGATCTCGTGGACCTTCACTCCCGAAGAGACGGCCATCCCCAACGCATGGACGCGCATCTCAACCCATATCAAGCGTGAGGCCGGCGGTCTGGAGAAGTGGCGGTTGATCAGCGTGTTACGCGACCGACTCCTCGCATCCAAACCAACCGACATCCCGCCAACGGTCATAACGGTGGCTGACAAGATCTTTCAGGCCCTCAACTCTGGCCTATCCACCCCAGCGAAATAGATCGATACGAAGATCCTACGAGGGCACCCTCCATGACCACGCGATCCCCCAAGCTGTCCCACCATCGTCTCCAGTGGCTCCAGGTCGTCGGTGGATTCCTCGACGGCCTGAAGATGGAATTCGTGCCGGGACTGAACTGCGTGATCGGCGGACGTGGTGCCGGGAAGACCACCGTGCTTGAGCTGCTACGCTATGCCCTGGATGCGCTGCCTGAGGATAAGGATGCTCGCAAACGCATCGAATCCTTGGTGACGAAGAACCTGGAATTCGGGCGAGTCGAGGTCGGCATCACGACCAAAGAGAATATGTCGTACATCGTGTCGCGTTCGCCGGGGGAAGACCCAGTGGTGCTGACCGAGCAACGCGCCAGTACCGATCTCACCCTCCGCTCGGGCACCCTGTTCAAGGCCGACATCTTCAGCCAAAACGAGGTCGAAAGCATCGCCGATCGTTCAGATAGCCAGTTAGCGCTGGTCGACAGCTTTGCTCAGGCTGAAATCAACCAGTTGACCGCCAGCATCCGGCAGGCTGTGAACGATCTCAAGAGCAATGCCGGCACCGTTGGTCCACTCATGGTTAAGATTGCTGCTTTCCAGGACGAAATGAAGGAGTTGAGTGTTATTGATTCGCAGCTGCAGGGCATGGCTGCCACCAGTGGCACCGATGCGCAGCTGCTCAACCAGCAGCACGCCGCCAAGTCTCTCCGCGACCGCGAGAAACGAGCCGTCGATGGCCTGCCCAAGGCGCTCAAAGACTATGGCCAACTGATCAATGAGCAGATTGGCCGATTGGTCCAGAGCGCCCAGCTTGCTGTCTCCAAGGATATGCTGGCCGGTCCCAACCAGGCCGTCTTCGCTGAGATCATGCGGGATATGGAGGAATCCGGGCGGCAGGTGGATACCCATCTTCGTCAAGCCATGGAAGTTCTCCGTCCGCTGTGGACGCGCCTGGATAGCCAAACCAAGCTGCTGACGAAGGCCCATGGCGACCAGGAGATGGCATTCCGAGCGATCATTGAGAAGCAACAGGCGGCCATGGGGGATGCCACGAAGCGGGCAGCCCTGGAAAAACGTCGCAACGACCTGCTTATCAAAAAGCAGGAATTGGAGACCACGCAGAAGCAGGTCGAAGACCTGCAAGCGTCCCGTGCCAAGTTGTTGCAACAGATGGCGGACCTCCGCCTGGCTCGCTTTAACCGCCGGCAGGAAATTGCAGAACGCATCACCAATGGCATCCATGGCGATATCCGGGTGTCCGTGAAGCAGGACGGCAACCCGAGTGAGTACCGCAAAAAGCTCGATGAACTTCTATATAAGTCCAAGGTTCAGGAAACATCGAAGGCAGCCATCGTCGAGTCGCTCTTCCCTGCCCAGCTGGTGAAGATCATCCGCGACAAGGCGATCGATACCCTGGTTGACAAGGCGGGAATCGGAGCGCCAACCGCCGACAAGGTGATCTCGGTTCTCATGGCCAGCGATCAGCTCGGCGCCCTGGAAACCGTGGAATTGATCGACGAGCCCTGCATTGAACTGCGGGATGTGGACCAGTGGAAGGACAGCCGCGATCTCTCGACCGGCCAGAAATGCACGGCGATCCTCCCCATTCTCCTGATGGAAAGCGAAAAGCCGCTGCTCATCGACCAGCCTGAGGATAACCTCGATAACCGCTACGTCTCCGACAAGGTGGTGAAGACCATCCGCGAGGTGAAGGATCGTCGGCAACTGATCTTCGTGACCCACAACCCCAACATTCCCGTACTCGGTGACGCTGGTCGGGTATTCGTGCTCGATTCGACCGGCAAGGCCGGCCGCCTGTCCAAGTCCGGGACCGTCGACGAGTGCAAAGGTCAGATCCTGGAACTGCTCGAAGGCGGCAAGAAGGCATTCAAGATCCGGTCCGAGCGCTACGGAGCCTGACGTGACCAGCGACCGCTTCCCGCCGATCCTCTTCGAGGCCTTGGCTGCCCTACGTGCCAAGCGGGACAGCATTTCATGGCCCCAGCGCCAGCAGATTGCCGCGGAACTGGGCAAGCACATCGCTGACGATGGCCCTTCCGATGTGGCCGCTACCCTGGCCAATGTTCTCGCTGCCGATCCCCAGCCCGAAGTTCGCAAGGAGGTGGCCGACCTCCTACCCTATCTCCCGGAGGACGCCTTTCTGGCCCTGGCCGCCAAGCTCGAGCAAGACCCCAACGCCTTTGTCCGCTCCGCCGTAGCCAAGGTCATAGCCCGCCGACAGAAGACGGCCAAGCGCCAGCAGCAGTCGCGCCGGGAACTGAGCAAGGTCGAGTCCTCCTTTGCAGCCATGGCCAAGATCCACGGCCCATTGGCGGCCGAAAAGGCACGCAAGTTAGCAGACGAGCAGTACGAGACCTTGGTTCGCACCACGCTACACGACCTGAAAAACATCGTCTCGCCCATCAGCATCAACACCTCCACCCTGCTCAAGCAGTTCTCGGATGGGAAGCCGAACGCAGCCCGCTGCGTTGAACTGATCGGGGATGTGCAGCGGCAATTGGCCTACCTCGAGTCGTTCATGCTGGAGATGCGGAACTACGCCCAGACCTCCAACGCAGATCGCCCGCGTTGCAGAATCGCCGACCTCGTCACCGAGGCCGTGAACATGACTCGAGACTTGCTACAGAAATCCAAGATCGATCCCGAGTCCATTACGGTCATCCACGCCATTCCGCCGCACCTCACAGCCCCGGTGATTCGCCACCAGGTAGTCATGGCACTCATCCACCTGATCAAGAACGCCTGCGAGTGCTTCGACCTCAATCAAGGTCGCCCACACAAGGGGCCCCGCGAAGTACACATCACCGCCGAGCCACAGCCTGGCGGTGTTCTTGCCATCGGCATCCGCGATACGGGCCCTGGTATTCCACCCAAGCATCTTGCCGAACTTCGTGAGTTTTCGCTGGGACACTCCCGCAAAAAGGAACATGGCGGCACCGGCTTCGGATTGCCAACCGCTTATCGTTTCGCCACTGCCCACGGTGGATCAATTGCCATCGACAGCCATCTTGGCAAGGGAACACTCGTGCTGTTTACCCTCAAGTCCGGGGATGATGACGCCGTTGCCACCGCGTCGGAGCCAAATGGCGACGACGATCAGCCACCCACTGGGGAATCCGTATGAGCCTGCAGGTTCTCGTCATCGACGACTCTCCGCAGAATCGCAAGGCCATCTGCGGCGTCATCCGTTCGCATGAGCTTGCCTGCGTTGAGGTCGCGGACATGGCGGCCGCCAAAGCAACGCTTCAAGCCGGTGGAATCAACTTCTGCATTCTGGATCTGCGTATTCCAGCGGACGATGGCGACAGCAGCCCACGCCGTGAAAATGGCCGGCTTCTACTTCAATGGATGCGCAAGCATGCCGCCTACACCAGTCTCCCCGTCATCGTGGTTACCGGCGAGGATAAGGGAGACACGGAGTTTACCGCGTCAGTCATGCGGGCCGGTGGCAGCGCCGTGACCGAATACATGACGAAATCTTCAACGATCGGAGAGAAGTTGGATCAGAAGATTGAATGGGCCATGAATCTGTGCGGACACACGGTAACCAAAGAGAAAGAACCGTTCGATAAGGAACCACGCGTCATCGAACTCCATGCCGACAAGGTCCTCTTCATGGGTGCTGAAGTCTGGCACGAAACCGGTCAGGACACATCAGCCCGCGACGCATGTGCCATCCTAAGCAGGCGGGACAAGCACGGTTATATTCGTCTCAATGGCCCGAGTATTGCCAAGATACTCAAGCGGAGCGGCAGCAATCCGATCAGCACGCCACTGAACCGACTTTTAGACCGCTGTGTGGCGGCAGCCACGCAGAAGGGCATCGCCTGTGAGCGTGCCGATGTAATGCCTAACAGCATGGGTGGATACCACTTTACAGAAAACGTGCGAGTCGTTGTCATTGGCGACTGGGCTACAGTATGGGGCATTGAACCAACGCCTGCTGAAGTAGCACCTGCATCCCCTGTAGCGGCAACTGCCGTCCCGGTGACGCCGCGCCTCACTGAACGCCAGCAACGCATCCAAGATCTCAAGACTCAGGATCCTAAGCTGTCCAACGAGCAAATCGCCAAGCGCCTCAAGGTCAGCAGAGCGACCGTTGTGAGGGACAAGAAGGAAGCTGGCGACAAATGAAGGCCTACCTTGTCCGCGTCGGTATTGATCAAGCCTTCGGCGGCTGGAATGCGCCCATTGATCCCACTACCGGTGAGTTCGTCTACGTCCCTATTCCAGAGGACGCTAATGCCTCGTTTCAGCCAGGATTGGCCATGTCCTATGAGCCGTTCAGGCGGGCGTTGGCTCGATTCCACGGTGTTCCAGCAACAACCAGCACGCTTCCGGTCAGCCTGGCGGGGTTGGCGCCCCATCTGGATCCGGACTTCGACCAGCTGACGTATGGGGATAACGGGCTGCGGCGCGGCAAGGGCCTCTGCGATCTTGTCGCTGGCGATCTCGTCGTGTTCTATGCTGGGATGCAACCGACGAAGCCCTGCGATCACCGCCTGATCTACGCCCTGATCGGACTGTATCGGGTCGCCGAAGCCGTTCGTCTCCGCGACATCCCTGCTGAACATTGGGCCGAGAATGCCCATACCCGAAAGCTGAGGCAAGGTCCGGACGACGTTATCATCCGTGCCCAACCCGGAGTCAGCGGTCGACTGGAACGGGCCATCACCATCGGCGAGTTCCGAGACAAGGCATACCGCGTCAGGCGCGACCTGCTCGCCATCTGGGGCGACCTCTCCTGCAAGGATGGCTTCATCCAGCGGAGCGCTGTCCCGCCTTCGTTCCTCGATCCAGTTCGCTTCCTGGCATGGTTTGAGTCGCAAGGACCACGCATCATAGCGGCCAACAACCCCCACGGTACACCACCGTGACCAGCACGCCGGCGCCTGTCATCCTAGTTCACCTCCGGCGCCCCGACCGTTCGAAACCGAACGAATCTCGGACTGACCCCATGTACGAGTTCGGGTGCTTTGGTCTGACTGGCTGCCATAATGACAATCTGCTCAATGGCATGGCGGCCAAGGGAGCGCGGCTTGGATTCATCCAGCCAGGCCCCAAGGCTATGCGCCTAGCTTTCCTGACCCCTCCGATTGACGTCGTCAATCATGGCAAGCGAACCGCGGCTCATTGGTCACCGCCAGAGATGCCGTTGAGATACAAGGACGGGGTGATGCTGATCGATAATGACGGGAACACAGATGTTCCCAGTCTCAAGGCATTCCTCGATGGGGTTCAGCGACCGACCTGGATCTCTCGTCTATCTAGCAATTTTCGGTCCCGTACCGAACCCTTGCCACAGCAGATGGCAGACGAAGTTGTCTCTGCATGGGAGACGAAGATCGCCGGCGTAGAACGAGCAACCAAGTACTGGGAGGCGCTACCCTACATGCCGCCAAAGCCGGACACGGATCGAAAAGCGACCTACGAGCGAAACTTAGCCATAGCCCGTGGCGACACACCTGCCCCTGATCAAACCCCTAGCGATCCCCAGCCAGCACCTCGCGGGCGGTGCTCATGATAAAGGACGCTGAAAGGACCGAGAAGCGCTCGCCACTCAAGGATCCGCCACCGCGAGTCGCTGGCCAGTCCGTTGACGAGGAACTGAATCGCTTTCTGGATGAGGAGATCATGCCATGGATTGTCATGGCCATATTCGCTTTGATCTTCGCTGTCCTGGAATGGGTGCGCTGGTTCAGTGACGCCCATCCACATCCGGCACTGGTCACAGCTATCGCCGGACTTGTCGCTGCCTTCTGTATCGCCAGAGCCTTTTCGCACCGAAAACGCATCCGCGCAATCAAGCAGGGCCGCGATGGCGAACGCCAGGTCGGGGCCATGCTGGAAGACCTGCGAAGGATCGGATGCATCGTCATCCATGACCTCATTGGCGACGGATTTAACATTGACCACATCGTTCTGTCCACGCGCGGTATCTTCTGCATCGAGACCAAGACCATCAGCAAACCGCCTGGTGATGCCAAGGCGACCTACGACGGCGAGCGATTGATCGTGCCTGGCCTCGGAGATTACTCCCAGGCCATTCAACAGGTCCGTGCGTCCTCATCATCCCTCCAGAAGCTCTGCCAGAGTTTAACCGGGAAGACCTACCCCGTCCGTCCCGTCGTCTGCATGCCGGGTTGGTATATTAGCAGTGACATCCCAGGATGGAGGCACGCCACCTGGGTCCTGAACCCTGCTGCAGTCATCCAGTTTATCAGCGGCGCCCCTGAATCCATAAGTCAGGCCGACGTTCAGGCTCTGGTTCACCATTTGAGGCAGCACATCGCCAATCAGGCAGGTCATGCCAAATAGCAATCAGACGGAACCAATTATCACCTGGTTGTTTGACTCATTCCATCGGTTCACCAACATCTCGAAAGAAGATCGCTATGCTTGAGTACACCCAGCGAGCGCTACTGGCCAAGGAATCGTTGCCTGGACCTGTGATTGCAGCAACCGATCAACTGATCGCCGGGATCGAGAGGGGCGAATTCGACGCCAACCCGCAGGTTCTTGCGCAAACAGGCACTGGACCAATATATTACACCAGCAAACTGGTCCTAGGCCAAATTCTCACGGTGTTTTATCGCAAGAAATCCGCCATCTCACAGGCCGGCATCATCATCGTCGATCTTCTCTATGGGAAGAAAAAATGAGTCTTGTCAAGATGAAGCCGATCAAACTGTCCGCTGTAAATCGCAGCGTCAATCAACTGCGGGACTTGCTTTCCTCCCGCGATGAATTGGCGGAAAGGGCCCACCTCGACGGCTTCTTCAGGAAACGACCGTGGCTTCTTGGATTTTACGTGGCATCCGCCGACAAGACTCGCGGTTTCCCTCAGTACTTCTCTAAGAAGGAGTTTAGAATCGCCGGCGTTTTTCGGACCGACTTTCTATACACTTGGCCAACCAAGAAGAATGTCGTCGCCGTTGAGATCGAAGGCGCAAAGAAGGGGTCGATATTCGAAGTTAGATCGGGAAAGTGGTCAAAGGATTTCAACTGCGGCTTTAATCAAGTCATTGATTGGATGCATTGGTTCGATTCAACAAGCGACGTCGAGTTGAAAAGGCACTTTGATTTCGCCCCGAAGCATTTTGATGGTCTATTGATTATTGGCCGCCGAAAGTTCGTCGAGTCCAAATCAATCTTAAAGGAACGGTACGACTGGCGAAAAAACGCCATGCGGGTTCACATCAAGGACACCGTTCGCACCATCAAAATACTGACATACGACGACCTTCTGGACGAGATCACAGAGGCATTATCGATTTGTCAAGAACAGCGGAAATTCTTGGATTCCTAGAATGCCTATGATTTGGACATCTGCCACAAAACATATTTGCCTGTTGATATTTTAATAATCAATGAATCACCATATCTCCTTATCGAATCCGACTCATTTTCCTTGATTGCCGGGATGGCGAATGCGTAGTCGCCAAAGCTAAAAACAGCAAACTTCTCAATATAATTGAGTTTTTCTTTTGCTAGTGTCATTACATGCGCTTTATCCGCATCCGTCCATTTAGATAAGTCGCGGCTAATGTCTGCCGAAGCAGGCCGTTCGTGTTCATAGTACTCGATCATAGCCACTATCCCTAGCGCCTTAATTGATCGGTCGTCCTTTTCGAGGACAAAACCATCTTGGCCATATAAAAGCACAGAAAGAAGACAGAGCGCCATTGATTTATAATACATGGTCATGGCCTTGGTAGACCCGGATTAATCCCGCCCAGAGCGGGATGAGTCGGGTCGTATTGGTTTGGGTTCTTTTCTTCGTCCATCTTCCCGTTCACATAATCGCATATTGTTTTGAATTTACCCGCCTCGATGTCTTTGTACATTTGCATTCCGGCATCATTGGCCGCTAGATCGCCGAACGAAATAACTCCACTGGCGTTTCTTCCATATCCACCGAATCGCGGCGCATGACTCCCTGGTGGCGGATAGTCAGCGGGGGACCCAACTCCCTCTGTCCACTCCCCATACCTACGGGCAACATCTTCATTCCAGCGCTTTGCGATCTGGCGATATTCATACCCCTGCTGAAACATGTGTCCAAGTTTGTCGCTGCCAATGCACTCCCCACACACAAGGACGCAATTATTTAGGAAATTCATAAGCATGGTTCCGCGGTATTTGCTCTTGGCTGGATCGGGACGAGTCGCCTCGTTATGCCGATCTGCCCACTGCTCAATAGCAGCCATTGGAATTACGCCGATTCGGGGTGCATTCCTTCCCTCGGCCTGATAAACACCGTCAGCACCACCGCCCGCAGCTAAATCGGCCTTGATTCGGGCGTCTATTTCTGGCGCAATATCCTTCTTTCCCTTGCAGCTATCACACGCCTTGCAGTCAGCCTCAGCTAGACCTGTTGGATCTACCATATTGGGAATCATGTAGGCTCGATACAGAGACAAGCCATCTATATACATCATGGGATCCCTAGAAATAAACCGACCAAGGGTTGGTGAATACATGCGCCAACGCGCATAGTAATTCCCCGTTTCCATGTCTTGGACGAACCCAGTGACCCCTCTATCCCAACCTACTGCTGACTTATTACGTACGACACCCCCCGGCCCGGTAATGGTCATGCGGCCGTAGGCATCGTAGGTAAAGCGTTCCACAACCGCGCCCGACGAATCGGTAAGTGCAGCTACCGAATACAAGCTGTTGGCATGTGGATAGTAACGCTGCGCCTGTGCGCCCTGACCAACTACATAGCACACCACTTCGTCAACATAGGAGCCATACACAAACGTCCGCACCACATCGCTGCTCACCCCCGGCGTCATGGTCGCGGTATTCATCGCGTCCACCGCCGCCGTCAGGCTCGCCTGCTGCGCCGCCAACCACGCCGCCTCGTCGGCCATGCCGGCGGGAATGGCGACGATCTCAGCGAGGCACAGGGTCGGGTTCAGCGCACCGGTGCCTGGCGCGACGGTCACCGCGCCGCCGGCGCCGACCACGACCACCTGCAGATAGCCGTCGAAGTTGCCCGCCTCGTAGGCCGGTTCGGTCGCTGGGCTGCCGTCCGTCACCGCCACCGTGC
>JALHRW010000028.1 GCA_022841245.1 Planctomycetota bacterium
GCCCGTCACCGCGACCGCCATCGGCGTGGCGTAGCCGAGCACGTCCCAGCCCTCGCTGCGCGCGCGCACCGCCGCCTCGACCTCGGCCGGGGCGCCGGCGAGACGCTGGAAGCCCGGCAGGTCGCAGTCGCCGAGGCGGTCGTGGAAGGCCCAGCCGCTCTCCCACAGCAGGGCCATGCGCCGTTCGATCAGCAGCACCGACCAGCCGGAACCACGCAGACGCTGCACCGCGGCGAGGCCGGCATAGCCGCCGCCGATGACCACGGCGTCGAAGACGCGGTCGAAGCAGCTGACGAAGGACTGGGAGGGCAGATCGTGATGCATGGCGCCATCATCTCTGGTGGCGGCCCTGCGGGCAATCCGGCAGACCTCGCTCGCCCTGCCGCAAAAGTGTGGTATTCAGCTGGACAGCATGCTCGCCATCCCCGACCTGCCGCTGCATGCGATCACCGCCTTCGAGCACCTGACCGGCTTGACGGTGAGCGTCCACGACCACTCGCGCAGCCTGTGGTCGTATCTGACGCCAGAGCATTTCGCCCACCGGATACCGATCTGCCGCGTCATAAAAACGGTCCGCGACGATGCCTGCGTGCGCTTCGAGTCGGTGCTGCTGCGCAGCGAGGCGTTGATCCATCCCGAGGGCCTGGTCAAGGTGTGCCACGCCGGACTGGTCGAATGGTTTGTACCCATTCTGGTCGACGGGCGGGTCGGGGTGCAGCTCTTCGCCGGGGTCCGCCGGCCCGGTCCGCGCCTCGCCCGGGTGCTGCACGACCCCAGCCCCCTGTCGCGCACCGGACCGTGGAGCCCGCATGTCGCGGCGCTGCGCCCGGTCGATGACGAGGAGGCGGAGTGGATCCTCGAGGGCCTGCGCCAGCTGGCCGGACGCATCGCCGCCTGGCGCGTGACCGTCGCCCCGGGCGGCCGGCGCGACCTGCCGCGCGACGAGGCGATCCGCCAGCACATCGTCGCGCACCACGGCGATGCGGACTACGGCATCGCGCAGCTCGCCGACCACCTCGGCCTGAGCGCCAGCCGCACCGGCCACGCGGTGAGCGAGGCCTGCGGCGCCAGCTTCATCGAACTGCTGATCGAGGTCCGCCTGCGCACCGCCAGCGGCTTCCTCCGCCACACCTCGCTGCCGGTGGCGCAGGTCGCGGCGCGCTGCGGCTTCGGCAACCGCTCGCACTTCCAGCACCTCTTCCGCCGCCGCTTCGGCACCACGCCGGCGCGCTTCCGCCGCAGCGGATCGACCGCGGCGTGAGGCGTCAGGCCGCGGCGAGGCGGCCCTGGTGCGGCAGCATCTCGCCGCTCCACGGCGCCAGATCCATGTTCGCCTCGGCCAGCACCACCGAGGCGCGCTGCTGCGGATCGGTCGAACCCAGCCGCAGTTCGACGCGCTGGTCGGCCAGGCCGGAGTTCAGCGACACGCGGCTGCCGCGCGGGCAGCGGTGGATCGCCGGCACGTAGGGCAGGCCGGCCGGACAGGCGACGGCGAGGGTGCCGTCGACGCTCAGGCGGGCCCCGGCATCGGCGAGGCAGACGAGGTGGTGGCGCATCCCGGCGCGGGCTCCGGCCCGCCAGGTCCAGGTCGCGCCGCCAGCCGCCTTCACCGCTGCCGGCAGCTCGCCGTTGGCCCAGGCCACCGCTGGCGAGCCGTCGAGCGGCTGCAGCAGGATGGTGCCCGCCAGCGCTGTCGCATCGACGGCACGGACCGGCGGCACGACCAGCGGCGCGGCTGGACGACGACCGGCGAGGCGGAAGCTGCGCTCGCTGAGCTGGCCGAGGGTGCGCGGCGGATCGCTCAGCCCGACGATGCCCGGACCGAGCCAGACCCCGTCGCCGATCGGCTTGGTCCAGCGCTCGTCGAAGCAGCCGGGTCCACCAAGGGCGCCGATCACCGCGCCGGCGCTGGCGCAGGTGCAGTCGGTGTCCCAGCCGCAATTGACCGCGAACAGTAGGGTGCGGTCGACGTCGCCGGCCCCGTGCAGCAGGGCCCAGGCGGTCAGCGCGACGTTGAGCGGCGCGTGGGTGAAGTTCTCGCTGCGGTGCGCCGCCACCAGATGGCCGTGCGCCTGCCAGGCCTCGACGCCGTTGGCATGGTCGCTGACCGCCAGGTCGAGGGCGCGGCCCAGCTCGCTGCCGGCATCGACCCGCGCGCGCGCCGCGGCCAGGGCCTCGGGCAGCGGCCGACCGGCCAGGATCAGGCATTCGAGCACGGCGAGGAAGACCTCGCCGGCCGCGCCTTCGGGGCCGTGGTCGAGCAGGCTGTCGAGCCGGGCGTAGGACTCCGCGAGGTCCGGATCGCCGACTGCGGCGCAGGCCCAGATCTCGGAGCGGATCGGCGAGCCCATGCCGGCGTGGAAGTGGTTGTCGAGCGCGCCAGCCGAGGCTGCCGGCACGCCGCGGCGGAGATTCCAGCGGCAGCGGCCGTACTCGTCCCAGATATAGTGGATGTGGTCGAGCCAGGCCTTGCCCAGGTCGTCGGCGGTGAGCTGCGGCCCGAGCCGTTCGAGCAGTTCCAGCCACACCAGCTGCAGCTCGAGGTCGTCGTTGGGTGGCGCCAGGGTCGGCACCGGGTCGTAGTAGGTGAAGTGCTGGCGATCGGTGCGGCCTTCGGCGGGCAGCCCGAGGGTGCCGCCGATCGATTTGCCGAGCCACATGCCTTGGATGCGCGTCAGGAGGTCCATGCCCGCAGCATGCCGGTCCGGCCGGCGGCTGTCAGCACGCGCCGGTCGGCACTAGGACGGAATCTCCACGCCCCCCTCATCCTGGAAGCGGCGGCGGTAGGCGCTGGGCTGCAGACCCATTTCGGCGCGGAAGCGGCGGGCGAAGTAGTTGGCGTCGAAGATGCCGACCTTGGCCGCGATCTCCGCTACCGGCAGCTCGCTGCGCAGCAGCAGCATCGCCGCCTGCTCCATGCGCAGCCGGCCGTAGTGCGCCATCGGCGAACGTCCGACCACGGTGCGGAAGGCGCGCGAAACCAGGCTGGGGCTGGCCTGCAGGCTGCTCGCCAAACCGGCCAGCGACAGCTCGGCGGTGAGGTCCTCGGACATCAGGGCGAGGGCGCGGCGGGTCAGCGCCTGCAGCGCCGGGCTGGCGCCGGCGACCGGCGGCTTGGCGCCGGCGGCGTGCAGGGCGCCGAGCAGGCTGCCGAGCGCCAGCAGCAGCGCGCCGAACAGCCGCTGTTGCTCGCCATCGCCGGGCCGCACCTGACGGTGCCTGCCGTCCTCGCCATCCGGAGGATCGGCCACCGCCGCGAGCAGCGGTACGAGCAGCGCGAGGGATTTGGCGTCGAGGCGGCCGATGATCGGCTTGCGATGCGTAGGCGAGCCCGGATTGCGCAGCAGCAGGCCGCTCAGCACCGGATCGTCGCTCAGCCAGGCCAGCTCGCGGTAGAGCACCTCCTTGCCGAAGCAGCAGTCGAAGCCGCCCAGCGAGGCGCAGCCGCTGTATTCGTGCCACACCCCGGGAACCATGAAGATGGCGTCGCCGGCGGCGATGCGCCGGGTCCCGTCGACCGAGATGTGGTCGCCGGCGCCGGCCGTGACCACGACCAGCTCGAAGAAGTCGTGGTCGTGGGCGTAGTGGTCGGAGCGCGAGGCCCAGCGGCGGAACTGCACCGGCCGGTGCTCGCTGAAGAAACGCTTCCAGTGCAGGCGGTCGGTCATGGAACGGCTGGTGCATTAGCACCCCGTTCCTGCGGCTGGTCAAGGGTGGTGCGCTCCTGCGCTGGCAGGCATGACGTCCACAGGCAGGCGCACAGCGCGAGCGGGGGCTCCAGCCCGGTCCCATAACCAGGAGACCTCGGCACGGGCGCCGGTGGATGACAGGCTGGAAGGTCAGCGACAATTCACCATCATGCGTAGGATCTCCATCCCAGGAACACCCTCCATGCTGTCCATGCGTCTGCTCGTCTGTGCCGCTCTCGTCAACGCGCTCTGCTCCGCCGAGCAGACCCTCATCCCCTCCGCGCCGAGCTCCTCCACCGTGGTCATCTCGCCCCTGTCGATCGACGAGGCGCTCAAGTGGGTCTTCTTCAGCCAGGTTCTGCCGGTGAAGGAGAAGGAAGGCGTCCTGGTCGACACCATGGATGCGAAGAATCAGATCATCCTGGTCCACTCCATCACCTACTTCAAGGGTGCTGACGGCCAGATGTTCGCGGTGGTCAACTACCTGCGGCCGCGGCCCGTCGCCAAGCCGTAGGGCGCCCCTCGCGCGGGGCCGGCGGGCGCCATCATCCCGCCATGGCCGTCGACCTGATTATCCGCCCCGCCGTCCCGGCTGATGCCGGAGCGATCAACGCGATCTACAACCACTACGTCCGCACCAGCACCAGCACCTTCCAGGAGGAGCCGGAAACCCTGGCCGACCGTCTCGCCTGGCTGGAGCGCCACCGCGGCGCTCACGTCGCGCTGGTTGCCGAGGAGCCGGACGGCGGCATCGCCGGCTGGGCCTCGCTGTCCCCCTTCCACGCGCGCTCGGCCTATCGCTTCACGGTCGAGGACTCGGTCTACCTGCGCGACGACTGCCGCGGACGCGGCCTCGGCAAGCTGCTGCTCAGCCGGTTGATGGACGCCGCCCGCGCCGGCGGCTTCCGTAACGTCATCGCCTGCGTCTGCGCCGAGCAGGAGGCCAGCATCGCGCTGCACCGGCGGGCCGGCTTCCGTGAGGTTGCGCGCATGACGCAAGTCGGACTGAAGTTCGACCGCTGGCTCGACATCGTCTACCTGCAGGCCGGAGCATGACCCTGATCGGTCGCATCCCGCGCAGCGCCTGCCTGGCCATCCCCGGCCGCCACGTGTGGTGCTGCGCGCCGGTCATCAGCGATGACGGCCGTTGCCATGTCCTCTTCTCGACCTGGCCGGAGGCCGCCGGCTTCGAGGCCTGGGTCACGCACAGCGAGGTGTGGCACGCCGAGGGCCCGTCGCCGGCCGGGCCGTTCACCGTCAGTGGTCCGGCCCTGATCGGCGCTGGCGCAGGGCGCTGGGACGGCCGCGTGGTGCACAACCCCACCGTCGCGCGCTGGGGCGACCGCTTCGTCATGTTCTACATGGGCACCACCGGCGAGGCGCTGCCTGCCGACCAACGCGCCGCAGCCGACCTCTATCAGAACACCGGACGTGGGCCGAATGCGCTGTGGTGGCAGCACCGCAACAACCAGCGCATCGGCGTGGCGGTGGCGCCGCATCCGCGCGGCCCGTGGACGCGCAGCGAACGCCCGCTGATCGACGTCGAGCCCGAGGGCTGGGTCCGCCTGATCACCTCCAATCCGGCGGTGGCGATCGCGCCGGACGGCAGCTGGCGGATGATCTACAAGACGGTCGAGAGCGGGCCGATGCCGTTCGGCGGCCGCGTGCTGCACGCCGTCGCCACCGCCGCCAGCCCGCTCGGGCCGTTCGTGCGCCAGCCGGAGCCGGTATTCACCGCCGACGGCGTGCGCTTCCCGGTCGAGGATCCCTGCCTGTGGTGGGAGGCGGGCGCATGGCATGCCCTGGTCAGCGACCACACCGGCACTTTCAGCCGGGCCGGGCGCTCATGGGCGCGCTTCGTCTCCGCCGACGGGGTGGCCTGGCAGCCGGCTGCGCAGCCGTTGGCCGCGCGCATGGTGCTGCCGTGGGACGACGGCACCGATCAGCCGGTCGACCGCTTCGAGCGGCCGCAGGTGCTGCTGCGTGACGGCGCGCCAGCGTGGATCGCCGGAGCAGCCAAGATCGGCGATCGCAGCTGCGCGGTGATCGCGCCGGTGCGCCGCTGAATCAGACCGAGGACGTCGCTGGTGCCCGGCATGCAGTGCCGGGGGCTGCGGGTTTCGTTTGGCATCCAGCTCGAGCGCTGGTGCATCAGCGTCATCCCTGGCGCAGGCTGCTCGGCGCGACGCCGCAGCGGCGGCGGAACAGGCGGGTGAAATGCGGAGCATCGTGCCAGCCGACCTCGGCTGCGACCTGGGCAACGCTGCGATTGCGGTCGCTCAGCAGGACGCGGGCGCGGTCGAGGCGCAGGCGGATCAGGTACTCGATTGGCGGGGCGCCGAACCAGCGGTGGAATCCTTCGCACAGGTGCTGCGCCGAGAGGCCGAAGCGGCGCGACAGGCCGGCGAGGGTCAGGCGCTGGGCGTGGTGCTCGTCGATGAAGCGACGGATCTCGGGCCATGGCGCCGGAGCGCTGGCCGGCACGCCGGCGGCGGCGCGCGCCGCCTCGCGCGCCAGCACCTCGAGATGCAGCAGCGCGAGGCGCGGCTCGGGGTCGGGCCGTGCCAGTTCGCGGTGCAGCCCGGCGACGCAGGCCTCGAGCAGCAGCGGATCGAAACCGGCGATCGGCACACCATGCGGCAGAGCGACGGCGCCGGCCAGGGCGTCGAGGTCCGGGCCGCGGGCATGGACCCAGGAGTGCAGCCAGCGCGACGAACGTCGGCCGTACCAGTGGCTTTGGCCGGGCGCCCAGGTCATCAGCATCGGACCGGGCAGCACGCGCGTCTCGTCCGCGACCCGCAGCTCGACCTCGCCGTGGAAGACCATGAACAGCCAGTCGCCGGTGCCGCGCGGGCGGTCGACGATGCCCGCGGGCATCTCCTCGCGGCAGCCGATGCCGCGCACCTCGAGATCGCGCCCGGGCAGGCGGCCGGCCGGATACCACACTTTCAGCTGGGCGGCGGGCGGTGCGACGGGGTCGGCCATCGCCGGAAGATACGACAAGCGGCGGCGAAGGCACGGGCCCGCCGCGCCGTGAACGGCCGCGGCTGGTGCGTCAGCCGCCTACATGCCCTGGTGTTCCCCGGTCGAACGGCCTGAAATAACCACCGTCTGGCAGGACGACGCCCAACTCCAGCATCACTCGGAACAACGGTTCCTTGTCCATCCCGCCTTCGACGTCTCGGAAAACCAGGCCATCTGCCAACCTCCCGTTTCTGAACACGGAAGCGCTGAATCCCTCAAGGACTCCTGCCCAGGTGATGTATTCCATCGAGACCAGCGTGCGTCCCAGTATGGTTGCGCTGATGCGTTTCGCCAACGCATCGATGTCAGGGAATCCACCCTGCACGTCAGCGATGATCAGCGCCGCCGGGTCCGCTACCACGCGGTACGCGACCCGTGTCCGCAAGGCTGTCCATTCGGATTCAGTGGCGTCGGTGATGATGCCACGAAATGTGTAGCTCATGGCGGGCTGGGCATGGTGGATGCGCCAAAGCCTATTTGGTCAGCTTCTTCTTGCTGAAATCGAGATAAGCCAACCACTTGTCCAGCCCGCCCTCGCTGTACCCATGTTTCCAATCATACTTGTCGCCCTTCTCGCTGATGAGATACAACGTGGGATAACCGCCCTGTCCCCACTTGTCCTGCAATTCCCGATTCTGCTTCTCCTGTTCCTTGCTGAGTTTCTTGTTCTGGGGGAAGTCCAGATACAGGAGGACGACGTTGTCCTTTGCCCAGTCTTTGAATTTCTGACTGGAGAACATCTCCTTCTCCAGCTTGACGCACCACGGACACCAGTCGGAACCGGTAAGCACTGCCAGGATCGGCCTGTGCGTTTCAGCGGCCAGTTTCAGGGCGGCCTCATAATTGGTGATCCACTTGCCATTGATGCCACGTTTGTCCAACGGGTCCGACTCCTTGGTCGTCACCTTCACGTCCGTCACGGCCTTGATGTCCTCGGACTTGACCGGAATGGTGGCGAGGATCTTCCCGGTCTTTTCATCGCACAGCGCCAGACTCCCCTTGTCCTTGTCATACTTCCCCAACATGGAACGCCCATCGTTGAAGTCGATTTTCTGAAGCGCGATCTCCTCCCCATGCAGGAGCACGGCGGCAAGCAACAGGATGATGGTGGATTTCATGGTTGTTTCGTGTGGCCTAGCGAACGAGATCGGATGGTTCGTCTCCGACGGCGCGGATTCGCGGGTCACCGTGGCGGGCGATTGGAGCGAGGGGAAGCAGGGGGTCAAGAACCGGGCGGCGGTCGTGTACCCCAATTGCACTTCATCGCCCCGTTACGCCGCGAATGCTTGGGCGGAACGCGCCAGCACCGGGGGCGGTTCCCATCATCCCGCGGTGAATTCTTGGCCTGAATGAGACTGGAATCGCGTCACGGGCTTAGTTGCACCTACTTGTTAGCTGCGACAGAGTTGCTCGGTGCTTAAGAGTGACGTTTCTATACCCGCCATCCACGTTCCTTAAGTCCACGACTATCGACCTCTACCATGACGCGGTAGTGGTCCCATCCACCGTGGTTGGTTGCCTGGAAATTTTCTACAAGAACTTCCTTGCCAATTGCAGTCAACCCGTGATGGGCCAGAAGACGCTGCAGTCCCGCCCAACTCTCAGCAACCGCCGTGTCGAAGCACGACTCTACGGAGGCATAGAGGCCGCCTGACCAATTCTTGACGTCATTGTAATCTCCGAGCACTACTCGTTCGCTAACTGCCATCCAGACCTCGACCAAATCTTTGCTGGGTTCACCAGCCGACAACTCAAGTCGGCAGATCCAGCGAGTGGTCGGTGGAAGGTGGTAGCGCGATGGACCCATCCAGAGTTGAACAGCTTCCTCGGTACTCGGTCGGCCGGTTTCCTTTGCGTACGTCTGTTTAGCACTTTCGAAGAACAGCGGGAAGAGCGGGCCGATGTCAATTTCGTTTGTCACGTCTTTGGGCGGGTATTTTGCCCCTCAAAACGCAATCCTGTATGCGGGAATCTGCTCAACCGTAATAAATTCATGCCAGGCCATGATATACTCCTTTGTTTTTCCGCTGCCCTCGGAGCTAACGACAAGGGTCAGCGGCCTCGTGGCCGACTGACGGTGATTGGAGAGATTACGTGGTGGGCAGTTGGAAGTGGAGCGTCAAGAACTGAGCGTCGGGGTGACGCCCCGACTTTCACGCCATCACCCCATTGCGCCGTGAATTCTTGACCGGAACGCGCTTGGAAACCCAAAGACATGGGCTCCGACTGCACCGCCTTGTTGGCCCAATATTAGGATGTTAAGCTAACAATGATTGTCTTCCTGATCTTTTCAAATGCCTCATCATCAATCATTCCGTTTTCATGCAGGGCTTTTAACTTTTCTAAGGAATCAATTCCTTTATCCAATTTCTTTTGACTCAGATAATCATCTAAGAAATACATTTTAATCATCATCCATCCGAATCCCAATATCATAATGCATGGTATAAGACCCACGCAAAGGCTCAAGAGAATCTCGGGTATTTTTTCGGTGTTCATATTATTGTCTTCCTTTCAGCTGTAAGAGGGCCTTCTGAATTCAGGGGCTGTAAATTCCCTATAGGGCTAACGACAAAGGCCCGCGGGTCCGTGGCCGACTGGCGTGGATAGGGGAGGCATCGTGGAGGGCGATTGGAAAGCTGGGGAGTGGAGCGTTAAGAACTGAGCGGCGGCCAGGGCCTTAGTACGTGGTTCATCTCCCCATTCCGCCGCGAATTCTTGACCGGAACGCGCTTGGAAAGAGCACGTCACGGGCTCCGTCTGCACCGCCTTGTTGGGCCAAACTTCAATCAATCGTAACTATCTTTCTTTTAATATCAATTTTTGCACCAGCACTTTCAAGTAAATCCATTCCGATAACTCCAATTATATCCATTCCATCAACTTTTATCGCATCCAAGTCAACAACCAACCACCTATTGTGCAATTGAGGCAATCCGTTAATTCCAACATTCCCATCAAATGTCATTATCGATTCTGTTCTACCATGATAACTGGAGATAGAACCTTCAACTTCTTTCCCTTTCAACTTATTCATTTCGGCAAACTTCTTTGAAATCATTGAATGAGTCGCACCTGTATCAATAAGCATCACCATATTTGATCCGTCATTAATGGTGATCAAATTTCCAGCAATGTTCTGAATAGGATATTCCACTGCTGATGCCGTTGCAATTACAAGGGTCAGAAATAGTATTTTCATTGTATGGCCTAACGACAAAGGTTGGCGGTCCCGTGGCAGACTGGCGTGGATTGGAGAGACATCGTGGATGGCGATTGGAAAGCTGGGGAGTGGAGCGTCAAGAACTGAGTGGCGGCCAAAGACCTTAGAACTTGGTTCTTCACCCTATTCCGCCGCGAATTCTTGACCGTAACGCGCCTGGAAAGAGCACGTCACGGGCTCCGTCTGCACCGCCTTGTTAGCCCAATCCAATCCGATAAGGCGTTGACATTGGGCTAAACCCAAGGATTTACAATACGTGCACCAATTTGAGTGAAATCATCAACATTCCGTGTCACTACCGCCAATCGTTTATGTAACGCAATTGCCCCAATAAGAGAATCCATAAGCGGCATGTTTAGGTGTTTCTTGTCCAACTCACCAATCACCGAACCCCAAACCTCCATGACGGCAGTGTCTATTGGCACAATATGATCTCCAAATTTTGCCAACAAGTCATCTTCATACCATCGAATCAGTCGGGTTCGCTTTCTTTCATCGTCGACTGATACTATACCTCGTTTGATTTCTCCAATCGTAATGCATGAAATGTAAATACTTTCATCCTCAATGCCATCAATCCAGTCCAACACCTTTTGATTGGGAATCTTCTTCTGAACTTCTGAAATCACACAAGTATCAAATAGATAATTCACAGCTCAACCACCTGCCTACCCGTATCCTTCGATCGTTCAAGGTCTATGCCACTATCCACCAAGGGGGAATCCCTGAAAAACTGAACAAACCCCTTTCTCTTTGCCCGCATTTTATGGTATTGTTCAATGGACACGAGGACTGCTGTATCTTTACCATGCCGCGTAATGACTTGAGGCCCTGAGTGAAGAGCCTCATCAATAACTTCACTGAGCTTATTCTTTGCTTCCTGAAGCTGCCAGGACTGGAGGGTCGTGCTCATACTGTCTAGTCTATCTAGACTCTTTGGATGTCAAATACTTAACATACCTCATTGTAATATAATGGTTTGGGACTAACGACAAAGGTCACCCGACCCATGGCCGGCTGGTGTGGGACGCGGGATCATCGTAGAGGGCGATTGGAAGACTGGATAGCGAAGCGTCAAGAACTGAGCGGCGGGACAGTGCATAGCCCTGCCCATTCGCCTAGTCCGCCGCGAATTCTTGACCGTAGCGGCGGGTCGGAACGAATACGTCACGGGGTCGGGTGCACTGCCTTGTTAGCTGCCTATTTTCCATCGAATTAGGCAAACATCGGCATCATACCATGAGTTATCACACGGAATTTTATCAATTACCACTTTTGAACGTTCCGGTTCTGCCTGGATTATTGTCTGCTTATCCAAATACGCCATTACATGCACACCACCATAAGTTACAGCAATATCGCCCGCCTTAACATCTGATCTAACACTATTAATCTTATATCGCGTGCCATCTACTACAACGCGTCCGCCATAACCATTCAGAAACTCTTTGGCAGATGCGTCATTGATCCAAAGGTCAAAGCAAGCTATCAACGCCTGCCCATTAAATTTCAGGTAAGTGTATTTAAACAACGCCTTTATCATTGAACGACGTGGCAACCCGGAACAGTCCAGCCCCATCCATCCTTCACCTCCCCAAACATATTCAATTCCACTACTGCTTTTCAGATTTTCCACATACATATGTGTGAGATCTTTAGGATTCACCTCACCTTGATTGACTAACGGCAGCAATGGCAACAGCACACATATACAAGCCAAAACTTTTTGTTTATAATTCTTCATTAGTGCTACCGACGAACCAATTACAACAAACCATAGTGCAGCCAATAGTAACAGTATTGGCCGTGAATGTATTGGTTGAATGACTACGCATATAATTGCAATAATTCCGCATACCAATAACGTGTGCTTTAACTTGTTCATGGTACTGATGCAGCTAACAGGTTATTGGGTGTCTTCTGGCTGTTTAACAACGTTGTTAGGCGGCATTAACCCCCAATGGCCGGCCATGGACGTGACGTACATCCGGGCAACAGTGGCCAGCAAGGGCTTGTCGGATTCGACGCGGTAGGTGAAGGTGGTGGTGGGCGGGGGCATGGATGACGTCAGTCGGGACAGGCGGCGCGGTGAATCGGGATACAAGAGCGGCGACGATCGTCTACGAAGTACAACCAGTCCGTGTTGAAGCAGCGGATGATGATCACTCGGCGATTCCCAACGAACCACTGCAATGCGCTACCCATTTTGTCGGATGGAGCGGGGCATAGCCATACTTGAACACCTGTTTGCCAGTCGAATCGACAAACAAGACCGTTGGATAGCTTGAGACTCCGTACTGGCGAGCCACAGCCGCGTTCGATTTCGCCAAGTCCTGGTCAATGTGTTTGCGACGTGGGAAATCAATGTATAGTAGCACGAAGTTGTCACTGGCCCAGTCCTTGAACACGCTCGTTCGCAGTATCTCTTCTTCAAGCTTTACGCACCACGGACACCAATCGCTCCCGGTGAAAAGGATCAAGATCATCCGCTGATCCTTGATGGCCGACTGCTTCGCTTGTACAGGATCCGTGATCCAGCGTCCATCAGATCCAGGGCTGGAGCTCCTCTTGTTGGGACGGTACACCGGCGGTGGAGCAGGCGGCTCCGAGCCCCGAGGCGCTGCGACCTGAGGCGACGGCGAAGCCACTGGTTGCTGAACAACTGGCCTTGAATCCGACACTCTGGGCCTCACAGGATGACTATCAGGATCCGCCGCATCCACATCACTGGGAGGTGACTCAGCATGTGCAGCAGTCGCCGCCCGCGCTTCGTTGTCCCTTTTCCGCTCCGCATCGAGTTGAGCACGTGCTTCTTCCAAGGACGATCCGTCGGGCAATGTCACATGGTATTGCACACGCAACTGGAGCCTGATGTCGTTCAATGCGTCGGCAACCGGGTCCGAAGGAGCCTTCTGCGGGATGGACGGCTCGACAACTTTGGGAGAGTTGGCAGATCGCACAGCGTCCCAGTGCTGGACATACAGAGCTTTCAGATCGGCTTCCGAGGACTTCTCCGCCACCTTGATATGCTGACCATGGAACCAGTCGATGAGTGCCAACCGAACATCAAACCCAATCGGATTCGGCACGGCTGGATAACCATCGGCCACAAGGATCTCGTCAGCAGCCCACGCCGCCGAGGTCAATAGCAGGACAAGCGTGACCTTCATTGGCATTCGCATGGGATGCTCCTGAGTCCAATGATTACTTGACGGCCGCAGCCAGCAGGGGCTTGTCTGATTCGACGCGGTAGGTGAAGGCGGTGGTGAGCGGGGGCATGAGTGGAGTACGAATGACTGCGTCCCTCCTACCATGAATCCGCCACAGTCCAGCCCAGAAACCGTTCAATTTTCCAGACAGCCACTGACCGGCCGAAGCCGGTGAACCGCACCTTTCCCATTCAACTGAGAGAAGCAGTTGTCCTGAAAACCGGACAGTACCTGCCCTCGCTCCTTACGGCCATCTTCCAATCTGTCGCGTCCCATGCCAAGTACTCCGCCAACCCTGGCCGATCCCCAATCCCTCCCCCTCCGCATACGGGTGAGCCTGTGGATGCTCTGCGGCACCGCGCTCGGCTTGCCAGTGGACGACCTCATCGCCGCCATCGACCAGCAACTTGCCACCGCCAAACGCAGCATGGACGGAAAGCGCGTTCGCATGACTACCGTCGAGCGGCTGAGCCACGCCAGGACCATGGAGCGTCTGGTCGGGCCGTTCCGCGAGCTGTTCCATTGGATCGTCTCGCCGGAGGCCCTGATCCGCTGGCTCAAGCGCCACCAGCAACGCAGGGCCAACGGCGACGGGAAGACCGAGCCGAAGAAGCCCGGTCGGCCCTGGATCGGCCAGGAGAAGGTCGACGCCATACTGAGCATCTACGACAGCGGCCTCACTGGCCTCTCGCGCATCGTCGGAGAGATGGGCAACTGCGGCCTGAAGGTCGCTGAGAGTTCGGTCCGCCGCGTCCTGACCCAGCATGGCCGGACGCCGACCGACCATAACCGACGCCGTGGCTCGACCTGGGCGCAGTTCTGGACCCGGCATGCCCACAGCGCCGTTGGCGCAGACTTCATCCAGATGCCCATCGGCCTACTCGGGAAGGTTGTCAACGCCTTCGTCTTCGTCGCCATCGAGCACGACACACGCCGTGTCCACCTCCTCGGCATCACCATCCACCCAACTGACGTCTGGATCGCGCAGTGCCTGCGCAACGCCACCATGGAGGGCGAACCGCTGTCCAACCGGAAGCACTGGATCTTGGACAACGATAGCAAGTACGGCCTACGCACGATGGCCGTGCTGGGCTCCAAACTCCTGCAGACCGCGATCCAGGCACCGGACATGAACGCATACTGCGAGCGCTTCGTCAGATCCATCTGCGAGGAGTGCCTGGACCACATCGTATTCCTCTCCGCGGAGCATCTCCGCGAGTATGTAGTTGGTTACTTGGCCCATTACAACGGTTCCCGCCCGCACCAGGGCATCGGCAACGTGCCCATAGGTCCTTGGAAGATCGGCAGCGGTAAGATCGTTTGCGACGATTCACTGCACGGACTGCTGAAGTCCTTTCGCCGGGCGGCCTGAACCCTGAACACCGACGAACGTGGGAATCGCAGCATCGGCCGAACGGCCAGATGCAGACGCTGCATTATTACACCATCCAAAATCAGTCATCGCATCGAGTTGCGACCCGGCCGCGATGGACAAATCCAAACGTCCTAGACCCATCGGCCGTCAATCAGACGGCTGGGTTTCACCGATCAGGCGTCACAGGAAGGTATTGGCACCATACGACCTACATGCTGTTCCGCCCGGCCCCGGCGCCACTCCAGCCCCCGCCAGATGTGATTCTCTTTGATTTGAGCCACTTTGAACCCGAAACCATGGAAAGGACGCCCCGGGACTGAATTGTGGCTGAAAACGAATAAGGTTGAAAAACGCAGTCTTGACCTGGAGTCTATTCGCGCAACTCATTGTCAGCATACAATCTGTATTCTGATTGTCTTTTCATTTTCCATGAGCCAGTTTTAGTCAAGCCCACCAAAAACCAGACACAACATCAGTTGGGAACAAGAATTAAAGAGATTTGAAACGCAATTAGGGTCCGTTTTGCCCGGTGGAGGCGACTAACATGATAACTTCGTCTCCGCAACACTAATCCAACCCCTAGAAATTCGAAATAGATGAATATAATCAGAATCCATCCGAGCGATCGGAATTGAAAACTAAAGACAGGTAGACGGATGTGCAATTGTATGTCTGTGCCAATTTACCAAAAACATTTAACATAAGGAGAATTCAATGCCTACAATCATTCACCAAAACGATGACGGGTCCATCATCTCATCTTACACCTATGTATCACAAGACGAAAAGTATTATAAGCAGTTCATCAGAACACTTGTGAAAAGAAAACCCAGAGCGAAACCACGCTCCAGAAATGCCAATCCAGATCCAACTGCATTTGATAACGTGTTTGACGACAAGTTACCCTAGTTCGTATAACACATGATTGATATAATCTCATATTCAAACGACATGGCGACGACCATTAACGTCCAGTTATTCATGTAGTACAAGTTCTATCACCAATCACCGTCTACCTGGTCACTTCAGATACAGGAACCACTTCTTGTGCCAAACGAATTTTTTTCGTGGTTTCCATGCTTCTAGCTTCAAGCGCAGCCAGAGCCAAGTAAGTACGTCAACGGGCCAATGAATTGACGAGCGAATCACACCGATGCAAATCACCAACCCCCGAATCAATTCAGCGAAAACAATTGGCGGCTATAACTGATTTACAAAACGTATAGTCTCCCATTCATGCATTTTGGTCTACGTCCAGACCGCGACCAAATATAGTCCTGATACATTAGCCCATGTGCATCCTTGAACGTCTCGGGAGCAGGTAAAAATCCATTACTCTCATAAAAGAGACTCAGATCGTAAAATTTCGGGGACCTACATAATACAGTCACGTGAAGGATTTCATGAACTAACTTTAGTTCACCGATTGCTCTACGAGCGCACCCAGTCTTGCGATATTCCGGCACAGTGTACAGCATTGATATAGTGTGCATATCCATGTTTCTCTGCATACCAACGATACCCTTAATCACACCGTCCCCCTCCTCAAATGCGTAAAACTTCGGCTTGTGATTCAAGATTCTCTCGTCGTCGAACGAGCTAAAATCTTCCAAGCATTCACTGCACGCATTGAATATGTGCGATGCAAGATCCTTTCGCGCCGAGTTAACTCGATTATAATCGCATACGAATTTTAACATGTCATGGCTCTAACTCGTAGTTGTTGGATAAGTGGAACATCAAACGATTAGTTATCCACCACCGTTGGGATCGGCTTTGGCATCTTAGCATCAGCCCTTTTCTCTGCGCCAAGCTTTTGTTTTAACATATCATACCACGTGATCGATGGAGCGATTACCACAGCAACGGAGACAAATAGCGTAACTGTCATTACATAAATAAAGAATCCGCTAGTTAACTTGAGACACAATAATAATTCCTCGTTAGTGCCAAACAGCCTCTTTAGTGGAATAATGAACTGGGCAAATGTTGATAAAATAACACATAGCAATCCGACAAGCACTGGAATGAGTATGTTCGAGTATTCTTTTACTCTTATCGCTTTTTCCTTTGTCGTACTTTTCCCAAATAACACTCGTATTGCCTCGGGGTACACAAATCCAGCCCACAAACCCGCCACTGTAAACATCATTGTTCCAAATGCAGCAATCCCCTTGTATGTTTCCAGATGTTCTGTGGCAGTCATGAGAACCGACAACTCTACGAAGTAGTATGCGCCAACGCCTAATGCTAATACAAGCAATGCAAGATATACATTCCTCTTCATGGCTGACCGCCTACGTCGGTAATAATCTGTGCGCGAGTTGATTGCAGAGCATTAATAATACCACTTGATGAATATAAAATGCCCTGCCGTTTCCTAACGTCAGCAAACGTTGTGTACTTTCTAATCGAATGGGATAGCCAAACCGTGTCTTCACCGATTTTGAATCCATAGTCAAGTTCCGAATTATCAGTATCACTAGCATACTCAGACAACATTCCGTCAATCTCACTTACGGTAGGCGAGTAATCTATCTCATATTTGAAGTTTGCGCCAATAAATCGATCATCGATGGCACTCCCCGCGATACCGGCCATTCTTTGCACTAAGTTTCTATCGCTGCTAGTTACTGCCATCGAACGCTTTAATACCCGCGTAATTCTTTCCACGTTTTCATGCAACCGTTCACGCACCGAACCACTTTCCCATGTTCGGTAGGAAAATCGCGGGTAGTAACCCAAATCTCTGGAATTCGGGGGGCCGTGAAAATCGACCACCCTAGATCCTTCCTCATCTGTTCTATAGTTACAATAGCTAGAATACCTCGTCAAAAATCCATAGAAATAATGCTGGAATATTTTGATGCCGTTTTTAGATCCGTTAAATCGGACCGGAAATATGATGTTTCTTTCTGGAATAACATAAAAATACAACGGGAACCCCGGAATACTACCGTCAGAGAATCCTCTGGTTTCCAAATCAATATTCCCCGCATTACTTGATGGCTTGATCGCACCAACAATATTCCCATCTCCTGTATCAATCCCAACCCACAGCGTTATAACATGATCGTTGTTATGACTAGATTTCACCACACTTAGGCAGTAAATCTTTTCATCAACGCCATCCACGTCACTCGGACTTGTGGTAGTGTCAATGGTCGGTATTGTTGATATCCACTGCTTTAAGTTTTCTATTAGATTCTTAGCGTTATTAATTGGGATGGCCGATGGACTTCTACTATAGTATCCAATTTGCTTGATTCGATATAGCTTAGTATCGATTCTATCCATATCATATTCCTTGAAGGATTACTAACAGGTTATTGAATGGCTTCCGGTCGCACACAAACACTTTTGGGCGGCATGCCACGGCCATTGAGGCGACATACATCCGGGCAACAGCAGCCAGCAAGGGCTTGTCGGATTCGACGCGGTAGGTGAAGGTGGTGGTGGGCGAGGGCATGGAGCGGGTTAGTCGGATCAAGCACGCCACTTTGTCGGCCACTGGAGTTGTGGCGATAGCGTAGTTAGAATTGAGCTGGGCGGAATTCTGGCGAATGAACCACGATGGATTGCTGAGCATTTGGCTATTGTTGCCCTGCTGGACCATCGAATCCAAACCCTGTAATACGAACAGAACCTTGACCCAAAACCCCTATGTGCAAATAACACTTCTCCAAACGATCGCTAGACACATTGATGGTATTGACTCCAGGGCCAGACCACGCCGGACCAACGCTGCCCTTCCCTCCACTGATGATAAGCCCATTCCGATCGAATAATCCATACGACAATTCAGTTACATCATTTACAGCTTGAGTCTGCATGTGCATCACAACCTTTCCACCAACGGTAGGTGGCTCATCTATGCGATACAATACCCCCGGTTGTGCCGTAAAATCCAATCTTTTCCCAAGGCCAACGCTCTGTGTGATATTCTCCACTCGACTCCAGAAATGAGTCTGATTTAGCCGATTCATGACCTCGTCAAACTCAGTGGTTGACTGACCCTTACTGAAAACAACTACAAGAACCCCTAACAACACTATAGACACAGCCGCAATGAAAGTCGCGTTTAGTCTAGAAACTCTCATAGGTTTTCCTTCGTTTGTTCTGTCTTGAAGCCAATTAAACTCACGGCCAACCTGGAATCGTTAATGTAACAGTTCCCTTGAATAGCGTATGCGGACTACCCTTGCTCACAACATTGACGTGGCTAGACCACCGAGTGGACCACACAACTCTCCTACCTCCTGTAAAATCCTCACCTTCCAGCATTAGCAGGAACTTTTGGGTGAAATCCCGATTGAACAAACCTGAAAATGTGGTCCCCGGGAAGTCTGCGACTTTGCTGTGAACAGGTGGCGTTGCATACGGATCATATGCGACCCAGGGTGTGCTATATCCAAAATCCCCCCAGTCTGGAAGGTAAAACGGATTTAGAACAAGCTGCTTCCAGAAAAGGCGCTTATATGGTGGACATGCCCCTGGAACCATCGGGATATAATCTATAACGAAGCCCGATCCTAGATACGTAGCGTCCCTCATTTTACCCAGGAATTTTGTACTAACGCCAACCGGGATTGCCGTGGTCAATGTGGTTTCCAAGGGGGTTCCTCCAAACCCACCAACGGAATCCGCATCAACAAACACCTTCGACAGTCTTATGCGCCCCATCGCAGCAAATGCTATAATGTCTGGGCCAATCGGGCCCCCTTCCCATATGTTGTCAGTCTCCGTATGAGTAAACGTGCCCTCCGAATCCATCGCCCCCGGCACGAAGTAGCCACGATACAAACTCATCCCGTCCACATACCCCATCGGATCCCTGCTTACGAATCTCCCCGCTGACGCCGAATACATCCGATTCCTGAAGTAGTATAACCCCGTTTCCTCATCCAGTTCCCGGCCGGTGAATCCGGTCGTCAGCCCGATAACACTCCGCCCCCCATTAGAAACTCCTTCAATCGCGCGAGTTCCATAAGCATCATAAGAGTACCGCTCAACCACATTCCCACTGGAATCCGCGACCGCTTGAACCGAATATTGTGCCCCAGAGTGAACATAGAACGACTCCGTCCCGCTCTCCGTAGTCCGCTGATACGCCACCAGCGCATCCACATAGCTGGGATCCCAGACATAGTTCCGTGCCTCAGTCCTGCCGCCATTCCAGAATGGTGATCCGCCAGTCCGCTGAGTAGCAGCCAAAATCTGATCTGCCAACCGCTGCTGCATCTCGGACGTGATCGGCTGGCCCATGGCTCCGATTTCTACATGGGTCAAAGTCGGGTCAAAGGCTCCATCTCCAGCTTGGATGGTCAGGAAGCCTTCTGTGACCTCCACGTTGACTAGCCAGCCGTCAAAGTCGCCCTTCTGGTATGCTGGGACAGTGGAGTCATCACCAGGATCCGGATCGGTCAGCGCCTGGCCGTTCACCACGAGGTTGTTGGTGTGGGCCAGACTCGTGGCATCACCGGCAACGATGGCGACGGGATAGGTGCCGTTGGGCAGAGCGATCCGCCAGCTTCCGCCATCAAGGTGCCCCATGGTGTCGTACTGGGGCAGCGGGTGGAAGTGCCGGACTTGGGCATCTGTGTGGGCGGTGTCCCAACCGTAGCTCAGGCCGTTGGTCCTGACGTCAAAGGCTCGACCTTTGTCGCTGATAAAGCCATCTGGAATAGCCGTCGTCTCGGGCTGGAAGTTGACGCGCACGGGGTCATGGCGGTTGCCCTCGGCATCGTAAGTCGGATAGAGTAGGGCTCCGTCCGGAACCGTGGCGAGATTGGTCAGGGCACCGTCGCTGGCGGCTTCGGCAGGGGTGGCGACATATGGGGCGTCGAGCTCTTGGATGACCTGCCAGCCATCGTGGACGTAGCGGGTCACGCTGTCATGGACGCGCTTCGCCACCCGGCGACCCAGCGCGTCGTACCAGTAGAACGCCTGACCCTGCGTCTTCTCATTGTTCGGGGCGATGTCGGCCATCAGCAGACGGTTCTCGGCGTCCCAGGAGAAGCCCTGCCCCTGGGCGGCGCGCGCCAGATTGCCTGCCGCGTCGTGGAGGACCGGGATGTCGTTGATCTTGGCGATCTCGTGGACGGCCGTGTGGTCGCGGTTCTCGATGACGCCGTTCACGGTCGTGTTCTTCCAATCGCCGACTGCGCTCAGGGTCCATGCCTGCGTTGCCGAGCCCGTATTCCACGAGGTGAGCCGATCAGCGTCATCGTAGGCGAAGTGCTGGTTGCGCGTGGCGGTGAGGGCATCGGTCTCGTCGGTCTTGCGCCGATTGGCGTCGTACTGATAGGACAAGCTCAGAGCCGGCGCGGCGGGCGCAGCGGCACTGACCACGGTCGATTCCAGGCGGTTGTCGTCGGTGTAGGTCCGCGTATCGGTCAGGCCGTTGCCGTAGAGCAGGCTGGTGCGCCGTCCGGCATCGTCATGGCCGGCTGTCGCCATGAGTTGCGTCCCCAGCGTCAGGGTGTCGAGCTGGTTGCGGGCAGTGAAGGTCCGCGCCAGGGAGGCTCCACCCGGATAGGTGACGCTGACTCCGCGATTGGCGGCGTCATAACCATACTGCACCAGGGCGCTGCTGGTGACACCGCTGATGTCGGCGGGCCAGGTCGTGGTCTCCGTCTCGATCAGACCGGTCGGCTTCCAGGTACGCTCCACCACCGTGCCGTAGCGGCCCGAGGTGGCGGTTGTGATGCGGCCGGCGTCATCGAGGACGAAGGCGTCGGCCGGCGCGTCGCTGTAGGCGCGCGTAGTCAGGCGGTTGGCACCATCGTAACTGTAGGTCGTCACGATGCCGCGCTGATCGGTGCGGGTCGCAAGCTGACCGTTCGGGTGGTACGTGTAGCTGCGCGCGGCGGTCTCGCCGGGGAACCGCTCCGTCTCCAACTGGTTGCGCTCGGTGTAGGTATACCGGGTCTTCCCAGCCTCATAGACCTCCGGCGTCACCGTGGCCTTCTTGGCTTCGTTCTCAGCATCCGAGATCGCAATCAGGTTGCCCGCAGGGTCATAGGAGAAGGTCGATGTATGACCGAGTCTGTCGGTCTCCGATGCCTTCTGATTCCGTGCCGTGTAGGTAAATTCCGTCGCGTGGGTAAAGCCGTCCACCTGCCGCAGGACATTCCCGAGCAGATCATACTCCGTGCTCGTCGTATTGCCCGAGGCATCCACACTGCCCGTCTGGCGGTTCCGATCATCAAACGTGAATGATGTGCTGTGCCCCAGCGGGTCGGTGACGCCACGACGGTTGCCGTTCGCGTCGCTGCGAATGGTTGTCACCTGCTGCTGAGCATCGATCACTTCGCGTACCCGACCCAGCCCATCGACGCGCTGCCGGATGGTGTTGCCGAGAGGATCCGTCGTGGCTGTCTCGACCAGCGTTGCGCCATCCGCAGCGATCACCACCTGATCATAGGTCGTCTGGGTCACATGACGCTCGGCATCGATCACGAGCACCGTTCGGCCCAGACCGTCACTCACTTGCACCGTGGTCTCCATGAGGTGGTTGAGCACGGCCACCGCACGGTGGCCGGTGCGATCGGCGATACGCGCAAACTCGGCGGCATAGGTGCCGCTCAAGCCGTTGGCGTCGAGCAGATTGTCATCGTAGAGCGTGGTCGTAATCTCGTTGTCGCCATTCGTCACGGCGAACGGCCGCTTGAGGCCATCATTGTCCGTGCGCGTCAAATGGAGACTGGCATCCCGGACCGTCTCGATCAGCCCACCAGGGGTATAGGTGTAATGCGTAACGTACCCAGCAGCGTCGATAACATCTTCCAGCCAATCGCAGCAGTTGCCGTAGATCCACTGGGTCGTGTGGTCGTTGGCATCGGTCTGGGTGGAACGCTGGCCCGTGAGTGTATAGGAGAACCGCGTAGTGGCAGCGTCAGCCGTCCCGAAGGCGACGGTCTGTGCAGCGAGGAGGTTCCGGCCCGTATAGGCGAATCGGGTCACATGCAGAAGCGGATCGGTCTCCGTCTCGCGGTTGCCAACCGCGTCGTAGGTCCACTGCCAGTGTGCCTCGACCGGAGTCCCGAGCGCTTCCCAGCGATCGATCATACGGCCCAGGTGGTCGTAGCCGAGTTTGGTCACGACCCCGGCAGCGTCGGTCGTAGTCAGGACACGGCCGCCAACATCGTAGCTGGTTTCCTCGATCACATACGGCGGATTGTCGCTGAGTACACGGGAGAGCGCCGCCACATCCGCACCGACGGGGACGCCGCCCGGAACGGCCTCGCGGAGCGTTCGGGTGACGCGATCCAGATCATCGTAGACCGAGTAGGTCCGACGGCCGAACGCGTCCTGGGTGTAGGCCACCCGGTCAGCGGCGTCGAACACGGTGCTGTCGGCCAGATAGCGTGAGCCATCGATCCAGCGGCGCGTCTCGACCACACGCTTGCGCGTGTCGTAGACGTATTCCGTCTTCTGACCGGCACGGGTGACCGTCTGCGGCAGATCGGTGCCCTCCAGATACGTGGTGGTCGTGGTGATCGCCAACGCGGGCGCCTGCGCGCCTTCGACACGCGTGATCTCACGGCCGGCGGCATCATAGCCGAAAGTCGTAACCATGCCGTCACGGTCGGTCTTGCTCAGCAGCAGGTTGGCATTGGGGCCAGTACCGTATTGATATAGTTCCTTGGACTCGTTGCCGTAGCGGACCTCCTGCGCGCGGTTGCGGTCGTCATAGAAGTACCGCGTGGTGTGGCCGGCAGCATCCTTGGACCATTCCAGGCGGCCTGCGACATCATAATGCCATTCCTTCCGGGCGCGAACCAGCGGGGTGCTCTGATCGTCAGGCGGGCTCACCTCGGCGGTGCGGAAACCACGCGTGTCGTATTCGTACTCGGTGACGCAACCCAGCGGGTTGATCTCCATGAGCACCTGGCCGTCAGCGCGATAGCGCCATTCCGAGGTGACGGCATGGGTCGCATCCTCCGTCACGCCGTCTTCGGCCAGGACGATGCCCTCGGTACGGAAGCGCAGATTACCCTGATCATCATAGGTCGAGCGCGCGATCAGGCCGTTGGCGTCCTGATGCCGGGTCGGCAGGCGCATGGCGTTGTACTCGGTCGATTCGCGAGAAACGACGGAGCCCGAGGCGTTGCGGTGTTCGCGGCCGGTGATGGCGCCGGAGGCGGGGTCACGCTGATAGGTGGTGGACTTCCCCAGGGGCTCGGTCTGCGCACCCATGCGGAAACGGCTATCGGCTTCGTAATCCGCCACCTTCTCCCAGGCCCAGGTCGACGGTTCGGTGGCGAAGCTCCAGGACTTGGCAATCCACGTCGCATCCGTGACGCCCTCCGTGGTGTCGAGGCGCAGCATGCGCCCCTTGCCGGCGATGCCGCCGCCCTCGAAGATATAAATCTGCACCTGGGCGCCATCGCGCTCCAACCAGTTGAGGTAGGTCGGCTCGCCGGTCGGGCCGATGACGCGCCGGACGCGGTTGGGCGACTGCGGGATGCGCGCGCCATCGGCGTTCTGCCAGTCGACCAGGGTCAGGTGGACGGACTTGGTACGATGGACGCCCTCGGCACCGGCATCCTGATAGTCGATGACCTGCGTTTGGCTCGCGGCGTCGAGATGCGTGGTGAAGCTGGAATGCGTGCCGTCGGGATAGTCGATAGCAGACACACCCGCGATATCACCGTCATAGTGATATGTGACCGTCACCCCGGTTGGGTAGGTCAGAGTCGTGATCACGGGTTGGCCACAGGACCAGCCGTAGGCAAACGAGAGCTGCCGACCGCGCTGGTCCGTCGCCGTCGCCATCTCCTGCAGGCGGGAGCGGGCGCCAAGCACGGCGTCGGTGGCGTCGGCCGGGAAGGCGTACGTGACCATCAACTGGTTTCCGACGCGATCGCGGATGGCGGTCAGGCGGCCCTGGCGGTCGGCGTCGCCGCCGAGACCCGCCTGGACCAGCTCGAAGACCCATTGGCTGCCATCGTGCTGCGTCGCCACCACGGTGACGGCCGCGTCGGCATCCACCACCGTCGCACCATCAGCGGCATACAGGAGCAGGCTCTGGATCGCCGACCGCTTGGCATCGCCGTACCGCCCCGGGCTAATGCGTGTCAGCGGGATCGGACTGGCGGCGGAGGGATCCCATATCTCGCCCGATGCGCCGTGATCCCACAATGTCAACTGGATGTCGAGGTTGCTGAACACGCCGGGGCCAAACGAGCCGGGGCGGGTGAAGTCGGCATAGCGGTGGATGCGGTCGAGACGGAGGTCCGTAGCCAACCCACCGCCAGCGCCGCCGCTGGCGCCGCAGGAGCCGCAGCCGGCAGTACCGCTGGCCGGTTGGAAATCCGTGGCGGTGTGAATGTGGGATAACTGGGGGTTTTCGACGCGGGAAGTGAGCGGGGTGATCTGGCCCGTGGGGAGCGGACAGATGGCTACACCTCCCTCGGTAGGTGGAGCGGGTATCTCAGCGCCCACCGGCACATCCCACAGAATCGAGACTGGCTCGGAAACCACTGTCCCAGACTCGTTGCGCGCCACCAGACGGTCCAACCCCAAACGATACCGATTGACAAAGCGGAATTTGGCCTGACCGACCTCAGCACCCGTCTGTGCCCCCTGCTGGGCATTGATCGCTCCCCCGGAGCCCATGGTGTACGCCGGCAAGACCTCGATGTCTGCATTGATGCTTGGCAACGAACTGCCGTCTTCCTGAACGATGTCGGTAAACTCCAGAAATATCCGACTGTATTGTGCCGCTTGGCTGCCCGAGCCGAAATCACCCTGGTACGTCACGAGGATTGTTACAGGCGTACCCGGAGCAACTGTTGCACCCACAGGAACCCCCTGCTCATCGAGCAGGGTCATCACGATCGCACCGCTCGACGGGGCATCCGTCGGCACTGCGATCGATTCCGACAATTGGAGACCCTGATCATTACCCAGCGTCGCTGTGAAGAGCGCCGGACCGACTGCATCGACCTGCATGGCGACATGATCGGCAGCCGCCAGTGGCGTCGTGAAGGTCGCTGTGCGAGGTGCATTGACACGCCATGCCGGCGTCACGGGGATGGCCACATCGGGCGTCAACACGAGGCGCCCCTGGGCGAACAGTTCAACAACGCGATCTCCGATTTCGTGACCGGATGGTCCGTCAGCGAATTCCAGCGTCGGTTCCGGCCCGAGTGCTCGGAATGAGAGATTCGGTGCGATCGTAGGCGCGGAGAGCGGCAGCCCACCCACACGCATGCTCGTCCAGAACGGAGGCTGATCCAGCGGAGTATCCACCACATCCACCCACACGCCAAGCCACGCATCCCCCGTTTCGGCATCCACCTGCGCGTACGAGCGCGGGATGGCGTACCGGGTCGAAAACTGCCCGATTTGCCCATAGACGTCCCAATAGAACTGGGGGTCGACTGGCATGCCTGCCTCGACCGGCGCAATCGATGAGAATGCCTGCTCCATGGCACGGGGATCTGCGAATACTCCCAATCGTACGTTGGATTGCGTCAGATCGCCGCCTGACAGAACAGGCGACCCTTGGGTAAAGGACCACAACTCGCCCGGCAGGAATACCTCGTCCGAGCCCATGCCGGCAAATACGGACGCCGGAATACGATAAAACGCGATCACAGCCTGACGTTCCTCATGCTCCCAGGATTCCTGCCATGCGTACACGGCAGGAAAACTGGTCCCCGTCAAGCCCTCGGTCGGTTCCTCGGAAGAATACGGCCACGGGCCCGGATACGGCACCCCTCTCCCGTGATTATACAGAGTTCCGGAACCACCGTACGGATCGATGCGCGATTCGACGGCATAGGTAGCCACCGGCGGTACGATGTACCACCGAGGGGCAATGGATGGTTCTCCCGCTTGCACGCTGAGAACCAGCGTGCTCAGCAGGAGCACAGGAATGGTACATGCACATGTGGCGATCGCCTGGAAGCAGAGCCGTGCGATGGACATCATGGCTGCACTCCCTCGATCACGATATGGATGGTTCCAGATGCCGCCGGCGAACCAGCCAGCACCCGTGCCTGCCCGACTGCCACGATCTGCAGCGGGACGATCACCGTCCCTTCGGTGTCACAGACCACACTCCAGGCCGGTGTCGCCGCACCGGTCACCACGTCGGGCTGATCCACACACAGGTTGATCGGCATGCCTGGCGCAGCACGCAGCGTCACACTGACGGTGCCGCCAACGGTTCCCTGCAGTCGCGCCGATCCCGTGGCGGCCAGGCGCGGAGTCCAGGCCGACGGCGCCAGTGCCTCCCATACCCGCTCGGGCACACACGCGGCCAGATATGCCAGCCGATAGTCAGGGTCGCTTCCCCACCGTGCCGCATCGAAGTGCTCGCGCGGCTGGCTGTGCAGCGGCGATCGTCGCTGCGCGAACACTGGCGGTGGTGGCGGTGGTTCGCGCTGGATAGTCACGATCGCTGCGGTCGGAGCGGTGCTGCGCGCAAACTGCGGGTCGACCAGGGTGAAGATGCCGGTCTGCGTCCCGGTTCCCGCAAGAACCTCGATGTCGATCCCAGGGGCCGTCGCACCTGCCGGGATGGTCACCAACGGCGGGGTGCCACTGAGCGAGGCGAACCGCCAGTCCACACCCTCCTGGGCCGTACCGCTCGTCACCAACGTTACCGTAATTGGCAGGGTCGAGGTCGCCGGCTGCAACCGCAGCGGCAGGGCGAGGTGGCCGGGCTGGGTCGCCGTCTGGTCGGCACCCGCCGCGAACGATACCAGCGGCGGCATGCGCACCTGGAACTCGTAGAGCTCCCAGTTCGTGCCCACGCCGGTGGTGGTGACATGGAAGCGCACCCGGGCCTGGGCGTAGGTCCCACGGGCGGGCAGCGGCAGCACCAGCCAGGTGCGGTCGGCGAAGGCACCCTGGTAGAGCGGGGTCCACGCCGCCTCGGGGGTCGCGCGCAGCTCGACGGCGACCGCGTCGATGTAGGGGTTCACGCCGGCGCTCAGCCGCACGTGGTCGATCTCCACCGCCGGCAGGGCGAAGGTCAGGTCCGGGCCCCACTGCTGCGTCCACAGCGGGTGGTAGCAGCGCGCGGCGGTGTCGTCGTCGTCGTCGAGCGCGTTCACCGCCGCATCCCAGGTCATGCCGGCGACGCTGCCCGCGACGACGTCGCTGGCCGCCAGCCACTCGACGCTGCCCAGTGCCACCGGTTGCGGGGTGAACGCGACGTCGGTGCCGGTTGCAACTCCGATGCTGTTGCGCGCCTGGATGTGGTAGGCGTAGGTCGTACCGCTCTGTAAACCGGTCACCGGCAGCAGCACCGAGCTGCCCCCCTGCCCGGAGACCGCGGCCCCACCCCACGGGGTTTCGGTCCACGTCGCGCTGCCGAGTTCGTGGTAGCGGAAGCGGTAGGCGCAGGGCTCGCCGCCGTCCGAGGCGATGGTGCCGTGCAGCGCGGCGGTGCTCGCGGTCACCGAGGTCGCGGCGCCGGTCGCCACCTGTGGCAGCTCGACCGATGCGGGTAGGGCGAAGACCGCGAAATTATACAGCCAGAAATAAAATCCATTTCGTAAGTAATGGAACCTGAAGCGGATAGCGTCGGTGGTCAGGGCCGGGAAGGTAACGATGTCGTTGGCGCAGTTGGCCACCGCGCCATGGTACAGTCGCGTCCACGTCCCGTCGGCGTTGCGCGCCTCCAGGTCCACCGCGTCGACGATACCGAAGCCGAAGTCGGCGTTGACCAGCACGCGGTCGGTATGGACCCATCCGGCCAGTTGTAATGCGAGCCAGGGGCCGTCGCCTGCTGCGTTGCTCTGGTCGGCGGCGTAGGAGGCCGTGCTGCCGTCCCAGCTCAGCGGGACATCGACCCACTTCCCTGTAGGATCGCTCCACGACACCGGCGACACCCAGGCGCCATCGGCGGCGGACAGCGCGGTACTCAGCAGCAGGCAGGCGAGCAGGGCGAAGCGGCGGATCACGGCTTGGTCTCCGGAACGGGTGCAGGCAACGGCGCGGGCCTGGGGCGCATGATGGTCGATGCGCGTTCGGCGAGGATGCGCTTCAGGCTGGCGCGTAGCGCTTCGGCGCGCGCCGCATCGGCAGCCACCGCCGCCGGCAGGCGCGGATCCTGCGATGCTGGGGCGAGCGCGCGTTCGCAGAAGAGCACCTGCTTGCCGTCCTGCGGCACGACCGCGACGACATGAAAGCCGCGAGCGGCCAACTCGGCCCAAACGGCGAGACCGGCAGTATCGCCAGGCGCGAGCACCAGTTGCTCGACCTCGTAAGCGGCGCCGGCACGCAGCAATGCACCGGATGGCGGGGCGGCTTCGACCGCCGCCGACATGGCAACGGTGATGAGCAGGGTGGCGAATGGGCGCATGGAGGAGGCACGCTAGAGACCATCTCCGAGCGCACCAGAAGCAAACGTGTCCGTTTTTAAGGACACACCCGTATGGACCTCAGCCAGGACAGATGAGATGGATGAGAGAAGATGTTTCAATCGTTACAAACGTTTTAATCGATGCATGCGTCGTGCGTCCGCCGGTACCGCCGGACGGCATTATCTCCGTTTTCAAAGATGAGACCATTTCCATCGCAATTCGCTCATATGTTCCGATGTCTCGCAATGGACCAGGACAGGCGAGGACAGCCATCACCAGGGCAAATTCTTGACCGGAACACCTGGAAGGCCAAGTCACGGGTTCCGCCTGCATCGACTTGTCAGGCAACTCTACGTTAACTTCCGCTTTTTAGCGACCGAAACAAATTCCCTGTCAATTCTAGTTTGCATCGTATCCATTTCTTGGCATACCACATCCAATCAATGGAATTTAAAGCCGTATAGTCGCCGTTTCCTTAGGAAAGCTGGGGAGTGGAGCGTCAAGAACTGAGCGCCGCGAATTCTTGACCAGAACGCGCCTGGAAAGAGCAAGTCACGGGCTCCGTCTGCACCGCCTTGTTAGCTGCAATTCTTTATATCATCAGCAGTTCCGTCAATCGCAGGACCCCAGTGTTTGGGAATTCTATCGGCAATGAATTTAGCCGCCATGGCACCATTCCCTGTGGCCAATGTTTCATTTTTCTGTCGAATGTCATACATTCCCTTTCCTCTTGGCACAACATATGCAATGTCAGAAGTGTACGGATAACCTGTACACCGACTAAAATGCATCGTGTTCATACTCGTAAACGGGTAGTATCTGCGCAATATTGGATTCTGTGATGCTGCGATAATAAAATCTTTCAATTCAGGGAAGTCTTTGTGCCTCTGTTGTGTGAAATTTGTCCATGTCATTTCGACGATATTCCCCTTTTCGATTTCATACGACCCCTTGGAAATCGAAACCCAACTAAACTGCTGACCCAATGTAGACAATGAACATTTATTTTGGATCCAGGATTGTAGGCTTTTGCAAATATCTTCTGCATTTGCACTTGCCCCATTGGCAAGCATGACGCCTTTGCGCCAGTAATCTGCCATGAACATTCGTTCCTCTGCCGCCAAGTATATCTGTGAAAATCTGTCCTCTCGTTCAACCCTGGCATAAACCACGAATTTTACATCAGCATCCAATCCATTCACTGTTAGGTCTGACCCAATTCCGACTAAATGGTTTTGAATAAATCTAACAAGATCGCCTTCAGGAATATCATTATATAATCGTTCATTCATGGACTTGCTTATTATCATGGCTTGCAGCTAACGACAAAGGTCAGCGGGCACGTGGCCGACTGGCGTGGATTGGAGAGAGATCGTGGATGGCAATTGGAAATCTGGGGAGTGGAGCGTCAAGAACTGAGCGGCGGCAAAAGGGCCTGAACTTGGTCCATCACCACATTCCGCCGCGAATTCTTGACCGGAACGCGCCTGGAAAGAACAAGTCACGTGCTCCGTCTGCACCGCCTTGTTGGGCCATTTCATGTTATTGACAGCAAGAATTCTTGCAGTGGTATATATGATTTACATTTGGTTAATTTTGAATGATCAATAAGTCCGAACAACTTTTCATTGTGCTTGGCATTTAAATATTCGCACTTGCCATGACTGAGTTTGTCAATTTTCCTTTCTATATATTCCTTTGGACTAACGATGGATTCTGGATTCGGAACTTCCGGAAACGCGGATTTGAGAGTGTAGAATTTCCCAAATATCGAACTGTCAGAAAGCAACCAAGACTCGAGTTCTTCAATCGGTATGCATATAAGGTGATTTTTAATCGGCGATGGCCTAAGGGATGATTCCAAGTCTTTCCTTAGGGCATCAAGCGTCTTTCTGTCTAAGTCATGCAACAGAATAAGCGCATTACACCCTTTGGCCTTTAGAATATCTGCCCATTGTCTGGCCTTTCTTGGGATTTTCCCACATCCATTTCCAATAAACTTTGCATATCCAATTGAAGCGCTACCTGTAATCATTCTTATCAATTGAATGAGTGAATCGACATCGCTGTCGTCTTCGGCAATAATTCCATATTTATTCACCGTCAAGCCCTCCCTCGCGCCAATATTCCCCAAGATTGCCACATTCATTGAGATACTTCTTTAATGCACTGTATTCGCGACTTGACATTGATTTTGTTATTGAACGCACCGACGTCCCATTGCTATCATCTCTGCGAACCAATTGAACGACGTCTGGATCAACCCTATCCAATAAGAAATCTGAGTGTGTCGTGACGACAACCTGCTTGTTTTTTGAATATTTTGAAATTATATCAACAACGCCATTCAACAATCCATGATGAATTGAAACTTCTGGCTCTTCGATTAATATCATTTGGCTCTGATCAGTAATGACATAAAATACCAATGCTAGAGTCTTAAATGTCCCTTCTGATAACTGGCCAAGGGATAGTGTTTTCCCACTGATTTGTACTTCTGGTATAATTATTTTTCGCTTCACCTCACTTACGCGCACCTTTCCACCAGAGAATACAGTGTACTGATTTGATGGAATATCGATTTCTTGAAAGTTAATGTTTTCAATTAGCCCAAGCCCCTTCTTATTGACAAGATTGAGGTATTTTTCAAACAATTCCGGGTTCCCTTTGCTTGCCCTATACAAATGCAGAATGAGAGTGCCGTGGTCTTTCACACCACCGCCCCTCCTAATTTCTCGACGTTCATCTTCAATTTCTATTGAAGCTGGGCATCTCGAGGGATCCGAAAACTGACTCGCGGAGTAGTAATTAATTGACCCACAAAACCCATGAATTTCATTTAATGAATCCCTACGCTTTATCAATGCTTCCGAATTGCCAACTTCATGCTTGAGCATAGAATGCACGTAATATCGGCTATTCCCATATGGATCTGCGAATTCCATTTTCCTGGCATCAGAAAAGTATCTAAACGCCTCAAGAGGAATATTGAATTTTAGATCTTTTGATGTCGAGGCATCTTTATCTTTAAAATGCCATGTTTGTTTTTCTGCAACTATTTCATCCTGCGATCTCTCCGACGCCCCTATCATTAGTCGAATATTAAAATCAACTGGCTTTTGATCGGCAACGATAGATCCGCGAAGTAACATTTCAGAACGTATTTCCGATTCCTGGTGAGGGTATCGCCCTCCGTTTATCGCAAGTCTTTTCAACATAAGAATCGAATGGAGAAGACTGCTTTTGCCACTTCCGTTGTGTCCTATCAACACGTTCAACCCTGAATTTAGTTCGAGTGTCACATTGTTGCATGAGCGGAAATTCTTAATGTTCAATTTTTGCAGATACATGGTATTCCTTGAGTAGTCTGGGTATGTTTACGACTGGGGCCCAACGACAAAGGTCAGCGGGCCCGTGGCCGACTGGCGTGGCCTGGAGAGTCATCGTGGAGGGCGATTGGAAAGCTGGGGAGTGGAGCGTCAAGAACTGAGCGGCGGCCCATGGCCTTAGTACTTGATGCGTCACCCCATTCCGCCGCGAATTCTTGACCGGAACGCGCCTGGAAAGAGCAAGTCACGGGCTCCGTCTGCACCGCCTTGTTGGGCATGTATTGATTCTCAAAAGTTCGGGAATTTCTTAATATCAATATTGTACTTCTTGAAGAGATGCTCTTGAAATGCCTGGGTTATATCCACGACCTCGACGCTTCCAATAATATCAGACCGAGTACTCAATATTACCACAGCATACTTGTCTTTAATGTATTCCTTTAATTCAGATCTGATAATATTGTCCGTATACTTGTTAATTTGATCATATAATTCATTTCCGCGCTGTCTGGCTTGAATTTCCATTTTTTTAATTTCTAAAAACTTATCCAATGATATTTCTTTTTCTTTTATTAGCATCTCATTGACCGTTCTTTCATTAAAGACTTCGCTTACGATTCTTAAATCTTCGTATTCCTTCTTTAGCTTTGCCAATTCTGGACTTTTCTTTTCTAGGTAAACGGCGAATATCGCTCGAAATACTTGAATTGGTTGGTCTTCACCATACAGAGCAATACGTAAGTTTTCTGCGCACTGCGCAGTGCTAACGAGTATTAGAATTGTGACGAGATTGAGGTATTTCATAGGTTATGATTTCCTAGGTTGCCCAACGACAGAGGTCAGCGGGCCCGTGGCCGACTGAGGTGGGTTGGAGAGACATCGTGGATGGCAATTGGAAGACTGGGGAGTGGAGCGTCAAGAACTGAGCGGCGGGGACAACCATGGTTACCACAACATCACCCCATTCCGCCGCGAATTCTTGACCGGAACGCGCCTGGAACGAACACGTCACGGGCTCCGTCTGCACCGACTTGTTAGGCCAAATCACGTAGACCTAGTGGACAAGCATCCCATTCACGCGCATCAGCAATATTATACACACCAACGTTTGTAAACTTTTGGCCAATTATCAATCTTGCCAACCTCTCTGAAACCAGAGTAAAAGAACAGCACATTCCAATATCGCTACCATCCCAAGTGGAGTAATCCAGATTGAGTTTATCAATTTCCAACACCGACGGTCTTCCATCGTCGACATAAGAGCAATATCTGCACAGTTTATCAATTTCTGTTACAGCCTTGCGTGTGTATTCAGAATTGCAGTAATAATTTCCACTCGCTTCATTTGAGCATGCAACAAGTCCATATTTAACAATAATGCACCTATATCTGATTGGATTCGATTTATACTTCTTCCCATACATGCGTATCGATATGTCCGACCCAATTTCATATCCTTTGATATTACTATTACTCAGAGCATCTATTACCAAGTCTGAGACAGCTATGAAATTGCCAATTGGCAAGAAATCCGGCCAACGACTTCCAGCCTGTACACCAAATGACTGAATATCCCACGAGGAACCAGGACCAACCTTACAACAAGGGCACTTTACAAATGCATTTACCGGTTCTTCTGTGAATTGATGCTTTGGATAATAGTCACTTTTACTATTTTTCAGTGCATACAGCATTTCTTGGCCTAACGACAAAGGTCAGCGGGCCCGTGGCCGACTGACGTGGATTGGAGAGGCATCGTGGATGGCGATTGGAAAGCTGGGGAGTGGAGCGTCAAGAACTGAGCGGCGGCCAAAGAGCATTAAACTTGGTTCATCACCCATTCCGCCGCGAATTCTTGACCGGAACGCGCCTGGAAAGAGCAAGTCACGGGCTCCGTCTGCACCGCCTTGTTGGGCAGATTATTTATCATCCGGAACAATCCCCTTAGCCAAGCTCCTCATCAGTGCCAGTTTTTCTTCCTCTAATGTCACTGCAGGAACAAAAGGCTGAGTCACCATAAACCTATTCATTTCAATAAGATTCACCTTGTGGATTTTTTGATGTTTATCGACAACATCGACGTCGTTGGACTTTGTATATTGATGAAAATCCCTGTAAACCTGAGGTATTTTTGTGATATACCTATCCTCAAAACAGGCTATGGCCTCATGCGATGCAACGAGATAGTCATCATCAGTGAATTGAGTTGGATATCCAGATGATTTATGAACGCCACTAATTCGCGCGCAATCGTTTAGTCCGTCTCCTGCAAAATTGACCTTGTCTGTAACATCACGATACGCAATGCATGGACCTAGGTGTACCGCAGCACGAACACCGTCGTAAATTGCGCCATTGTTCTTCTTGTTAACCAGCAGCAAATGCGTTCTAATGGCATGGGCCAGTAAAATCCCATATCCGCCAAATAGTGGATTCATAATGACATATGCCCCATCTCCGGTTGCCACATAGCCGATAACAAGAGGATTATTCCTGAGTTTGTCATTACTAATAGATCCAACACCGCCAAGTAGATTAATTAATTCCCTTAGCTTCGCCGTCATTACTTCAACAATCTGAAGTTGTCCTGCATTATCCTTTTTGCTGTATCCCCGAATGTCGATGAGGATAACATCTGTATGTATGGTGGTTATGGTGCTTTTCATTTTGTATGCTTTTTTCTACGTGTTTGCCCAACGTCAGAGGTCAGCGGGCCCGTGGCCGACTGGGGTGGACTAGAGAGACATCGTGGAGGGCGATTGGAAGACTGGGGAGTGGAGCGTCAAGAACTGAGCGGCGGGGACAACCATTATTTTCACCATTTTCACCTTATTCCGCCGCGAATTCTTGACCGCAACACGCCTGGAACGAACACGTCACGGGCTCCGTCTGCACCGACTTGTTAGCCACATTTTCTCCATCCACAGTCACATTGTTTTGTCTCTTTCCTAAACAGCCTTATTCCACACTTTGGGCACATACCACCTTGCCTTCTAGCCTTTCCATGTCCATCTATTGGCATTGCTTTGAATTTTCTAATATCATGCAATGGGGAATAACCATTGCCACCCAAGAACACAATATTTTCATAACCTTGGGACCATAGAAAACGCACCAGGCTATCCCATTCAGGATCCCATAATGAATTCATAATGTTGTTAAGAATACATATTTGATCTTCCCCATCATAAATCTTGGCGTGATATCCACCTGTAATTAGAACATTGTAACCATGATATTCTTCGAGTATTTCCCCTTCGTCTTCAATTACGTCATCGAATCTTTGAATATTTTCGAATTTCATGGTTTTGGCTAACAGTTAATTGGACCGCCACGGGCGTGGCGATGGTTGTTCGGGGCGCAGCGGCATCATTGCGTTCGTATAGACACGGGTTATAACGGACTCCATGATCAGCAGCCCACCTCGTGCTGTCGTCTCCCAAGTAAGCTCAGCAGCGTCCGAGGCATGGTGGACCGTGTATCTGCAATCCTTGTTAACTCAAGGTGTTCCAACCAAGGCTGTGCGCTGGTACCGGGTCCGGGTCGAGCAGCTGCTGGCGCGCCATCCTGGAGTTCGGGCAGGCGAGCTGGAGGGGTCGGATGTCCTGGCGCATGTCGATGTGATAGGCCGCAGTCAGGCAGCCGATTGGCAGAAGGCGCAAGCCGTCGAGGCGCTCCGGCGGTTCGGGGAACGCATCCAGGCACCGTGGTTCGCGGCGGTCGATTGGCCGGCGTGCCAGGCCCGCATGGTCACGACGGACGCGGAAGCCGTCGAGGCGCTCGGTCGCGGCATCCTGCCCGCCGATCCGACCCTGCGCCGCTTCGCCATCCGCCTGCGCACCCTGCAACGCAGCCTGCGTACCGAGGAGACGTATCTCCAGTGGGTCCAGCGCTGCAGCCGGCATCACGGGGTGGAACCCGCGGCGCTCGTCGAGGCGCATGTCGGACCCTTCCTCAGCCACCTGGCGGCCGAACGCCAGGTGGCGGCTAGCACCCAGAACCAGGCGCTCAATGCCCTGGTCTCCTTCTTCACCGAGGTGCACGGCGTCGCCACCCTGGCGATCGATGACTACACGCCGAGCCGCCGGCCGCGCCAGGTGCCGACCGTGCTCAGCGCGCGCGAGGTCGCCGCCGTGCTCGGCCGCATCGGCGAGCCGCAGTTCCGGCTCATCGCCACCCTGCTGTACGGCGCCGGCCTGCGCCTGATGGAGGCGGTGCGCCTGCGGGTCAAGGATATCGATCTCGAGCACCGCATCATCCTGGTCCTGGATGGCAAAGGCGGCGGGAGCCGGCGCACGCCGCTGCCGGAGTCGGTGGTGGGCGATCTGCAACGGCAGCTGGCGCTGGTCGCCGCGTTGCATGCTACCGATCTTGCGCGCGGGCTCGGCCTGGCCTCGCTGCCGCCGGCGCTGACCCGCAAGCTGGGCGACGCCGCGCGCACGCTGCCGTGGGCCTACCTGTTCCCGGCGGCCCGCCCGGCGACGGATCCGCTCGATGGCGTGACCAAGCGGCACCACCTCGCCGAGAGCCAGGTGCAGAAGGCGGTGGCGGCCGCCGTGCGTGCCGCCGGACTGACCAAGCGCGCCAGCTGCCATACCTTCCGCCATTCGTTCGCCACCCATCTGCTGGAGCACGGTTATGACATCCGCAGCGTGCAGGAACTGCTCGGCCACAAGGACGTGCAGACGACGATGATCTATACCCATGTGCTCAACCGGCCCGGGGTGGCGGTGCGCTCGCCTGCCGACCTGCTGGCGGCGGCGTCGTGACACTGCGCTTGGTTGCGCCGGTCGCGGCGCACCATCGGCGCCCATGAGCAACGCCTTCGATGCCAAGGCTGCGACCTGGGATGCCGACGCGCGTCGCCAGGCCATGGCCGCCGATCTCGTTGCCGCCATCGCGGCGCGCATCCCGCTGGTGGCCGGCCAGCGCCTGCTCGATGTCGGCTGCGGCACCGGGCTGATCGGGCTGCCGCTCGCGGAGCGCACCGGCTGGATCCTCGGCATCGATGTGTCCGCGGGCATGGTCGAGCGCTTTACCGCCAAGGCTGCGGGCCGGCCCGGGGTCGCGGCCGAGGTCCGCGACCTCATCGCCGACCCGCTACCGGCCCGCTCGATCGACGTGGCGGTCAGCGCGATGGCCTTCCACCACATCGGACCGGTCGAGGCGATGCTGCACTCGCTCGCCGACTGCCTGGCCCCGGGCGGCTGGCTGGCCATCGCCGACCTCGAGAGCGAGGACGGCAGCTTCCACGACGAGCCGGTCCCGCACCTCGGCTTCGCTCCCGACGCGTTCCTCGCGCAGATGCCGGCGGCTGGCCTGCAGCCGCTGGCGCAGGAGCGCGTCCACGTGATGCGCAAGGCGAACGGACGGGACTACCCGATCTTCCTGGCGCTTGCGCGCAAGCCCGCCGTCTGAGTGCTAGGCTGGCCGCTGGCTGCTGGCCGCCGGCCGCTGGTCGCTGGCCGCTGGCCGCTGGTCGCTGGCCGCTGGCCGCTGGTCGCTGGCCGCTGGTCGCTGGCCGCTGGC